>UREN01000030.1 GCA_900546885.1 uncultured Oscillospiraceae bacterium
GATTAAAAAGCGCGTCCTTGCATTTGAGGAGCAATACGGGGAAATACCGGTATAAAGAACAGCCGCGCAATGCGGCGCAAAAAGGCCATGGCAGCCCAAAAGGCGGCCGCGGCCTTTTTTATGCGCTGGGTATGCACGCGGCAGAAATGCCGAAGAAAGGCGTTGGCCGCCGGCCGCCTGTGCATGTTTTGTGAAAACCGGGGCAAACAAAAAGGTTTTTCCCGCGCAGGTGTTTTCTTCGCGGCGCGCGTATGATATGATAAAAAAATAATCGGAAACCCAGCGGCCCAAAGAGGGGCCGAAGGCAGATGCAGGAGGAAACGGAATGCCAGGTGCAAAAAACGGGCCCGGCCACCGCTGGCGGACGCTGGCAGTGGACGTTTTGTATGACATCATGGGCAATGCGCTGTATGCGGTGGCCATCTGCGTGTTTGCAAAACATGCGCCTTTTGCCCCAAGCGGGGTTTCGGGCCTTGCCGTTATCATGAACCATATCTGGAACGGGCTGCCCATCGGCACGCTTACACTGGCGCTGAATGTGCCCATTGCGCTGGTAAGCTACCGGGTGGTGGGCCGAACGTTTCTTTTAAAAAGCCTGCGAACCATTTTGATTGGCACCCTGTTTGTGGATGTTCTGTTCGCGCACGTTCCCGCCTATACGGGCGACCCTCTGCTGGCGGCCCTGTTCATGGGTGTATTTTTGGGCAGCGGGCTTGCGCTGGTTTATATGAGGGGCTCCTCCACCGGCGGGGCGGATTTTCTGGTGATGGCGGCCAAAAAGAAATTCCCGTTCCTCTCCATGGGGCAGCTGGCCCTTGCCCTGAACGGCCTCATCATTCTGGGCAGCGGGCTTGCCTACCGCAGTTTGGACGCTGTGCTGTACGGCGCTGTGGCCACCTTCACGTCCTCTACGGTAATGGATAAGCTGCTGTATGGCGCGGGCTCTGGCAAGCTTGCGCTTATCATCACATCGAACGGAAAAGCCACGGCCGAGGCCATCAACCTGATTGTGCGGCGCGGCGCCACCTTGCTGCCCGCCTATGGCGCATACTCTGGCCAGCAGCGCGAGCTTTTGATGTGCGTGTGTTCCAAATCGGAGATTTATAAGGTGAAAAGCGCCGCCCAGCGCGTTGACCCGCAGGCCTTTATGATGATTACAGAGGCCAGCGAAATTTACGGGAACGGCTTTAAAACCTCGTAGCCCGCACACACTGGCCCCTGCATATTGCGAGACAAAATTGCAGCGCTTTTTTTGAAAAAGCAGGAATACCTGTACACAGTGTAATTTTTACCGGTTTGTGAACTTTCAACATTTCCACAGAGTTTTACACTTTGTATAGCGTGTTTTCCCCGGCTTTCTGTGGAAAACCCTGTGGAAAGTGTTAAAAACCGCTGTTTTACAGGCAAAGTTTTCCACGGGGAAAAGTGCGGCCGGGCAAGTGGAATAACTTTCTGTTGAATGGGAAAATCTTCCCCCGCTACTGTTTGTAATGCTGTATATAGCTGCAAGCGGGTGAATAATACAACAAAATTACAAAAACGCCTCAGGGCGTACAGGAAAGGAACCGGAGAGAATGAAATGGATTGATAAACTGGAACGTCGGTTTGGCCACATTGCCATCCACGATTTGATGATGATTATTGTCATTGGGCAGGCGGTTGTTTTTCTGGCGGAATTTTTTATGCCGGGCCTCGGCATCTGGAGCAAGCTTTCGCTTTATATGCCGGCCGTGCTTCAGGGCGAAGTGTGGCGCCTGCTTACGTTCATTTTTGTGCCCTCTTCTTCCACGCCCCTTTCTCTTGTGCTTACGCTGTACCTGATGTGGCTCATTGGCCATACGCTGGAACAGAGCTGGGGCGATTTCCGCTTTAACGTCTACTATTTTCTTGGCGTGCTGGGCGCCATTCTGGCGGCGGCCGTCACGGGCTGGGGCACAACTTATTATTTGAACCTCTCGCTGTTTTTCGCCTTTGCCATGCTTTACCCGGAAATGCGCCTGCTTCTGTTTTTCATCATTCCGGTTAAAGTGAAATGGCTGGCTTTGTTTTCCGGCGTTCTGTGCCTGTTCGGGTTTGTGTTCGGCACATGGGCCGACCGCCTCAGCGTGCTGTTCTCGCTGCTGAACTTCCTGATTTTCTTTGGCGGCGATTTCTGGCGCATGGCAAAGCAGGAACTGCGCTATGCGAAGAACCGCCGCGCCTGGCGCAATGCGGGCAGGAACAATTGGCGCTGAGCGCAATTTCGGGCCTAAAAAAGTTTTTTTGCCCCAAAAGCAATTTTGCGCAGGCTGCATAAATATGTTATACTAAGAACACAGGGGGCCGGGAAGGCGCAGCCTGCCCGGCCCCGCACACAAAACGCCGCCGCCCCGGCGGCCGGCAGAAATTTGGTTCCGACAGGAGGAACACAAAATGAAAATGATCACTGCAATCGTCAACAAGGAAGATTCTTCGGCCGTGTGCCACGCGCTGACGAAAAACGGCTTCTCTGTAACAAAGCTTCCCACGCAGGGCGGCTTTCTGATGGCGGGGAACATGACGCTGCTGATTGGCACAGACGATGAAAAAGTGGACCAATGCTTAGAGCTGATTGCCTCCTGTGCCAAACAGCGCACGGAAGTGGTGCCCAGCACAGCCAGCTATGGCATTGGCGTTACAACGGCATATCCGCTGGAAGTGACGGTGGGCGGCGCAACCATTTTCGTCACCAATGTAGAGCGCTTTGAAAAACTGTAACAGCGCTTTGGGCCGCGCACTGAGCGGCCTGCTTGGCAACGACGCCCTGAAAAAAGACCTTTCCTTGGCCCTGGCGGCCGGGCGGCTGGCGCACAGCGTGCTTCTCTGTGGGGAGCAGGGCATGGGCGCCGGCTTTGCCGCGCGCTGTTTGGCGGCAGACTTTTTATACCCGCAGGGCGGGGCCGCCGCAGCTGCCGTGCTGGAAGGGCGAAGCCCGGAAGTGCTGACGCTGGCGGGCGAGGGCGCGTCGGGCTTTATTAAAATAGACGCAGTGCGCGCGGTGCGCCGCGCCATATACGATACCTCTCTCAGCGCTGCGGGGCGCGTGGTGCTGGTATACGGGGCGGAAAAGCTGAACGCGGCCAGCGCCAACGCCATGCTGAAGGTAATAGAAGAGCCGCCGGAAAACGTGCTGTTTGTGTTCACAGCTGTCAGTGAAGCGGCTGTGCTGCCCACCATTCGCAGCCGGTGCAGCGTGTATACTCTGGCTCCATTGGCCGTGCCGGAATGCGCGGCCGCCCTGGAGCGTCTGGGTGCAAAGCCGCAGCAGGCGCGCCGGTTGGCAGAAATCTTTGACGGGCGGCTGGGCGAGGCGAAAGCCTGCCTTGCCGACGAAAAGCGCTCTGACGCGCTGGCCCGGGCCGAGCGGATTGTGCTGGCCTGTGAAAAAAAGGATGCCTATGCGGCCCTTTGCCTGCTGGCCCAGGACGAAAAGGACAGGGCCGGCGCAAAGGCGCTGCTGCGCCTTGTGCGCTATGTGTGCGCCGGCGCACTGGCAAAGCGGGCCGGCGGCACGGTTTCCGCGCCCAGGGCCGCGCGCTGTGCGGCGTGCGCGGGCGAGGCCATGCGCCTGTTAGACGCAAACGCCAACCCGAAATTGGTATTGACACAGCTGGGCGCACAGCTTGCCCGCTGAAGGAAATAGAAAGGCGAACGGCCGCGCGGCCGTTTTGGAAAGGAACGTTCATGACAAGTGTGGTTGGTGTCCGCTTTAAAAAGGCGGGCAAAATGTACTATTTCGCGCCAGGGCAGCTTGCCCCGGCGGCAGGGGAGTATGTAATTGTAGAGACGGCGCGCGGGGAAGAGTGCGGCGAGGTGGTGAAGCCCGTGCACGAGGTGCCGGATTCCAAAATATCAAAGCCCCTGCGCCCGGCGCTGCGCATGGCCGACGCCATCGATTTGCGGCGGATGGAAAAAAACCGTGCAGACGAAAAGCGCGCGTTTGAGGTGTGTGCAGAGCGCATTGAAAAACACAAGCTGGAAATGAAGCTGGTGGATGTGGAATATACGCTGGACCGCAGCAAAATCTTATTCTACTTTACCGCCGACGGCCGGGTGGATTTCCGCGACCTTGTGAAAGATTTGGCCGGCGTGTTCCACACGCGCATCGAGCTGCGCCAGATTGGCGTGCGCGATGAAAGCAAAATGCTGGGCGGTATCGGCATCTGCGGCCAGCCGTTCTGCTGCAGCCGCTTTTTGAAAGATTTTCAGCCGGTGTCCATTAAAATGGCAAAAGCACAGGGCCTTTCGCTGAACCCGGCCAAGATATCGGGTTCGTGCGGGCGGCTGATGTGCTGCCTTGCTTACGAGCAGCCAGCCTATGAGTATTTAAACAGCATCACCCCCGGGGTGGGCAGCATTGTAAACACGCCTGACGGAACGGGCGTTGTAACAGAGGTGAATGTCATCTCCGGTGTGCTGCGGGTGCGGCCTGACGCGCCCGGCGCGCCTGTGCGCAGCTATGCCAAGGAAGTGTGCGAATATATCCGCGGCGGCAAGCGTGTGCCCAAAAAACCGCAGCCAGAGCCCGAGGCACAGCAGGAGCTGCCGCAGCAGGAATAACTCTTGCAAAATCTTTACTTTATGTTACAATAAAAAAACGAAGAGGCAAAAGGCCGGGCCCATCTGCGGCCAGGCCGCGGGCCTTTTCGCTGAAGATCGGCCCTGCGCATTCGGTCCGCGTTTTCCGGGGCGTAAAGGGCGCAAATCACTTTTTACAGCGCGGAGAAGGAAGGTTTGTAGTATGGCTTACAAAATCAGCGACGACTGCATCGCCTGCGGCACCTGCGCCGGTGTTTGCCCGGTGGGTGCCATTTCGGAAGGCGACGGCAAGTATGTGATCGATGCGGACGCGTGCCTGGATTGCGGCACCTGCGCCGGCGAGTGCCCCGTAAGCGCAATCAGCGAAGGCTGACCCTGCACACAAAGAAAGAAAACGGGCGGGTGCGCTTTTGCGCACCCGCTTCGTTTTTCCCGCAAAGCACAATTCATGCGGGCGGCTGGGCTCCGGCCCGCGTGGCGAAGCTTACCCTGTGGGCATTTGGAAGGCTCCGCCGGGCCCGGCTGCTGAAAACAGCGCGAAATGAGTTGAAATGCTTGTGTTTTGCAGATATGGAGGATATGATAGATGATATCTTCTTGCCAAAGGCGGGCGCCCTGAGGCCGTGTTTTGGGGGCAAAGTTCTGCGCCAAAGCGTTTTTCGCATGGCAGCGCCATGGGTTCCCGCTGCCAGGGCTGCCCGCTTGCGGCGGCCGGGGAAAGGCATGGCAAAAGATAGAGGGCAACAGGAGGCGCGTTTTTTATGGCGGGAATTTTATATCTGGTGGCAACGCCCATCGGCAATTTGGATGATATGACGCCCCGAGCGGCGGCGACGTTTGCCAGCGCAGATTTCATTGCGGCAGAGGACACCCGCGTGACACTGAAGCTGCTGAACCACCTGGGGCTGAAAAAGCCGATGGTAAGTTATTACGAGCACAACCTCAAAGAGCGGGGCGAAAGGATTCTGGCGCGCATAGAGGCCGGTGAAACCTGTGCCCTGTGCTCGGACGCCGGCATGCCCGCCATTTCCGACCCCGGCGAAATAATTGTGCGGGACGCGCACGCCCGCGGCATCCGCGTGGTGCCGGTGCCGGGCGCAAGCGCGGCAGACACGGCGCTTATCGCCTCGGGGCAGTGCACAGGGCGCTTTGTGTTCGAGGGATTTTTGCCCACCAACCGGCGCCAGAAAAAAGAGCGGCTGGCCGCCCTGCAGGCAGAGCAGCGCACCGTTATTTTTTACGAGGCGCCGCACAAACTGCCCACCACCCTGGCAGACCTGGAAGAGGCCTTTGGCCCCGACAGGCCCCTGACCGTGTGCCGCGAGCTGACAAAACTGCATGAAGAGATTCGCAAAACCACCATTGGGGCGGCAAACATCTACTATAAACAGAACGCGCCGCGCGGTGAATTTGTGCTGGTGATGGCAGGCGCCCAGCCGGCCCCGCAGCAGGCGGCGCCCACGCTGGCCCAGGCGGCCACACAGGCCCGGGCGCTTGTTCAGGCGCAGGGCATGCCGCTTTCCGCCGCGGCAAAGCAGGCTGCGGCGGGCACGCCGTTTTCCAAAAGCGAAATTTACAAGGCCTGCCTGGGAGATACCGCGCAGGCGGCGCAGAAAGAAGGGGCAGAATGAAGCTGCTGGTAGTATCGGATGTCCACGGCGACTACGACGCGCTGGAACAGGCATACCGCGCAGAAAAAAATGTGGGTGCGGTGATTTTTCTGGGGGACGGAATTCGAGAGGCAGAGCGCTTTGAAGCGGCGCACGGCGCCCTGCGCGTTTATATGGTGCGCGGCAATTGCGATTTTGGTTCTAACGCGCCCATCCAGGGCCTTTGCGCGTTTGAGGCTGTGCTGTTTTTGTATACGCACGGCCATGCCTACGGGGTGAAGGGCTCTTATCTGGCTTTGGCAGAGGCCGCACAGGCTGCCCGTGCAGATGTGGCGCTGTTTGGGCACACGCATGTGCCCTTTTGTGAAGAAATGGACGGGCTGACGCTGTTCAACCCGGGCGCCCTGATAGAGGGGCAGTATGGTGTGATTTGCGCGGAAGAGGGAAAAGCACGCTTGGAACACCGGCACCTGATGCGGTAAAACACAAAAGGAAAAACCCCCGGCATGCGGAACCGGGGGTTTTCTCTTTTAAGGGGTATCTCTCTTGGTGTGAGGAGGAATCATACAGAAAACGGATTGCGGCTTCCGTTTCTGTGATTCTTATTATAGGGGCCAATTTGGACAACGATATGACGCTACTGTGAACAAAGTGTAAATAGTGAAGCTTTTTCTTCTCAAACAAGGCAAATGCCGCCCGCCCAGCGCCTTGCGGCCGGAGAGACGGCATTTGCTTATTCCGCTTTTTTCAGCCAGGCGCGCACGGCGTCGGCCGTTTTCGAGATATCCACACGCTTATCCTGCGTATATTTCGATTTATCCAGCAGGGCCCGAAACTCTTTTACAGTGTAATGCCCGGTGCTGCGGGGCAGCGCCAGCTGTGCCGCACGGTTTGTAAACACCACCACTGCCTCTACCGGCACATTTTTCAGTTTGGCGCTGAACAGGGCGTCGCGCACCAGGCGCGTGTCACGCTCTGCCCGGCGCAGCGGGTTTTCAAAGCTTTTGCGTTTCTCATCGCACACCTGAAGCCACATGGCGTCGCCGGCCGAGCCATAAATTTCGCCGCCAAGGCCCACACACTTCACACACAAAAGCCCAAAAGTGCCCACCAGAATAAAATCAAGGTCTGTTTGCGCGCCGTTTTTTTCCAATACTGCGGGGGCAATCACCTCATATTGATTTATAGCGGCCATGCGGCGGGCGGCTGCCAGCGGCTTTTTTGCCGCTGCCTGGCCCTGCAGGTCTTTCGGTTTTCGCTGCAGCACCTCCCGCTTGAATGTGAACAGATACAAAAAAACAAGGGCCGCAATGGCCAGCAACGTGAGAACTACACTTGTAGGCTCCAAAGCCGTAACCTCCAATCGGCCCTTCGCGCAAAGCGAAAAACCGCGCATACTCTTTTCACAAGTATAGCAAAACTGTATCAAAAACACAATCGGCCGCGGGGCGGAAAAAGTAAATTTATTATGAAGAAGCAAGAAAACGCACTTTACTGCGCGCTGCGGCGAAACCGGGGCAGGGCAGGTTTGCAAAGTGTGAAAAAAAGATTGATAAAAATGTTGACAACTACCGCAAACAGTGCTAGAATAACAACAGTCTCAAATGAGGCATGCGCTGATAGCTCAGTTGGATAGAGTGTTTGGCTACGAACCAAAAGGTCGGGGGTTCGAATCCCTTTCAGCGCACCAAAAGCAGACGCGAAAAGCGTCTGCTTTTTTTTGCTTGTTCCTGTGCGGGCCCAGCCAAAGGGCCTTCCCGGGCGCAGGCCCGAAACGCATTTGCGCTGCATTTTCTCCCTTTGGAAAGCGTTGACACATGGCAGGAATTGTGCTATTATTTTGTTCGCACACTAACAAATGGAGACTGATGACGGTATGACACGTGACTGCGGCGCCTGGATCAACCTGCTGGCCCATCAGGTAAAAAAGCGCATGAACGCCACCCTGAGCAACCTTGGCATCACCGGTGTGCAAAGCAGGGTGATGCATTATATTCTGGAGCATGGCCAGGACGGCCCGGTGTTCCAGCGGGACGTGGAAGCGGCGTTCAACCTGAGCCGTTCCACCACAACGAATATTTTGCAGCTGATGGAGAAAAACGGCATTATCCGGCGCGAAGGGGTGGACTATGACGCGCGCTTAAAGCGGCTTGTGCCCACAGAAAAGGCGGTGCAGATGGAAGAACAGGTGCGGGAGTGCGCGCGCCTGCTTGAACAGCGCATCACGCGAGGGCTTACCGATGAACAGCGCGCCCAGTTTTTGCACACGGCCGCGTGCATGGCCGAAAACCTGAGGGAATGAGGGCGGCCCGCAGAGGCGCCCGGCGGCTTGCGAACAGTATGCTGCACTGTATTTCGCACGGGCGGCGCCCGTGCAGAGGAGGAATTGTGATCTATGGTAAAAACACTTGCCCGAAGTATCCGCGAGTTTAAAAAACCGGCGATCTTAACGCCGTTTTTGGTGACGGTTGAGGTGATTTTGGAGTGCATCCTCCCGCTCACCATCGCCAACCTGGTAAACCAGATGCAGGCCGGCTGCAGCATGGATGTCATTGTAAACTACGGCATTCAGCTGTTGGTTTTGGCCGTTTTGTCCCTGATATTCGGCGTGGCGGCCGGCAACACCTGCGCCACGGCGTCCACCGGTTTTGCACGCAACCTGCGCCGGGATATGTTTTACTGTATTCAGGATTACTCTTTCGAGAACATCGACAAGTTCTCGGTGTCCAGCCTGGTTACCCGCATGACCACGGACGTGGTGAACGTGCAGATGTCTTTCATGATGATCATCCGTGTGGCAATCCGCGGGCCTTTGATGCTCATCTTTTCTTTTATTATGGGCTTTGCCATGGGCGGGCGCCTGGCCATGATTTTCCTGGTCACCATTCCTTTGCTGGGTGTTGGCCTGGTGCTGGTTATCCGCGCGGCCACGCCCATTTTCCGCAGGGTGTTCCGCAAATACGATGCGCTGAACGATTCTGTGCAGGAAAATGTGCAGGCTATGCGCGTGGTAAAAAGCTATGTGCGGGAAGAGTATGAGAAAAAGAAGTTTGCCGCCGCGGCGGAAGACGTCTGCCGGGATTTCACCCGCGCCGAGCGCATCATGGCCCTCAACAACCCCCTGATGCAGTTCTGCGTCTATGCAGGCATGGCCTTTGTGCTCTCTTTCGGCTCTTATGTTGTCATCACCGGCCGGGGCACCGAGGTGGCCGTGGGCCAGATGTCTGCCATCCTCACCTACAGCTTCCAGATTTTGATGAGCCTGATGACGCTTTCCATGGTGTTTGTCATGATCACCATGTCCATGGAATCGGCCGAGCGCATTGTAGAGGTGCTGAGCGAAAAAAGCAACCTTACCAGCCCCGAAAATGCCGTGAAAGAGATGAAAGACGGCTCGATTGATTTTGACAATGTCAGCTTCAAATATTCGAAAAAGGCATCGCGCATGGCATTGGCGGATGTGGACCTTCATATCCGCTCCGGCGAGGTCATTGGCATTCTGGGCGGCACCGGCTCGTCCAAATCCACACTGGTGCAGCTGATTCCCCGCCTGTATGACGTCACGGAAGGCAGTGTCAAAGTGGGCGGCGTGGACGTGCGCAACTACGACCTGGAAGTGCTGCGCAACAATGTGGCCGTTGTTTTGCAGAAAAACGTGCTGTTCAGCGGCACCATCAAAGACAACCTGCGCTGGGGCAACGCAGACGCCACGGACGCCGACATGCTGGAGGCGTGCAAGCTGGCGCAGGCCGATGAATTCATTCAGCAGTTCCCCGATAAGTATGACACCTGGATCGAGCAGGGCGGCGCCAACGTCTCCGGCGGGCAGAAACAGCGGCTGTGCATTGCCCGCGCACTGCTGAAGAAGCCCAAGGTGCTGATTTTGGACGATTCCACCAGCGCGGTGGACACCCGCACAGACGCATTGATCCGCCAGGGCTTCCGGGAGTTTATTCCCGAGACAACGAAGATTATCATTGCACAGCGCGTGGCCTCTGTGCAGGACGCAGACCGCATCGTTGTAATGGACGGCGGCCGCATCAGCGACATTGGCACACATGATGAGCTGATGGCGCGCAACGAGATCTACCGCGAGATCTACACCACTCAGAACAAGGCAGGTGAGCAAAATGGCGAAGAATAAGACGGCATCCGCCCCCACCACAACGGCCCGCGGCCAGCGTGCGCCCAAGGGCGTTTTGCGCCGGCTTTTGCGCCTGCTGTTTGAGTTTTACCCGGTTTTGCTGCCGGTTACACTGGTGTGCATCCTGTTCAATGCCATTGTCAGCTCGGTTCCCGCCATCTTCATGCAGAACATCATCCAAATTGTGGACGACACCTACCGGTCGGGCGATTGGGCCTCGGTGTCCTCTACCATTCTGGGGCTGGTAGCCCTTTTGGTGGTTTTGTATCTCCTCAGCCTGGCCGCCGGTTTTGCCTATACGCAGATGATGGCCGTCATCACGCAGGGCTCGCTGAAAAAGCTGCGCGAAAAGATGTTCGACCATATGCAGGACCTGCCCATCAAATATTTTGATACCAACGGCCACGGCGACATCATGAGCTATTATACCAACGACGTAGACACCCTGCGCCAGATGATTAGCCAAAGCCTGCCGCAGATGATGATCTCCGGCGTGACGCTGCTGGCGGTGTTCTGCATTATGATGTATTACAGCATCATTTTGGGCCTGGTTGTATTGGCTGGGGTAGTTTGCATGGCCCTTGCAGCCCGCTATATCACAAACCACTCTTCCAAATATTTTTTGCGCCAGCAGGTTACGCTGGCCAAGGCGGAAGCCTTTATGGAAGAGATGATGACAGGCCAGAAGGTTATCAAAGTGTTCTGCCACGAGGATGCCGCCAGGGCCGATTTTGACAAAGTAAACGGAGAGATCTTTTTCAATGCCCGCAACGGCAACCGCTTTGCCAATATCCTGATGCCTCTGCTTGGCAACGTGGGCAACGTCATGTATGTGGTGGTGGCCCTGGTGGGCGGCGCGCTGATGCTGGCCCATGCGCCCAACATCAGCATCTCCGGCATGGCCTTTGGCATCAGCATTGTAGTGCCGTTTTTAAACATGACCAAACAGTTTGCCGGCGCCATCGGCCAGGTGTCCAACCAGGTGAATATGGTGATTATGGGCCTGGCGGGCACGCACCGCATTCTGGCGCTGCTGGACGAGCAGGAAGAGACCGACGAGGGCTATGTCACCCTGGTGAACGCGCGGGAAAACGCCGACGGCACCCTGACCGAGTGCGCCGAGCGCACCAATGTCTGGGCCTGGAAACACCCGCACCACGACGGCACCCTGACCTATACCCGCCTGCAGGGCGATGTGCGCTTTTTTGATGTTGACTTTGGCTATACGCCGGAGAAGACGGTGCTGCACAACATTACCCTGTATGCCAAGCCGGGCCAGAAGGTTGCGTTTGTAGGCTCTACGGGCGCGGGAAAAACAACCATCACAAACCTGATCAACCGCTTTTATGATATTGAAGACGGCAAAATTCGCTATGACGGCATCAACATCAACAAAATCAAAAAGGCAGACCTGCGCCGCAGCCTTGGCATTGTGCTGCAGGATACCAACCTCTTCACCGGCACGGTGATGGAAAACATCCGCTACGGCAACCTGGAAGCCTGTGACGAAGAGTGCATTGCGGCGGCAAAGCTGGCGGGCGCACACGATTTCATCACGCGCCTGCCGCAGGGCTACGAGACACCGCTTTCGGGCAACGGCGCCAGCCTTTCGCAGGGCCAGCGCCAGTTGCTTGCCATTGCGCGGGCCGCTGTGGCAGACCCGCCTGTGATGATTTTGGATGAGGCAACCTCCAGCATTGATACGCGCACCGAGGCCATTGTGCAGCGGGGCATGGATGCTTTGATGACGGGCCGCACGGTGTTTGTCATTGCGCACCGCCTTTCCACGGTGAAAAATTCCAACGCCATTATGGTGCTGGACCACGGGCGCATCATCGAGCGCGGCACCCATGAAGAACTGCTGGCGCTGAAAGGCACCTATTATCAGCTTTATACGGGCGCGTTGGAGCTGGATTGATACCGCTGGGCCCTTTTCTTCCGCAGAAAAATACAGAAAAAACACCCCTCTCTTAAGAAAGAGAGGGGTGTTTTCACTTGTGACGGTTACACTGGCGCTGCCCCGCCTGCGCTGTTGCGAAACGCATCCATCGCCTGCGCGTCCTGCTCCCGGCGGGCTTCGATGCTCTCCTTCAAAAGCAGGTCTTTTACCTTCATCAGGCGAATGGTGTTGGCGCGCTCGTTTTCATCCAGCTTCATCGAGATATAGTGGATGCTCTCTTCCATCTGCGGAATTTTTACATATTCCAGCGCGTTCACACGGCGGCGGGTGCGTTCGATTTCCTGCGCCAAAAGCTGGCTGGCCTTTTCCACTTCCGCCAGGCGCAGCATATCCTGCATCACCTGGGCCAGGGCGTTCACCGCATCGTCCAGTTCGCCGCTCGTCTGTGCAAACCCATAGGGGTACACCTCACCCGGCTCCTGGCTTTTCGTGCGGAATTCATAGCGCGGCACGTCCACCGACATGATGTTTTGAAAAGTCATATCCAGTTCTACCTGCTGTTTGGGGTATAAAAGGGCCTGCTCCAGCATTTCGGGCGACATAAGCGCGGCGGCCACGGTAAAGGCGCTGTGGGCCTGCATCAGGCCTTCCTCCACCCGCCGGCGCAAAGCGCGGTTCTCGCGCACCACGTCCATGAACTGTTTCATCAGTTCGTCCCGCTTGTCCTTCAGCAGCTTGTGGCCGCGCTGCGCCGTTTTCAGGCGTCCCTTCAGGCGGGTGAGTTCCATGCGGGTGGGGTTGATGGTTGTGGAAGGCATACGCTCCCTCCTTTTAGCCTTTCTTGGGCAGGTATTTCTCGATATACTCGGGCTTGATGCGCTTGAGCTCGCTGCGTGGCAGGATGCTCAGAAGCTCCCAGCCAAGGTTCAGCGTCTGCTCGATCGAGCGGTTTTCGTCTGCGCCCTGCGAGACATAGCGCCGTTCAAATTCATCGGCAAATTTGGCATACAGCAGGTCGGTGGGGCTCAGGGCCGCCTCGCCCAGAATGGACATAAGCTCTTTGTTCTCTTTTCCGGTGGCGTAAGCGGCAAACAGCTGGTTCATGGTGCCAGAGTGGTCTTCCCGCGTTTTTCCCTCGCCAATGCCCTTGTCTTTCAGGCGGGACAAAGAGGGAAGCACATCCACCGGCGGGTTGATGCCCTTGCGGTACAACTCGCGCGAAAGGATGATCTGCCCTTCCGTGATATAGCCCGTCAGGTCCGGAATGGGATGGGTTTTGTCATCTTCCGGCATGGTCAGAATGGGGATGAGGGTAATAGAGCCGTCCCGCCCCAGCTGACGGCCGGCCCGCTCGTACAAAGTGGCCAGGTTGGTGTACAGATACCCCGGGTAGCCGCGGCGGCCCGGCACCTCTTTTTTGGCGGCCGATATCTCGCGCAGGGCCTCGGCATAGTTGGTGATGTCGGTCATGATGACCAGCACATGCATGCCCTTTTCAAAGGCAAGGTATTCCGCTGCGGTCAGCGCCATGCGGGGGGTGGCAATGCGCTCTACCGCCGGGTCGTTGGCCAAATTTGTGAACAGCACGGTGCGGTCGATGGCGCCCGTCCGGTTAAACTCGTTGACAAAGAATTCAGCCTCTTCAAACGTGATGCCAATGGCGGCAAACACTACGGCAAAATTGGAGTCTCCGTCCAGCACCTTGGCCTGGCGGGCAATTTGCGCGGCCAGCGCCGCGTGCGGCAGGCCGGAGCCGGAGAAAATGGGCAGCTTCTGCCCGCGCACCAGCGTGTTCAGCCCGTCAATGGTAGAAATGCCCGTTTGAATGAACTCGTTGGGGTAATTGCGCGCGGCCGGGTTCATGGCCAGGCCGTTGATGTCCCGATATTCGTCGGCCAGAATGGCGGGGCCGCCATCGATGGGCACCCCCATGCCGTTGAACACGCGGCCCAGCATATCTTCCGAAACGCCCATCTGCAGCGGGTGGCCCAGAAAACGGATTTTGGATTCGGTGAGGTTGATGCCGGCAGAGTTTTCAAACAGCTGCACAACGGCCGTATCGCCGTTCACTTCCAGCACCTGGCAGCGCCGGATGCTGCCGTCGCGCAGCTCAATCTCACCCAGCTCGTCATAGGTGACCCCCTGCACATGGTTTACCACCATCAGCGGGCCGGAAATTTCGTGAATGGTTTTATATTCGCGAATCATAGCGCGCTCTCCCCCTTCTGCGCAACGGCCTCAAGCTCCTGCTCCATTTCAGCGTCCATCTCGGCGTAGGCCTTTTGATATTCGCCAGAGGGCACAGATTTGGCCCGGCCGATTTTTTCGCGCACAGGCACTGCAAACAGTTCGGCAATGGCGCCGCCGCGCCCGGCTGCCGCGCGGCAGCGCGTGTCGTATTCACGAATCAGCGCCAGCATTTTTGCCTGCCTGTCATATTCTGAATAGGCGTCCACATCCACAAAGGAGTTCTGCTGCAAAAAGTCCTCTCGAATCATTTTGGCGGTCTCCAGTGTGATCTGGTCTGCGGCAGAGAGCGAATCTTTGCCAACCAGCTGCACAATCTCGTTCAAGCTGGCCTCTTCCTGCAGCACGGCCATGGCCCATTCACGGTTTTGCAAAAAGGCCTTGCCCAGGTGTTCATCATACCAGGGCTGCAAGCTGTCCAGATACAAAGAATAGGAGTTGAGCCAGTTGATGGCGGGGAAATGGCGGCGGTAGGCCAGCGAGGAATCCAGCGCCCAGAACACCTTTACAATGCGCATGGTGGCCTGCGAAACAGGCTCGCTGAGGTCGCCGCCCGGAGGCGAAACGGCCCCCACAGCGGTAAGGCTGCCGCGCCGCTCTTCCGAGCCAAGGCATGCCACCTCGCCTGCGCGCTCGTAGAACTGCGCAAGGCGAGAGCTCAGGTAGGCCGGGTAGCCCTCTTCGCCGGGCATCTCCTCCAGGCGGCCAGACATTTCGCGCAGCGCCTCGGCCCAGCGGGAGGTAGAATCGGCAATTACCGCCACGGCATAGCCCATGTCGCGGAAGTATTCGGCAATGGTAATGCCGGTGTAAATAGACGCTTCACGGGCAGCCACCGGCATGTCGGAGGTGTTGGCGATCAGCACTGTGCGCTTCATCAAAGATTGCCCTGTGCGCGGGTCTACCAGTTCGGGAAACTCGCGCAGCACGTCTGTCATCTCGTTGCCGCGCTCGCCGCAGCCGATGTAAACAACCAGGTCCACATCCGACCATTTGGCCAGCGCGTGCTGCATCACCGTCTTGCCGGAACCGAAGGGCCCCGGAATGGCAGCCGTGCCGCCTTTGGCCACGGGGAAAAACGTATCCACAATGCGCTGGCCAGACTGTAGCGGGCTGTGCGGCGGGTATTTGCGCCGGTACGGCCGGCCCACACGCACCGGCCATTTCTGCATCATGGGCAGCTCCACCAGGCTTCCGTCGGCTTTCTTCAGCACGGCAATGGTCTGCGTCACGGTGAAGCTGCCGCTCTCAATAGAGACCAGCGTGCCCTCCATGCCCGGCGGCAGCATGATTTTGTGCAGAATCGACTCTGTTTCCTGCACCGTGCCCAGCACGTCGCCCCCGGTCATCTGGTCGCCGGGTTTGGCCACGGCGGTAAACTGCCACAGCTTTTCCCGGTCCAGCGCGGGCACTTCTACCCCGCGGGGCAGGTTGTTGCTGCCGCTTTTTTCACGAATGGCCTCCAGCGGGCGCTGAATGCCATCGTAAATGGTCTCGATCAGGCCCGGGCCCAGCTCTACCGACAGCGGGGCGCCGGTGGTGACCACTTCCGCGCCGGGGCCAAGGCCGGCTGTCTCTTCATATACCTGGATAGAGGCGTCACCGCCTGTCATATTCAGAATTTCTCCGATAAGGCGCTGCTCGCCCACACGGACAACATCGGCCATATTGGCCTCTTCCATCCCCGTAGCCACCACCAACGGCCCGGAGACCTTTACGATCTTTCCCATAGGCTGTTTACCTTCTTTCTGACGCATGCATAACCGGCGTTTTTCGGGGCGCCGGAACGCCCCGGCGCAAGCGGTTGAGCCTGCGGCGAAACTGCCTGCCGCAGGCATAAATTTTGTTCGGCCCGCGGGCCGCTGTTCAGCAAACCTTGCCCTGTCACAGAATATCTGCGCCCACAGCCCGCTCTACGGCTGTTTTGACATTGGCCATGCCAATGCCCAGGCTGCCCTCTTTGCCAGGGATCAGAATGATAGCCGGGGTGAGCTCGCTTTGATAGCGGGCCAGCTCTGGCCCAAGCTGTGCGGCCAGCTGTTCTGTGAGGTATAAAATAGCAAACCCCTCTTTTGCCATGCGGTGAAGCGCCTGCCGGGCGTCCTCGGCGCTGTTGGCCGGGCACACCTCCAGGCCCAAAGCCTGAAAGCCCAGCACGCTGTCGCGGTCGCCAATCACACCAATGCGGTACATCTGCTCACCCACCCTTTCTTACACATAGCATTCCCGCAGCCGCTCCCAAATCATGGCCTCGTCCAGCCCGGCGCGGCGGCCGGAAAGAATGGTGCGCACGGCCGTGAGCTCTGCGTCCTTGGCATGCAGAAAGGCAATAACCGGCTCTTCGCCAAAGGGCACGCGCTTTGCCGCGGCAACATACCGGGTAAGGGCGTTGTCGCACTCGCGCTCAAAGGCAAGCAGCGGGCCGCCGTCCGGCTGTGCCGCTCGGGCGCCAAGCCGTGCCGCTTTTTCCAGCGCGCCAGCCTGGAACAGGCTGCCCAGGTCTTCCGGGCGCGCAGCAGCAAGTGCGCTTTCCGCCACACTTCCGCCCGGCAAAAGCACATGAAGAAGAAAATCGCTGCCCTTGCCCATGCGCGCAACCCGCACGGCGGTGCGCAGGTTGGCTGTATCTGCACACAGGCGCACATACCCTTTTAAAAAGGGGCTGGCGCAATCTTCCGCAAGCCGGGCCATCTCTTCGTAACAGGCTTTGTCCAGCAAAATGTCGCACTGCTGCGGGTCCCGGGTGCCGGCCAGGATACGCCGCGCCGCGGCAACTGCCTGCTGAAACCGCGCGCTGACGCCGGAAAGGGCGTCTTTTTGAAAACCCTCTAACAGCTGCCGGCAGCTGTAGCGCCCGCCGGAAACCAGCAGGCGGTGCACATCGGCCCCTGTGGCTTCGCCTTTTACCAGTGCCTTTGCGTTGTGATAATCATATTTCAGCCGGAACACATCCACCAGCCGGGGCTCTGGCACCGCCGCCTGCACCTCGTCAAGCAAAGCGGCCCGGGCGCCCGCCAGGCGGCTTTCCACGCTGCCGCCGGCTGTGCTGCCATAGCCGCATTCATCCAGAACTTTCAGGGCCTCGTCCTCGCTTGGGGCGCTGATCATGCGCTCGATGCGCTCGCGGTTGAGCAGGCGGTTCTCCATGGCATGAATGCGGGTGGAAACAGTTACATAATCGGTGTCCTTCTTACGCGTTTGGGACAAAATATCACCCCTTTTGGGTCAAAAGCCTCTGGTGCACACCGTGCCCGGGGCGTTATGCTTTGCCGTGGCCAAATAAAATTTCAGCCACCGGCTTTTCCAATGCTTCCCGCCGCAGGCGCAGCATGGCCTCAAATGAGCAGTTTACCTCTACCGGCCCGTCGGCAAGGATGAACCCGCCCCGAAGGGGCCGGGTTTCCTGCGCCAGGGCCAAGGCACCAGCACCGCGCGCGGCAAGCGCCTCGTTGGCCTTTGCCACCACTGCCGCGCCAATTTGGGCGCGGCCCTGCGGGGAGAAAATAAGCCGCCCGCGCCCGCCCGGCGCTGCCTGCAGTGCCAGCGAGGCAAGCAGGCTTACCATTTTTTCATCGGGCAGGGAACACAACTGATCCAGAGCTTTTTCAAAGGCTTCGGCAAGCACCTCCTGCCGTGCGCCCAGCTCCAGCGTGCGCCGCTGCATCAGCGCTGCAGATTTCAGGCGCTCCAGGCGCTCGTCGGCCGCACGGCGCCCCCGCGCAAGAATCTCTTCCCGCTCCCGGCTGGCCTGCGCCTGCGCCTGCGCCTGAATTGCCTCCACCTGTTCGGTGGCCTCTTGGTTCATGCGGGCGATCTCCTGCTCTGCATCCTCGCGGATACGGGCCGCGATCCGTTCGATTCCGTCCATAGAAGCCTCCTCAGGCGCTGATATTGATAATCATCAACATCGAGGCCAGCAGCGACAAAATGGCGTAGAATTCCACGGTAATGCACAGCACCATGCCCTTGGACCAATCATCCGGCTTTTTGGCCAGAAGGTTGATGGACGCGGCGGCCACGCGGCCCTGCGCAATGGCAGAAAGCAGGCCGCCCAGCGCCATGGGCAGGCAAGCCACAAAGTACTGCATGCCCTGGGCCACCGTCAGCTCGGGCAGCGTGCCGCTGAGCAGGCCCATGCGGAAAATGGCAAAAAACCACACCACCAGGCCGTACAGGCCCTGCGTGCCGGGAATTACCTGCAAAATCATCACCTTGCCGAACTTGCCGGGGTCTTCACACAAGAGGCCGGCACCGGCCTCGCCGGCAATGCCGGTGCCCTTTGCCGAGCCCACGCCGCTGAGCGCGGCGGCAAGGCCTGCGCCCAGCAAGGCCAGGGCAAGGCCGCCAATGTTTCCAAGGAAGGTCAGGCTCTCCATACCAACTGCATCCATAACGTTATCCTCCTTTTATTTGCTGATATCATAATATTTTGCCGAGAGATCCAGCGGGCGGAATGGCCGGCCGCCGTCCTCGTAGAACTTTCCAAAGTATTCCAGGCACTGAAGGCGCAGGTCGTGCACATAGCAGCCCAAGAGGTTCAGTGCGAAATTCAGCATGTTCCCGGCTGCAGAAATGACTAAAAAAACGATTACATTGCCGGGGATGGCCCCAAGCGTGTTGAAAACCTGTGCAATTACCGACCCGGCCAGCATCAAAGCCATCAAGCGGGAGTAAGAGAGAATATCCCCAAAGTACCCGGTGATGTGGTTGTACAAAGAGGCAAACACACCGGTTACCCGGCCAACCCCCTTGCCGGTAAACACGGGCCCGGCCACCACCAGTGCAACCCCGGCATACAGTGCCAGGTTTGTGACACCCAGGGCCGCCAGCCCGATGCCGGCGAAAACAACCCACCAGGTAATCTCTTCCCAAAAGGCGTCCCGGAACTGCCCGGCTTTCAGTTTGCGAACCACACTGATGGCCATGCCGGTGACAATTTGCACCAGGCCCAGGCACATGGCCCCAATCAGAATCATCATGGTATCATTCAGCGGGGTGAACAACGCGGGCAGCACCAAGGGTGCGCCGGGGTTTACCAGCGTGGTAAGCTGGGTGAGGAAATCGCCGAAAAAGCCGCCCGTGACAGCGCCCATCAGGAAAGTGCTGATGCCGCACAGGCCCAGCAGCATGAAGAAGTTGTGCATGCCTGCTTTGGGGCGGGCTTTCTTCAGCACAAACACCGAGGCCAGCATCATCAGCAGGCCGTAGCCCATATCTGCCATCATCACCCCGTAAAACAGAATAAAGAACGGGGCCATCAGGGGGTTGGGGTCTACGGTGCCATAGGCGGGCAGGGAATACATCTCGGTAACCATATTGAGCGGCCGGGTGAACCAGTTGTTTTTCAGCTGCACCGGCACCTGCGGGTACTCGCTTTCCGGCGGGTCGGCAACTTCCCACGCACAGGGGTACTTTGCCAGCGCCGCCTGCACCTCTTCCCAGCGCCCGGCGGGCACCCAGCCCTGCAAAAGAAAAACCTGACGGGTGTCCCGCAGAAGGGCGCGGCTTTCCTGCAGGTGAATATCCAGCAAGGCCCTGTCGGATGCGCGGCACAATGCGTCCATTTGGCCGTGCATGCCGGCCAGCCGCGCGCGGGCCTGTTCCAAACCCGCCCGTACCTGTGCCTGCTGGGCACAAAGGGCCCTGTCGCTCTCCCGGGCTGTGCCGTTCCAACCGCTCAGGTCCATACGGGCCCAGCCAAAGCCGCGAAGGGCCTCCAGCACGGCGTCCTGCACAGACGAGTGGCAAACCAACAGGCAATAGCGCAGCTCCCGGCTGGCGCTGGCCTGCGTGAGGCATGCCAGTTCACTTGCGTTTTGTACGGCCCGGGTGGCCTCTTCCAGGGGCCGGCCGGCCGTGAGGGTGCCAAACTGCACCAGCATGTCCGGCGTAGAGGCCGTGCACAGCGGCACGTCCAGCCCCAGCCAGGGCGCCAACGAGGCGCGCTGTGCGGCCAGCTTTTCCTGCTGCGCCAGCAGGGCGGTTACCTGCCGGTCTGCCTCCAGCACGTCGGCAACAGCCTTGTCCTGCTGTGCCATTGCCTGCGGGGCATACAGCTCGTCCCGGCGGGCGCCGGGCTTCGGCGAAAGAAAACCGCGCCCTTTGGCGCCATCATGCCGCAGCACTTCCATGGCGCGCTGTGCATCGTGGTGGCGCGCCTGCGCATCGGCAAGGGCCCGTGTATCCGGCGAAGAGAGGCTGGCCAGCAGCTGCTCTGCCGGTGCGGCATCCTCATCGCCCTGGGGCCCCAGTGTGGGCTCGCTGATTTCCACACAGCCCAGGCCCTGAAGCGCATGCAGTATCGCTTCCCGGTCTTCCCGCATGGCAAGCAGCCCCAGCCGCTTCATTTTGACGATAGCCATCAGCTCACAACCTTTTCTACAAGAAAAGCAGCCGCTTCATCCAGCCGGCTGCGCATCTGCGCCTTGCGGGCCTCGCAGCCCTGCCGGGCCTGTTCCAGAACCTCCTGCGCCCAGGCCCGCGCCTGGGCCTCTGCCTCGGCCATCATGGCCCCGGCCTCGGTTTCTGCCTGCTGGCGCGCCTGCTCCACCGCAAGGCGGGCGGCACGCTGTGCCTGGGAAACCCGCTGCTTGTTCTGTGCCGCTGCGTTTTCCTTTTTCTGCTTTACTTCCTGCTCTAATTCGGTCACTTTCTGAATCTCATCTGTCACCATTGCCGCTTCACCACCTGCTTTCAGATTTTACCGCATAACCTCCATACAAATTTTAAGGTATGGTACCATTCTAGAAGTAATAAATGAAAAAATCAAGAACAGAGCAAGATTTTTGGTGCTTTGCGTGAATTTTTTCAGGGCGCAGCCGCTTTTGGTGGGCGGTTTTGCCCCACGGCCCTCTTTGTATCAGTGTATGCAGGCCTTTTCCGTTTAAGCGGCCAAAAAAGGGCGCGCGGCATTTTTTTGACGGAAAAGGGCGCGCCGGGCCGCCGTATTTCCCATAAAATGCGCAAATTCCCGGCCAGGGGGCTTGCACATTGCACGATGTTCTGTTAAGATAAAAAAGAAGATCTGCGTGCCCGGCACGGGTCTTTCAGCCCGCAGCCCGCGGGTAATAAGAAAATGGGGCCATCCAGACGGGGTGGCTATTCTTTTGAACACAAAATACACTAAAAAAGTATATTTTGCCCTTCGCGTATGCGCGCAGGGCGGCAAGGAAACACTTTCCGCAGAAAAGGCCTGCATTTGGCCAGTGGCGGAAGAGAGGGAGATTAAAATGTTGCAACTGGAACATCTGGCCTGGCAGCTGCCGGGTGGAGAAAGCATTTTGAAAGGGGTAGACATGCATGTGCCCAAGGGCAAGCTGGTGGTGGTAACAGGCCCCAACGGCGGCGGCAAAACGTCGCTGGCCAAGCTGGTTGCCGGGCTGGAGACACCCACGGCCGGGCGCATTTTGTTTGACGGCGAGGACATCACGGGCCTCGACATCACCCAGCGCGCCCGGAAAGGCATTGCCTATGCGTTTCAGCAGCCGGTGCGCTTCAAGGGCCTTACCGTGCGGGACCTGCTGGAAATGGCGGCAGGCAAACCGCTGGAAGAATGCGAAGTTTGCGCACTGGTGGGCAAAGTGGGCCTGTGCGCCAGCGAATACATCGACCGCGAGGTGGACGCCAGCCTTTCCGGCGGTGAGGCAAAGCGCATCGAAATTGCAACGGTGCTGGCGCGCAATGCCAAGCTCTCTATTTTCGATGAGCCGGAGGCCGGCATTGATTTGTGGAGCTTTTCGAAGCTGGTGGAAACTTTTCAGGAACTGCAAAAAAGCCATCATGGCACGCTGCTCATCATTTCGCATCAAGAGCGCATTTTGTCCATTGCAGATGAAATTGTCGTCATCGCAGATGGCGTGGTGCGCGAGGCGGGCCCGCGCGAGGAAGTGCTGCCCCACCTGATGCGGGGAGAGAGCATGGGCTGTATGTGCCCGCTTGGCAAGGAGGTGCGCCGCGCATGAATAAGGTAACGGATGAACTGCTGCGCCTGGTGGCAGGTTTTAAGGGCGAATTTACCGGCGCTTATAACATTCGCGAGGACGGCGGATGCGCCGGGCGCCAGTCTACGAAGAACATCAAAATTGAATCCAAAACAGACAAGCCGGGCATCGATATCCGCGTGGCGCCCGGCACAAAAGGGGAAAAGGTATATATCCCGGCCTGCGTCACGCACAGCGGCGTGGACGACCTGGTATACAACGATTTCTACATCGGCGAAGGGGCCGATGTGGTGGTGGTGGCCGGCTGCGGCATCCATGCAGACGGCGAAGAAGAGGCGCGCCACAATGGCATCCACCGCTTTTTTGTGGGCAAGGGCGCCAAAGTGGTCTATGAGGAAAAGCATGTGGGCACAGGTGCCAGCACGGGCAACCGCCACATTGACCCTGTGACAGAGGCATTTTTAGAGGAAGATTCCAGCCTCACCATGGACACGGTGCAAATTTCCGGCGTGGACACCACCTACCGCAAGACAAGCGCCAGGCTGGCTGCGCGCGCAAAGCTGCTGGTGCGCGAGCGCTTGATGACGAACGGCGCAGAGGCGGCCAAAACCGAGTTTACCGTGTATCTGGAAGGGGAAGACTCCGGGGCGGACCTCGTGTCCCGCTCGGTGGCCAAGGGCCGCAGCCATCAGGAGTTTGTCTCCCGCATTGTGGGTACCACGCGCTGCACAGGCCATTCCGAATGCGACGCCATTCTGGCGGATAAGGCCACGGTGGTGGCCACGCCTGCGCTGGAGGCCGCCCACCTGGACGCCTCGCTCATCCACGAGGCGGCCATTGGCAAAATTGCGGGCGAACAGCTGATGAAGCTTCGCACTCTGGGCCTTACGGAAGAACAGGCCGAAGAAAAGATTATTGCAGGCTTTTTGAAGTAACTTTGTTTTTGGCACAGATCACAGAAAAGCCCTCTGGCAGCCGCCCGGCAGCCAGAGGGCTTTTTTGCCGCAGCATGCCCTTCGCCGATGCGCCGGCCCTTCTGGCGGGCGGCTTGCCTTGCCGCCTGGCCCCGGCCTTTGCCGCCGGATTTGCAGTGTGGTGCCGCTGTGTGCTATGATACAGAAAACCAGGCCCGGCAAAGAAAGCCGGCAGGTGCGCAGGCCCGGGTGGCCGCGCGCCGGAAAAGAAGGAGGAAAGGCTATGGAGTTCCGGCCCATACGAAGAAACCGGCAGCAGCTGACACAGGAGCAGGCGTGGGCCCTGCTGGAACAGGGAAGCTACGGTGTGCTGGCTGTGCAGGGGGATGGCGGATGGCCCTATGCGGTGCCGCTGAACTATGTGTGCCAGGCGGGCAGCATTTATTTTCACTGTGCCAAAGCGGGCCATAAGCTGGATGCCATGCGCGCACACCCGCAGGTGTGCTTTACCGTGGTGGGAAAGTCAGATGTGGTAAGCAGCAAATTCACCACCTATTTCAGCAGCGTGGTGGCCTTTGGCACGGCGCGCGTTGTGGAAGAAAACAGCGCCCGGCTTGCCGTGTTGCGCGCCCTGGTAGAGAAATATTCGCCGCACGAGCCGGAGGAAAACAAGGCCCATGAAGTGGACAGCTGCGGCACATCCTGCATTGTGGCCATCGATGTGGTGCACCTTACAGGCAAACAGGCCATTGAACTGGTGGAACAATAACGGGCAAAAGTGGCCGAAGGGGGCAGCGGGCTTTGGAATATAGAAGGCTGAGCGCAGAGGAGATCTGCCCGGGGCTGTTCCGGCATTTTGTCCGCCGCCAGCAGGTCACCCGATGCTGGTGCAGGGAAAATGGAGAATGGCGCGTGAAGGACACCCCTTTTCTGGATGACTGGACGCCGGAAGATTATGAAACGCTGGCCCGCTGCCTGAAAAACACCTGTGGGGCCGGCGGGTTTGTGTGCGCCGCCTTTTGCGAAGGGGCGCTGAAAGGGTTTGCCTCTGTGGAGGCCGGCCTGTTCGGCGGCGGCCGGTATCTGGAACTTTCCAGCCTTCATGTGTCGCAAGAGCTGCGCGGGCAGGGCGTGGGGAAAAAGCTGCTTCATGCGGCCGTGCAATGGGCCAGAGGCCAGGGGGCGAAAAGGCTTTACATCTCTGCACACCCTGCGGTGGAAAGCCAGGCCTTTTACCGGGCAATGGGCTGCACGCCGGCGCAGGTTTGCCGCCCGGCCCATGCGGGGCGCGGGCCCGCCGGCCGCCCGCTGGAGCTGTTGCTGTAAGGGTACACCCGGCCCCTTTGAAAAGAAAAACAAAAAAGGGC
>UREN01000031.1 GCA_900546885.1 uncultured Oscillospiraceae bacterium
GACTATAGTCTTCTTTCGAACCACTCGCCTTGCGAGTGGTTTTCGTTATACAAAAATACGCGGCGCCCGAAAAGGGCGCCGCGTATTGGTTTGAAACGCAGGCTGTGATAAAAAGTTTTGAAAGCGCGCCCATCGCATGGTGCGCCGGCCTTTGCGCCGTTACAGCGCGGCCTGCGCCGAAAGCACGCTTTGTGCAAGCAGGGCCGCGCCGTACACGGGCGTGCGCTCGTCCGGATAAAAGTGGGCGTTGTGCCACGAATACAGCGGGCGGCCCGGCGCGCCGGAGCCCAGGAAATAGAAAAACGCGGGCACATGCTGCGCATAAATGGAAAAATCTTCCGAGGCAAGGTTCACGGGCGGCACGGCAATGGCCTCCTCGCCCAGCGAGGCCTTGGCGGCGGAAAGCGCGATTTCGTACATATCGTGGGGGTTGTTCACGCCCGGCACAATGGGGTGCATATCCAGCTTCAGCTGGCACTCGTAAGCATCGGCCGTGCCGCGGGCAATTTGCTCGAAGCGCTGCAGCACGCGCGCGCGCACGGCTTCGTCCAGCGTGCGGATGTTGCCCGAAAGCAGCACGTCGTCCACCACCAGGTTGCGCGGCGTGCCCGCGTGCACCTGGCAGATGGAGACCACGGCAGCCTCCAGCGGGCCCACGTTGCGGCTGGTGATGGTTTGCACAGACTGAATGAACGCCGCGGCGGCCACAATGGGGTCGATGTTCTTCTGCGGCATGCTGCTGTGGCCGCTGCGGCCCACAAAGCGCATTTCGAACACGTCTTTATAGCTCATCAGCTGGCCCTGCTTCACGCCCACGGTGCCCAGCGGCAGCTCGGGGTAATTGTGCAGGCCGAACATGGCCGCGGGGTGGATGGCCTGGAACAGGCCGCACTGCTCTACCAGGTATTTTGCGCCGGAAAGCGCCTCTTCCGCGGGCTGAAACACAAAGTACACGTCGCCGCGCAGGGCGCTTTTCCGGCGGCACAGCGCCATGGCCGCGCCCAGCAGGGACGCAGTGTGGGTGTCGTGCCCGCAGGCGTGCATTTTGCCCTCGTACACCGAGGCGTCCGGCCGCTGCACGGCCTCGTGCTGGGGAATGGCGTCAATGTCGGCCCGCAGGGCCACGGCGGGGCCTTCGCCGCCCGCAAGGCGCGCCACGGCGCCCGTTTTGGCGCCCGTGGCCAACACCTCCACGCCGGGCAGGCTTTGCAGGGCCTGTAAAATTTTTTGTGTGGTGCGCGTTTCTTCAAAGCTGAGCTCGGGGTGGCTGTGCAGGTCCGCCGCGAAGGCGCGCAGCTGCGTGCCGAACTGTTCTTCGCACCATGCCGGTGTAATATGCAAGGCAGGTTCCTCCTTTTTTTGGGCAGATGGCCGCCGCGCGCCGCGGCGGCGTTGTTGAAACGTTTCTCATTGTACGAGCATTGCGCCCGATTTGCAAGGCGAAAGCGGCGAAAAACGGGGGAAAAGGGAAGAATTTTTATACAAAAAAGATTTATGTTTTTTATGGAAACTTACCATTGTGTTTTGGGGGTCAAACTGATATATTGATATATGGAAAAACGTTTACGACGGCATGGGCGCACGCTGGATGAGCGGTGGTGTGCGCGGGCGGCGCAGGGGCGCGCGCCCGGCAAATAAGAGCTTTGGCTTTGTAAGGAGTGTATCCTGTTGGCAGGGCAGAAGGCGTATTACGCCACCATCAAAGACGTGGCCAAGCTGGCGGGCACTTCCACCGCAACCGTGTCGTATGTGCTGAACGGCAACACCGAGCGCGTGATGAGCCCGCAGCTGCGCCAGCGCGTGCTGGACGCCGCGCACGAGCTGCACTACACCAAAAGCGCCGTGGCCAGCAGCCTGCGCGCCAAGCAGCGGGGGCTGGTGTCCATTTTAATTCCGCAGTTCAGCAACATCTATTTTACCCGCGTGTGCGAAAGCGTGGAAGATGTTGTGTTCGCAAACGATTTCATGCCCATGATATGCGACACGCGCGAAGAGCCCGAGCGCGAGCGCCGGCTGTTGGAAAACGCCGTGGCGCAGCGGGTGGACGGCATCATTCTGGGCCCCACCAACGCGGGGTGGGAGAACACCGCCCTTTTGCGCAAAATGCACATTCCCTATGTGGTGATAGGCCGCGAAATTGCCCCGCACAAAGACGGGGAAGTGAACGATTCCTACTTTGCGGGCGACGACAGCTACCAGGCCGGGTTTCTGGCCGGGCAGTGCCTGGCGCAGAACGGCCACCGGCGCATTGGCGTGGTGGAGTGGAACGGCCGGGTGTCCAGCGCGGTAGAGCGCGACCTTGGCTTTTACGACGCGGTGCGCGAGCAGGTGAAGCAGGGCGGCGGCATGGAGGTGGAATCTTCCAGCGATTTGAGCATTGAGGAAGGCTACCGCATGACGAAAGAGCTTTTGCGGCGCGCAAAGCCCACGGCCCTGTTCTTTGGTTACCACCGGCACGCCCAGGGCGGCGTGAAGTATCTGGCAGAGGCGGGGTACGCCATTCCGGACGATATTTCCGTCATTATGGTAGGCACGCCCGTGTGGGCGAATTTATCCAGCCCTCAATATCATAGAGTGTACCAGCACGAGGAGTGGGTGGGCACCACCGCGGGGCGCATTTTGATGGCGAAAATCCGCGGGGAGGAAAGCCCCCTGCTGCGCGAAAAGCGCCACGTGTGCCCGTGCACGCTGCTGGAGGGCACCAGCGTGAAAGACCTGACAAAATAGAACACAGCCCCGGCGCCGGCCTTGCTGCACAGCGGTGAGGCCGGTGAAAAAGGCGAAAATTGTAAACGTTTACAAAAACGGACGCAGGTTTTGGCCGAAACGGAAAAAGGGGCGCATCCTTAGGAAACATCTGGAAAAATACAATAAATATAGCCCGAAATGGGCGTTTCTTTGCAAAACGTGCCGGTTTTGCCCGGCGCGGCGGTGGATAAAATTGAGTTAAGAGAAAAAAACGAGGAGAAAGAAGAGAAAAATGCTGAGAATGTAAACGTTTACAAAAAGGCTGGCAAGCAGCAGGAAAGAAAAGAAGGGCCCGGCAGGAAGCCGGGACGCAAGGCAGGCACCTGAAGAGCAGGCCGGGCGGGCATGGCCCGCGCGGCGCGCCGGGCGGCTGCCTGGCGGGCGGCCGGAAGACAGAAGGGGAAGCGGCGTTTTTGTAAGCGGTTACTGTTCCATTCATTTTTACATTCAGGCAAACACAGAAAGGAGGAAGCGCAAGGGGCCGCAGCGAGGTGCGGGGCCGGATGGCAACCGGCGCCGCCCATGGAGAGGGAGGCCCCAAAACACAGGAATGGGGGCTGCGCAGGGCATGCCCTGCAGCGGCGCCCGAAAATCGTCATCGCGTAAGCAACGTAGAAAGAAGGAGGGTATTTACCATCATGCAAGATTCGCGAAACATGGATTTGAGCGATCTGATCGGTATGAAAAATGTAGCAGCCGACCTGCTGCCCACCAAAAAGAGTGAGCGCAACTGGGGCATCTACAGCTATTTTGCCACCTGGATCGGCATGGACATCGGCATTCCTACCTATTACCTGGCTTCCAGCCTGATGGTGGGCGGCATGGACCTGAAGTGGGCCATGTTCACCATTCTGCTGGCCAACGTGCTGATTGCGTTCCCCATTCTGGCCAACGGCCACGCGGGCGCAAAGTACGGCATTCCTTCCACCATTTACTGGCGCAGCGCCTTCGGCTTCAACGGCGCCAGTGTGGCGGCCATTCTGCGCGGCGTTGTGGCCGCGGGCTGGTGCGGCATCCAGTTCTGGATTGGCGGCAGCGCCATCAACACCGTGCTGGGCATCCTGTTCCCGGCGTGGGCCGCGTGGCCCCTTGGGCAGTGGGTGTGCTTCTTCGGCTTCCTGGTTGTGAATATCCTCATCCTCATCAAGGGCATGGGCATGATTCAGAAAATGGAGCACTGGTGTGCGCCAATGCTGATTATCTGGATGATTGTGCTGCTGGTGTGGGCGCGCCTGGAAGCCGGCAGCTGGGGCCCGCTGGTGAGCCAGAAGGGCACGTTCGCTTCCACCACCGAGTTCCTCACGTTCTTCATTGTGGGCCTGAACTCTAACATCAGCTACTGGGGCTCGATGCCTCTTACCGTTACCGACCTGACGAAGGTTGCCAAGGACCAGAAATCGCAGATGGTTGGCCAGTTCGCCGGCGTGCCCACCGGCATTGTGGGCCTGGCGCTGGTTGGCTCGCTTGTCACCAGCTGCACGGTTGTGATGTTCGGCGAAGCCATTTGGGACCCTGTGCAGCTCACCGGTATGATTGACAACGTGCCGCTGGTTATTGGCATGATGGCGTTCCTGATTATTGCCACGCTTACCACCAACATTGCGGCCAACGCCCTGACGCCGGCCACGGCCATTGTGCACCTGACGGGCGGCAAAATCAACTTCAAGTGGGCCGCCATTGTGCTGGGCATTGTGGGCGTGCTGATTCGCCCGTGGGTGCTTGTGAACGACATGGGCGTTTACATGAACTTCTTCCTGAACGGCGGCGGCGCCCTGCTTGGGCCCATCATCGGCATCACCATTTGCCATTACTTCTTTGTGTGCCACACCGAGCTGAATTTGCGCAGCCTGTATGTGGCGGACGACGAATCGAAGTATACCAACCTGAAGAAATTCAACGTGCCCACCTATGTGCTGTGCTTTGCCACCATGGTGGTGCTGCTGGTGCTTTCGTTCGTGCTGCCTTCCAGCTGGACGCAGGCCATCTGCACGCTGGGCTGCACGCACCAGTTCTCGATGATTGCCATGGGCATCATCATTGCGCTGCTGGGCCTGCTGGTGTTCATCAACCGCAACGGCGGCGTGAACCCCATCAGCATCCTCACCATCGCCATCAGCTTCATTGTCATCTTCCTGGGCCTGTGGGTGCCCGCGCTGCACTGGCTGTATGACGCCTCTATCATTGTGGGCGCGCTGGTTGCCATGGTGGTGTACTTTGTGCTGATGAAGGCGGGCGACAGCGGCTACATGGCTGCCAAGAAGGCCGAGCACGAGGCCCTGAAGGCCGAGGCCGCCAAGGCTGCCCCGAAGGAGGCGTAAGCCATGAGCAAAGTGACCATTGGCCTGATTCAGCTGGAGACCAGGCTGGGCGATAAAGAATACAACCTGGCCCTGGCGCAGGAAAAGGTGCGCGAGGCGGCCGCACAGGGCGCCAAAATCATCTGCCTGCCCGAGCTGTTTGTCACCGGCTATAACCTGGGCGTGTTTGGCGATAAGCTGTACGGCATGGCCGAGGGCCTTTCGGGCCCCACCATCACGGCGCTGCGCGCGCAGGCCAAAGAGCTGGGCGTTTACATCATTGCCCCCATTGCCCTGCAGGTGTACACCACGCGGCCGCTGAACAACGCCGCCGTGCTGATTGACGACGAGGGCGAAGTGCAGGGCGTGTACTCGAAAAACCACCTGTTTGGCGGCGAGTGCGATTATTTCACGCGCACGGGCGAATACCCCGTGTTTGAAACCAAGTATGGCCGCATTGGCATTATGATTTGTGCAGACAACAACCACCCCGAGCCCGCGCGCATTCTGGCGCTGAAGGGCGCACAAATTGTGTTTATGCCCGCGGCATGGCGTGTGCAGGAGGCCGACATCTGGCCGCTGCTGATTCGCTGCCACGCGCTGGAGAACAACGTGTTTGTGGCGGCAGCCAACATGTACTGCAAAATGGACGATTTGTTCCTGTTTGGCCACAGCATGGTGGCCAGCCCCAGGGGCGAGGTAGTGGAAGAGCTGACGCAGGAGGCCGGCGGCATGATTGTGCAAACCATCGACCTGGATGAGGTTGCCGAGCGCCGGGCCACCATGCCCAGCCTGAAAGACCGCCACCCCGAAGACTACGGCGTGTTCTGCGCGCCGGTGAAGGCGGAATATTGAACCTGCCAAAACACAAAAGCGCGGCGTGCTGCCGGGGCCCTGCGGCCCCGGCGCGCGCCGCGGCAAGGAAGCATCAAACGGGGCCGAAAGGTTCCCCCGCGAGATAAAAACGTTTAGGAGGAGAGCAGATTGAAAAAAATCGTGATCGCCCTGGGCGGCAATGCGCTGGGGAACACCCCGGCCGAACAGCTGGAGCTGGTGCGCCAGACGGCGAAACCCATTGTAGACCTGATTGAAGAGGGCAACCAGGTGGTAATTGCCCACGGCAACGGCCCGCAGGTTGGCATGATCAACCTGGGCATGTCCACGGCCGCCGAGGCGGGGGCCATCAAATCGGATATGCCGTTCCCCGAGTGCGGCGCCATGAGCCAGGGCTATATCGGCTATCATCTGCAGAACAGCATTGCCAACGAGCTGGCGGCGCGCGGCATTCAGAAAACCGTGGGCACGCTGGTGACGCAGGTGCTGGTGGACGAGGCCGACCCGGCCTTCCAGAAGCCCTCCAAGCCCGTGGGCGCGTTTTACGACAAAGAGACGGCCGACAAAATTGCGGCCGAGCGCGGCTACACCATGGTGGAGGACGCCGGCCGCGGCTGGCGCCAGGTGGTGCCCAGCCCCAAGCCCGTGGACGTTGTGGAAAAAGACATGGTGAACACGCTGGTGGATTCCGGCTATGTGGTTATCACCGTGGGCGGCGGCGGCATCCCCGTGGTGAAAAAGGACGGGCGCCTGGTGGGCACCCCGGCCGTGATTGACAAAGACTTTGCTTCCGCCAAGCTGGCCGAGCTGATTGACGCGGACATGCTGGTGATTTTGACGGCGGTGGACCGCGTGGCCATCAACTGGGGCAAGCCGGACCAGAAGGCCCTGGCCGAGATGACGGTGGACGAGGCCGAGAAATACTGCGGCGAAGGCCACTTTGCGCCGGGCAGCATGCTGCCGAAGGTGCAGGCCGCCATGTCGTTTGCCAAGGCGGGCGGCACGGCCATCATTGCCAGCCTGGAAAACGCGGCTGCGGCCCTGCGCGGCGAAAGCGGCACCCGCATCGTGAAGTGAAAGGAAGCGTGCTTTCATGAAAGATGAAGTTATCAGTGTAAACTGTTCCATTGTGCGCGGCGGCACCAGCAAGGGCATCTTCATTATGGAGAACGAACTGCCGCAGGACCCGGCGCTGCGCGACAAATACATTCTGGAAATTTTCGGCAGCCCCGACGTGCGGCAAATTGACGGCCTGGGCGGCGCGGACGTGCTGACCAGCAAGCTGGCCATTATTGGCCCGCCCAGCCGCGAGGACGCCGACGTGGATTACACCTTCGGCCAGGTGAGCTTTGTGGACGCGAAGGTGGATTACAAATCGAACTGCGGCAACATCTCGGCCGGCGTGGGGCCCTATGCCATTGACCACGGCCTGGTGAAGGCCGAAGAGCCGTACACCACGGTGCGCATCCACCAGGTGAACACCGATTCCATCATCAACGCCAAGGTGGCCGTGAAGGACGGCCGCGCGGTGATAGAGGGCGACCAGCACATTGACGGCGTGCCCACCCTGGGCTCTACCATCGAGCTGGATTTCTCTGACAGCGTGGGCGGCATCACGGGCAAGCTGCTGCCCACCGGCAACGTGACGGACACCATCACCACCACGGACGGCAAGACGTACGAGGTGTCTGTGGTGGACGCCGGCACACCCACCGTGTTCATCAAGGCCGAAAGCCTGGGCATGCAGGGCACCGAGACGCCCGCCGAAATTGAGGGCGACGCGGCGCTGATGGCGCGCATTGAAGAGATTCGCGGCCGCTGCGCCGAGAAAATCGGCCTGACGGACACCTGGCAGAACTCTACCAAAAAGTGCCCCTATTCGCCGTTCTTTGCCATTGTGTCGCCCGCAAAGGGCTACCACACCTTTGACGGCAAGGACGTGAAGCAGGAGGACATTGACCTTGTGAGCAGGCTTCTGTTCATGCAGATGATGCACAAAACGCACCCTGTCACCGGCACGGTGTGCATGGGCGCTGCGGCCCGCGTGCCCGGCAGCATTGTTTATCAGGTGCTGAGCGAGCGCGCCAAGAAGGACCGCAAAATTGTTATTGGCCATCCCGCCGGGGTGATTCCGGTGGTGTCGGAGCTGGAGGCCCAGGACGGGCAGTATGACCTGAAAACGGCCGCCATCCTTCGCACCGCCCGCGTCATCATGGACGGGCAGGTATATGTGCGCAAGTCCCGCATTCAATAATTTATCAGGAGGACAAGAAAATGAGCAAGACAATTGCAACCCAAATCGCCGAAGTAGCGGTGAACACCAAATTCGAGAACCTGCCTGAAGAGGCTGTCGTCAAGGCCAAAACCCTGACGCTGGACGTGCTGGCCTCTATGCTGGGCACCCGCGACGTCATCTCCAGCACCATCGCGCGCGAAGTAGCCGAAGAGATGGGCGGCCCGGCCGAGGCCACCATTGTGGGCAGCAAAGATAAGGTTGCCGCCCCCAACGCCGCGTTTGCCAACGCCATTCAGTGCTATGGCCTGGACTTCGTGGACGACCACAACGAATCCAACGCGCACCCGTCGCCCGCCACCTTCCCCGCCAGCATGGCGCTGAGCGAAATGCTGCACCGCAGCGGCAAAGAGTACATCGAGGCCGTTTCGCTGGGCAACGAAGTGGTGTGCCGCATGGGCACGGCCTACCTGGGCGATATGTACTACCAGGGCTTCCACCCCACCAGCACCTGCGGCACCATGGGCGCCGCCGTTTCCGCCGCGAAGCTGATGAAGCTGGACGAGCAGAAAACCATCTATGCCCAGGGCATTGCGGGCAGCATGGTGGCCGGCCTGATGGCCTGGAACACCGAGGGCTCTTTCACCAAGCGCCTGCAGGCAGGCCACCCCGCCATGAACTCCATCATTGCCGCGCGCATGGCAGAAAAAGGCTTCAACGGCCCGTCCGATATCTTTGAAAGCAAGGACGGCCTGCTGCACGCCTATTCCTTCCAGGACCACTATGACGCCAAGTACATCACCGAGGGCCTGGGCGAAGACTGGACGTTCACCAAGTCTTCCATCAAGGTGTATCCGTGCTGCCGTTATTCCGGCGGCCACCTGGACGCCTGCCTGGAGATTGTGGAGAAATACCACCCCAACGCCGAGGACATTGAGAAGATTGAGATTCGCTCTTCCAAATACACCATGCACCTGCTGGCCGAGCCCTGCAAGTGGGCGCCGCGCAACATTGTGGACCTGCAGTTCAGCATGCCCTACCAGGCGGCCATCGCCTTCAAGAACGGCAAGTTCACCGTGGATGAGCTGAACACCGATTACATCAACGACGAGCTGGTGAAACGCCTCATCGCCGCCACCACCGTGACGATGGACGACGAGTTCGAGCGCCGCTACCCGGCCCACTATTCCAGCGCCGTTACCATCACCATGAAGGACGGCACGCAGTATTCCGCCACTGTGGACGACCCGAAGGGCGACTGGCGCAACCCCGTCACCTACGAGGACGTGGTGAACAAATTCCGTTATCTGGCCAACCGCACCTACAAGGGCGACACGGAGCGCACCGAGAAGATTGTGGACTTCGTGAACCACCTGGAGGAGCAGCCGGATATGGCGAAGCTGATGGAGCTTGTGAACGAAGTGAAATAAGTGCAGCCTTGTACCGCCCTTTGCAGGCGGGCGGCCCGCGCGGCCGCCCGCCCCGCATGGGGCGAACAGCGCGGGGAAGGAAGGATGCCGCATGCCGCAGAGAAATGTAGACGACCGCTCGAAAAAGATTGTGTTTGTTTCCAACTGCCTTTTGAATGCAAACAACAAGGTGCAGGAATTTGCACGCTACCCGGGCATGTTTACCGAGGTGGTGCGCACGCTGGATAAATACGGCGTTGGCGTGATGCAGATGCCGTGCCCCGAGGTGCTGCACATCGGCTGCCAGCGGTGGTGGCACTCCCGCAATTTGTACGACAATGCGGGCTTCCGGCACTGCTGCCGCAAACTGGCCGAGCAAATGGTGGATTACATGGAAAATTACGCCATTGTGGGCTATGACGTGGTGGCCGTGCTGGTGTGCGACGGCTCGCCCACGTGCGGGCTGACCAAATCCAGCTATTACGAGAACGGCGGGGGCCACCCGGCCGAGCCCGTGCGCAGCCTGCGCCCGCAGCCGGGCATTTACACGGAAGAGCTTTTGAAGGCCATTGAGGCGCGGGGCATCCCCGTGCCGCCCATGTACGGCCTGCTGATGGACGACCGCGAGAAAACCAACGAGCAGATTATTGCGGAGTTCGATGAGTTCATCCGCACCCGCCTGGGCGCCTGAGGCGCCCGCCGGGAGGAAGGTTTTGCAAACAGAGGGCGGCGCTGTGCCGGGCACACCGCGCGCCGCGGCGCCCTTTTTTACTAAAGGTGGTGTAAACGCAATGAGGGGCATGACATTTGCACAAAAGGCGCTGGCCCGCGCCGCCGGCAAGGACTATGTGGAGATAGGCGAAATTGTAAACGCCAACGTAGACGTTGCCATGATGGACGACATTTTGGGCCCGCGCATTGAAATTGCCAAGGGCCTGGAGGAACTTGGCGTTGACGTTTGGGATAAAAGCAAGGTAGTGGTGGTGAGCGACCACTACACCCCGCCGTGCGAAATTAAGCAGGCGGAGGCCGTGAAGTTCACAAAAGATTGGTCTTTGGCCAAAAACGTGGATTATCACGAATACGAGGGCCCGTGCCACCAGGTGTTGGCCGAGGCCTGTTACGACCAGCCCGGCACGCTGGTGGTGGGCACAGACTCGCACACCTGCATGTCCGGCGCGTTTGGCGCGTTCGGCACGGGCATTGGCTCTACGGAAATGCTGGGCGTTGTGGCCACGGGCCAAATTTGGCTGAAAGTTCCCGAGAGCTACCGCATCGAGTGGAAAAACACGCTGGGAAAAGGCGTTTTCGCCAAGGACATGGTGCTGTACGACTGCCGCACCATCGGCCATTCCGGCGCTACTTATAAAGCATTGGAATACTGCGGCGAGGCCATTCGCGCCCTGCCCATGGACGAGCGCATGGCCATCTCCAACATGGCGGTGGAGATGGGCGCCAAGGCGGGGTATATTCCGCCGGACGAAAAGACGCTGGAGTATTTGAAGGCGCACGGCTCGCAGCGCGAATATGTGATGCTGTACCCGGACGAGGACGCCGAGTACGAGCGCAATTACGTGAACGACGCCGCCACGCTGGTGCCGCAGGTGGCCTGCCCGCACCACGTGGACAATGTGCACGATGTGACAGAGGTGGCCGGCGCGCCGCTGACGCAGGTGTACATTGGCTCCTGCACGGGCGGCCGCATTTCCGATTTGCGCACCGCCGCGCATGTGCTGAAGGGCAGAAAGGCCGCCAAGGGCCTGCGCTTTTTGGTTTCGCCCGCCTCGCACGAGGTGTACCGCATGGCCCTGAAGGAAGGCATTCTGGAAATTCTGGAAGATGCCGGCGCCACCATTGTGGCGCCCAGCTGCGGGCTGTGCCTGGGCGCGCACACGGGCATTCTGGCGGGTGGCGAAAGCTGCATTTCCACCAGCAACCGCAACTTCATTGGCCGCATGGGCAGCAAGGACGCAAACGTGTACCTGGGCAGCGCCGCCACCGTGGCGGCCAGCGCCATCGAGGGCCGCATTGCAGACCCGCGCGCCTATTTCTAAGCCGTGCGCAAAGGGGGAAGTAGTTTTATGAAATCGCAAATCAAAGGCAAAGTGTGGAAGTTTGGGGACGACATCAACACGGACATTATCTCCCCGGGCGAATACATGGACGCCAGCTATGAGGAAATTGGCAAGCACGCCATGGAGCGCGCCTACCCCGGCTTTGCCGACGCCATTGAAAAGGGCGACATTATTGTGGCGGGCAGCAACTTCGGGCCGGGCTCCAGCCGCGAGACGGCGCAAATTGCGCTGAAATACGCGGGCGTGGGCGGCGTGATTGCCCAAAGCTTTGCGCGCATCTTTTTCCGCAACTGCATCAACGTGGGCTTCCCGGTGGTGACGCTGGCGGACACAAGCGGGCTGAACCAGGGCGACGAAATTGTGGTGGACCTGCTGAACGGCACCATTGAAGACCTTACCACGGGCAAAACCTACCAGGGCAGCAAGCTGCCCGAGCATGTGCTGAGCATCGTGGAGGACGGCGGCCTGAAAGAGCATTTGAAAAAGACGCTGAAAAAAACCTGAACACGGCCCATTTCCGGGGGCGGGGCGCCCCCGGTGGAACAAATAGCAAACAGAAGGAGGAAGAAACCAATGGCACCCACCTTAAAAGTGAACTTTGCCGGTGTTTCCATGCCCAACCCCTTCATGCTCTCCTCGGCACCCCCCACCACCAACGTAGAGATGGTGGCAAGGTGTTTTGAGGCGGGCTGGGGCGGCGCAGTGCTGAAAACGCTGGCCTATACCCTGAGCCAGGCGCAGAACGTGAACCCCCGCATTACCGCGGTGAAAAGCGCCGACGGCGACATTGTGGGCTTTACCAACTTCGAGCTGGGCAGCCCCAAGCCCATTGAAAAATGGGCCGAGGACACCCGCTGGCTGAAAGAGCGCTTCCCCGAGCACGGCGTTTGGGTAAGCCTTCTGCACACCGAGGGCCTGGTGGAAGAGCAGTGGCGCGAAGTGACGCGCATGTTTGACCAGGCCGGCGCAGACGGCTTTGAGCTGAACTTCTCGTGCTCGCACGGCATGGCGGAATCGGGCGGCGGCGCCACGGTGGGCGGCAACGAAGAGGCCATTAAAATGGTGACCACCTGGGTGCGCGAAGAGACGAAAAAGCCCGTGATGCCCAAGCTGCCCGCCATTGTGCAGGACATTCCCGGCAAGGCCCGCGCGGCCGAGGCGGCGGGCGCAGACGCCATTGCCAGCATCAACACGCTGAACAGCCTGCCCGGCATTGACATCCACACCTTTGTGCCCTACCCCAGCGTGGACGGCCGCAGCGCCTTCCAGGGGCTTTCCGGCGCGGCCGTAAAGCCCGTTGCGCTGCGCACGGTGGCGCAAATTGCCAAGGCGGTAAACATTCCCGTCTCGGGCATTGGCGGCATTTACAACTGGCGCGACGCGGTAGAGTTCATTCTGGCGGGCGCGTCTTCGCTGCAGGTGTGCTCGGCCGTGATGCACCACGGCTACCGCATCATCAACGATTTGACGGCCGGCCTTTTGAACTACATGGAAGAGATGGGCTTCGAGACCATCAACGATTTCTGCGGCAAGGCGCTGCCGCACATCTTCCGCCACAACGACCTCTCGCGCGCCTACAAGCTGTATTCGCAGGCAGACCCCGAAAAGTGCGTGGGCTGCGGGCGCTGCGTGGCCGTGTGCGCCGACAGCGCGTACAGCGCCATCCATCTGGACGAGAACCGCAAGGCCATCGTGGACAAAGACAAGTGTGACGGCTGCGGCCTGTGCACACAAATTTGCCCGGTGGGCTGCATGACGATGCAACACAGGTAAAGGAGGCGGGAAATATGACTGAGATCAAGCAAACCATGGCTGAAGTGCAGGCCGAGGCCCGGCGCTGCCTGTATTGCGTGGACGCCCCCTGCCAGCAGGGCTGCCCCGCCGGGGTGGACGTGGCGCAGTTTATCCGCCATTTGCGCTATGCCGATGTGAAAAGCGCCAAGCGCGTGATTAAAACGGCAAACCCGCTGGGCGGCATTTGCGGCACGCTGTGCCCCAGCGAAAACCTGTGCCAGAAAAACTGCACCATGAACTACTGCGGCGCGCCCATTCACATTCGCGATTTGCAGAAGTTTGCCTGCGCCAACGCGGCCTACACGCCCGAGCTGGCCCCCGCCAGCGGCAAAAAGGCCGCCGTGGTGGGCGCCGGCCCCGCGGGCCTTGGCTGCGCGGCCATGCTGGCGCGCCTGGGCCACGAGGTGGACGTGTTTGAAAAGGACGCGGCTGCCGCCGGCGTGGTGGCGCGCGAAATTCCGGCCGAGCGCATTGACGCCGCCGTGGTGGAAAACGATTTGGCCGAGCTTTCGTGCGAGCGCATCCACTTCCACTACAACACGCCCGTCACGCCCCAGAAGCTGGAAGAGCTGAAGCAGGAATATGCGGCCGTGTTTGTGGGCGCGGGCCTTGCGCAGGACCGCATGAGCGGCGTGGACATTGCCGAGGGCGCGCCTGTGGTGGGCTGCTCGCAGTATCTGGCCGATTTGAAGAGCGGCAAAACAAAGGCCGTAAGCGGCACCGTGCTGGTGGTGGGCGGCGGCGACTCTGCCATTGACGCCGTGTGCGCCAGCCTGGAGGCCGGGGCCGAGAAGGCCGTGCTGGCCTACCGCCGCTCGCGCGCAGAAATGCCCGCGTGCGACGAAGAGTTCTTTGCCGCGGCCGATAAGGGCGTAGAGCTGATGTACATGGTTTCGCCCGTTGCCATTGCCAAAACGGCGGACGGCGGCGCGGCCGTGACGTTTGTGCGCAACCGCCTGGTGGAAAAACCGGGCGAGGCGCGCCGCGGCTTTGAGGCCGTGCCCGGCAGCGAGTTCACCCTGAACGTGGCGCAGGTGGTGTTTGCCATTGGCAAAAAGGCGGACGCGGCCCTGGTGGCCGGCACGCCGGACAAAGACACCCTGCGCGTGGCCGGCACCAACTGCTTTGTGGGCGGCGACTGGCTGAACGGCGGCGCCACCGTGGTGAAGGCCGTGGCCGAGGGCAAACGCGCCGCGGCGGCCATGGACGCACTGATGAAATAAGGCAGGGCGCCCGCGCGGCGCCCCGCCGCCCCACAAAGGGCGCGGCGGGGCCCGGGCCCCCGGCCCGGCACCCGCACAGCGGGCGCCGCGCGGGGCGCGCACAGCCTTTATTTGACCGGAAAGGGGGACCGTGATGAACGATCTGAACATTGTGGGCGGCACCATTGTGCGGCCCGAGGGCTGCTTTGAGGGCAGCGTGGAAGTGAAAGGGGGCACCATCACCGCCGTAAAGCGGGCGGGCGAGGCGCCCGGCGAGGCGCAGCAGACGGTGGACGCCACCGGCATGCTGGTGTTCCCCGGCATGATCGACAGCCACGTGCACATCCGCGGGGGCAAGCTCTCCCACCGGGAGGACTTTGCCAGCGGCACCATGGCCGCAGCCGCGGGCGGCGTGACGGCCCTGGCCGAAATGCCGGTGGCAAACCCGCCGGCCTCTACCGTAGAGGTGTTTGAGGCGCGGCGCGCCGAGGCACAGGCCGGCGCCTATGTGGACGTTGCCCTGTACGGCGGCGCCGGGGCCGACAACCTGGACGAAATTGAAAAGCTGGCCGGCGCGGGCGCCGTGGCGTACAAAACGTTCACCATGCCGCCGGTGCCCGGGCGCGAGGCCGAGTTCTACGGCCTGTGCAGCGAAACGCAGGACGCCCTGTGCCGCGTGATGGAGCGCGTGGCCAAAACCGGCCGCCTGCTGGCCGTGCACAGCGAGCTGAACCAGTATGTGGCCGCCGAGACAAAGCGCCGCATGGACGCGGGCGAAAACGGCCTGGTGGCATTTTGCCGCTCGCGCCCGGTGGAGGCCGAGACGGCCGCCGTGGAATGGGTGATAGCCGCCGCGCGCAAAACGGGCTGCCGCGCCAGCGTGTGCCATGTAAGCACGCCGGAGGCCGTGCGCATGATAGAGGCCGCGCGCGCCCAGGGCGTGCGGGTGTGGGCCGAAACGTGCCCGCAGTACATTTTGTTCCACGAGCAAAGCGCCGCGCACGCGGGCGTGTTTGCCCGCATGAAGCCGCCGCTTCGCGACGAGCAGCGCATGCGCCAGCTGCGCCGGATGTACGAAAACGGGTCGTTTGCCATGACGGGCAGCGACCACGCCCCCTATTTAAAAGAAGAAAAGCTGAAAAACGGCCAGGATATCTGGCACACCTTCGACGGCCTGCCCGGGCTGGAGCTTTCGCTGCCGCTGCTGCTGAACGCGGTGGCGGACGGCACGCTGAGCGCCGAGGCCATTGCCAAGGCCACGGCCGAAAGCACGGCCGAAATGCTGGGCCTGGCGCCGAAAAAAGGGCGCATTGAGGCCGGGGCAGACGCAGACATGGTGCTGGTGGCCAAAAACCAGGCGCCTGTGCCGCTGGATACGTCGAAGCTGTTCACCAAGGCGCGCGGCAGCGCCGCATTGTACGAGGGCATTCCCATGCACTACCGCATTGTGCGCACCTATGTGCGCGGCCGGGCCGTGTATGAGGAGGGCCGCATTACGGGCGAGCAAGGCTGGGGAACATTCGTCAGCCCTGCAAGATAGATATTTTTTTCACACAACAGGAGGTAAAGCACTTATGAGAACAGACATGCGCGGAAAAGACTTCGTTACCCTGATGGATTACACGGGCGAAGAGATCCAGACCATCCTGGACGTGGCGTTCGACTTGAAGCGCCAGAACGCTATGGGCGCCGAGCACGAGCTGCTGAAAAACAAGACGCTGGGCATGATTTTTGCGCAGCCCTCTACCCGCACGCGCGTTTCTTTCGAGACGGGCATGACGCAGCTGGGCGGCCACGCGCAGTATTACAGCGAGGACAACATGCAGCGCAAGAACAAAGAGACCTGGGAGGACACCGGCCTTGTGCTGAGCCGTTACCTGGACGCTTTGATGGTGCGCCTGTATGACCTAGAGAAATATGGCATGGCCCGCGACATCATGAACGAGATTCGCAAAGCCACCACCATCCCCGTCATCAACGGCCTGGACGACAAAGAGCACCCCTGCCAGTGCATGGGCGACATCATGACCCTGCAGGAGAAGCTGGGCACCGGCTGGAAGAAAAAGAAAATTGTGATGAGCTGGGCGTATTCCGACCGCGTGAAATCTCCGGGCGTGCCCCAGGCCATGCTGATTGCCTGCAGCCTGCTGGGCGCCGACCTGACGCTGGCTTACCCGAAGGGCTATGAGCTGGACGACGAGTATATGGCGTTTGCCAACGAGGCCTACAAAAAGACGGGCGGCAAGCTGACCATCACCAACGACATCTACGAGGCCGCCACCGACGCCGACGTCATCTATGCCAAGAGCTGGGGCAGCACCCACGGCATGGACAAGGCCGAGGATAAAGAATACCGCAAACAGTTCGCCAAAGACTGGTGCATCTCGGACGAGCACTTCAAACTGGCGAAGCCCGTTTCCTACTACATGCATCCGCTGCCCGCCGCCCGCGGCGAGGAAGTGACGGACGCTGTGATTGACGGCGAGCACTCCATCGTGTACGACCAGGCCGAAAACCGCCTGCACGCCCAGAAGGCTGTGCTGGCGCTGCTGATGAAGAAGAAATAAGCTTTCTTCCTGTGGCCTGCGGGCGCCTGCCCGCAAACAAAGCCCTTTTCCGGCGCTGTGCCGCGCGGCAAAGCCCTGCCGCCGCGCCGCGCGGCACAGCGCACCTTCCCACACCGGGCGCCCCGCCCGCCCTTTGCGGCCCCGCAGGGGTGCTGCGGCGCTGCCCGCATGTGGAAACGTTTACCTTTTCGCTGTTTGGAAAGAAGACGGCAAAAACGTCATAAAAATCAAAGCCACACCATGAAGAATGAATAGCAGGGAGGAACGAATGATGATATTAGGTCTGCCTTTCCCGACGTATCTCGGCTGGTTTGTGGGGCCTATCCTCACGCTTGCCACTGCGGCTTACTGCATTTACCGGTATGTAAGATACCTGAAAACCGGCAAGTAACCCGCCAACCGGGCAGCCGCGCTGCGGCGCTGCGCAAAAAAAGGGGTACCTTTCTATGAAGCAGCAATGCGGGCTGCCGTTTTTGAAATCGTGCGAATGCGAATAAAGGAGATGGAATCATGTTACATGGCAATCTTGTAGTCGCCGGCATCATCGTGCTGGGCGCTTATATGGTTGGTATGCTTGGCATTGGCATTTACTGCAACAAAAAGTATGCCAACAACCTCAGCGGTTTTTTGACCGGCGGACGCAATTTGGGCCCGTGGGTGTTTGCGTTAACCTACGGTTCAACTTATCTGAGCGCTTCTACGTTCATTGGCAACACCGGCACGGCGTATAAGGCCGGCATGGCATATTTGATGATGCCTGTGGCACAGGTGGTGCTGCTTCCCATCGGGCTGATCCTGTTCTCGCACGGGCTGCGCAGGGTTTCTGTGCGCCTGAACGCCATGACCATCCCGGAATATGTCAGCAAGCGCTTTAAATCGCCCATTGCGGGCCTCATTGCATCCCTTGTTATCCTCATCTTCATGGTTCCCTACATGGTGGGTGTTGTAAAGGGCGGCGCCGTTTCTTTGGCGGGCCTGTTCGGCATCCCCTACATTGTGGCCGTGCTGCTGGTTTCCGGCGTGGCCTGCGTATACCTCATCTTCGGCGGCTATATGGCACGCTGCTACACAGACGTTGTGCAGGGCGCCATGATGGCCATTGGCATGATGGCCGTGCTGATTGGCGGCTTCTTCATCGTGGGCGGCCCCACCGAAATTGCCGCCGGCGTGGCAGCCAGCGACCCGGCCCTGCTTGAGACGCCGGGCCCGATGGGCTGGAGCGAGCTGTTCCTGTTCTCGTCTGTGTACGCCCTCACCCCGTGGGGCCTGCCGCAGCTGGTGCAGACAAACTTCACCATCAAAGATAAAAAGACGGTGTACGTTTCCTCCATCGTGCTTTCCATCTGGCTGGGCGCCATCCTCATTGGCAGCATGATCATCGGCAACATGGGCCGCGCCTACTTCGGCGACCAGTTCCTGAGCAACCCCGACGAGGTGTTCCCGGCCATGGTGCTTGAATTCTTCCCGAACGTCTTGGGCGCCATTGTGATTGTGGCCGTGATTGCGGCGGCCATGAGCACCATCGACGGCGTGCTGATGACCAGCGGCAGCGCCTTCGGCGTGGACATCTTCAAAAAGTTCATCAAGAAGAACGCCACCGAAAAGCAGACAATTGCGGCCTCGAACATTGCCATGTTCGTCATCATCGCCGTTGTCATCGTATGGGCTTTCTACCCGCCTGAAATGATCAGCTACTTCACCTCGTATGCGTTCAGCGTCATCGCGGGCACCCTCATTGTGCCGGTGTTTGCCGGTTTCTATTCCCGCAAGGGCACCAAGGCCGGCTGCCTGGCTTCCATGCTGACGGGCGGCCTGGGCACCCTGTTCTGGTACATTGTGAAGCCCGGCGGCAACTACATTCTTGGCTGCCCGCCGTTCGTGGCCGGCGCAATTCTCTCTGCCATCGTGTTCTTCGCAGTGAGCAAGTTCACAACGCCGCTGCCGAAGGAGTTCGTGGATGACCTGTTCTCGAAAGAGGCAGAGGAGGGCGCGTATGCGTCTGAAAACATCGAGGTGGCCGCCGCTGAAAAGCAGGCGTAAGCCAACCATTTGGCAACCCACTGCGCGCAGGGGCCGGGGCCATACGGCGCCCCGCGCGCATACCCTCCTAACTTCGGGCAGATGTGCCGGGGGCGGCAGCCACCGCCCCCGGCCAATGCCCGCGCTGCATGCAGGGCCCCGCGCCGCGGGCGCGTTTGCCGGGCGGCACCCCTTTGCCCGGGAAATGCCTTTGCCCGCCTGGCGCAAAGGGCCTTTGCAGGGCAGCATCCTGTCATCCGGAACGGTGCGGCGGGCGGGCAGCCCCCGCCCGCCGCGGTGATCCGGAAGGCGCGCCGCCGTGCGGCAACATTCGTTTTTGAACCAAGAAGGTGGATACCAAGCACAACAGGCCGCGCCCCCGCTTTGGCTGCAAGGGCGGGCGGCCGCGCACACGTTTTGCCCAGGGCCGCAGCGCAGCCGCGCGGCCATACAACCCCCTGACGAAGAAAACAGGCGCCCGGGCGCATGCCGCCCGGCGTGAAGATACAGCCCGGCCCCGGCCGGGCGCCGGAATGCAACGGCAACACGCGGCGCTTTGCGCCGCATCACACATACCCCGCCGCGCTGCGGCGGCACACAAAAGATTGGAGGAACCCTTATCATGGCAGGTTTGTTGGACGGAGTAAAAGTATTGGACCTTACGCGCGTGCTGGCGGGCCCCTACTGCGGCATGATGCTGGCAGACATGGGCGCCGAGGTGACGAAAATTGAGTTGCCGGGCCGCGGCGACGATTCGCGCCGCAACTTCCCCATTGTGAACGGCGAAAGCGCCTATTTCATGAACCTGAACCGCAACAAGCGCGGCATGACGCTGAACCTGAAAAGCGAGAAGGGCAAAGAGATTTTCCGCGAGCTGGTGAAGCAATCTGACATTGTGCTGGAAAACTACCGCCCCGGCGTGATGGAAAAGCTGGGCCTTGGCTATGAAGATTTGAAAAAAATCAACCCCGCCATCATCTACGGCGCGGTTTCCGGCTTTGGCCACTACGGCCCCTATTCCAAGCGCGCGGGCTACGACATCATCGGCCAGGCCATGAGCGGCCTGATGAGCACCACCGGCTGGCCCGACACGCCCCCCACCCGCACGGGCACGGCCATTTCGGACGTGATGGGCGGCATCAGCTGCTGCGTGGGCGTGCTGGCGGCCTACATCAACCGCCTGAAGACGGGCGAGGGCGAAAAGGTGGACGTGGCCCTGGTGGATTCCATGGTGTCTGCGCTGGAAATCATCAACATCATCTACCTGTGCACCGGCCGCGTGCCCAGCCGCATTGGCAACCGCTACGAGGCCATTTACCCCTACGATTCCTTCAAGGCCAAGGACGGCCACGTCATCATTGCCTGCGGCAACAACAAGCTGTTCGATTTGCTGGTGGACGTGATGGGCAAGCCCGAACTGCTGGAAAACCCGCACTTTGCCGACAACAACGAGCGCGTTTTGCACCATGCCGAGCTGAAGCCCATTATTGAGGAATGGCTGCAGGATAAGACCATTGACGAGACGGTGGATATGCTGCTGGCCGTGGGCATCCCGGCCGGGCCCATCAACACCATCGACCGCGTGGTGAAAGACCCGCACATTGCCGGCGCCCGCGAAATGTTTGTAGAGCTGGACCACCCCGTGGCCGGCAAGATGAAGGTGACGGGCAACCAGATTAAGTTCACCAACAAAAAGGTGAAAATTGACCGGCCCGCGCCGCTGCTGGGCCAGCACAACGAGGAAATTCTGCACGAAAAGCTGGGCTACACGCCCGAGCAGGTGGCACAGCTGAAGGAAGAGGGCGTGCTGTAAGCACCCCACCCTGGCCGCAGGGCGGCCAAACCAGACACAACCGCACACACGGCGCGCGCGGCGGCCGCAGGCATTGGGCCGCGCCGCCCGCGCGCCTATTTTACAAAAGGAGGCTTTTTGCCTGATGAGCATTTCCTACCCAACCCATGTAGAGCTGGTGGAGGTGGGCCCGCGCGATGGCTTTCAAAGCATCAAAGAGTTCATTCCCACCGAGCTGAAAAAAGAAATCATCGACCGCCTGGTGGACGCCGGGTGCACCACCGTGCAGGTAACCAGCTTTGTGCACCCCAAGGCCATCCCGCAGATGCAGGACGCAAAAGAGGTGGCGCAGTATGTGCTGCAAAAATACCCGGCCCTGCGCGCCTATGCCCTTGTGCCCAACCTGCGCGGCGCGCAAAACGCCTACGAGGCCGGCCTGCGCGAAATTAGCTATGTCATCTCTGTAAGCCCGGGCCACAACATGGCCAACGTGCGCCGCACGCTGGACGAATCGTTTGCAGAGCTTGGCACCATCCTTTCCACCTACCCGGATATGAAAGTGGTGCTGGACGCGGCCACCACCTTCGGCTGCCCGTATGACGGCGAGGTGACGCTGCAGCAGGTGCTGGATTATGTGCAGCGCGCGCACGGGCTGGGCATCCGCGACATCGATTTGTGCGACACCATTGGCGTGGCCACGCCGCTTCAGGTGCAAAAAACCATCGAGGCGCTGCGCGCCCAGTTCCCGGACATTACGTTCGGCGTGCACATTCACGACACGCGCAACATGGGCATGGCGTGCAGCCTGGCGGCCATGCAGTGCGGCGTCACGCGCGTGTCCACCACGGTGGGGGGCCTGGGCGGCTGCCCGTTTGCGCCCGGCGCGTCCGGCAACACGGCCAGCGAGGACTTTGTGTACATGGCCGAAAAAATGGGCATCCAAACCGGGGTCAATTTCGAAAAACTGCTGCAAACGGCGAAATACCTGCGCGAAAAGGTGCCGGGCAACTATTCCGGCCACCACATCAACATTCAGCAGCCGCAGTGCACCATGGGCTGAGGGCGGCTTTGAGGGGAACGGGGTTTTGTCCCTTTGCCCTTTGAAAAAGCCGGGCACGGCGCCGGGCGCCCCGCCGCCTGCGGGGGCCGGTGTGCCCCGGCTTTTTGCGCCGCGGCTTTCCGGCAGGGCCCGCCGCGCGGGGAACACGCTTCCCGCGCGGCGGGCCTTTTGCGCGCTTTGGCCCGCGCGGGCACTGGCGGGCAGGCGGGGCGGGGCCCGGCTGCAAAAACAAGCCAAAAACAAGCGCCCCAAAGGCATGCTGACAATGCGATGCGCCTGCATTTCTGTTTCAGGGCAATGTTTTCTTACGCCAACACGCCCCGGCAGGCGGGGCGCCATGGGCAAAGAAAAACAGGCAGGGCGCGGCCCCTGCCTGTTTTTTGTGATGCGCCGAAGCGGCCGCCACAGGCGCACGGCGCAGCGGCGGCCGCGCCGCGCTGCGCAATGGGCCGTGCGGCCAGCGCGGCCCCTGGGGCGGGGCTAGCTGCGCAAAAGGCCCGCGCCCGTCAGCGGATAAAGTTTGTGGCCACGGGCGGCTCGTACACGGGCGGGCGCACGCCCGCTTTCTGCCCGGCCTCGATGCACTGCAAAAGCCAGGCCATGTTCTGCCCCAGCGTGCGCATTGTCTGCAGGCCCTCTTCGTCCCGGCGCACCTCTTCGGGCGTGCGCCCGTGCACCTGGTTCCAATACTGCGAGGGCACCACGGGCATGTTGGCAATGGTGAAATATTTGTTCAGCCTGTCAAACGCCGCGCTGGCGCCGCCGCGCCGGCACGACACCACGCTGGCGCCCAGCTTGCCCGCAAAGCGCCGGCCGCCGGCATAAAACAGCCTGTCGGCAAAGGCGCACACCTGCCCGCTGGCCGAGGCGTAATACACGGGCGAGCCCAGCACAATGGCGCTGTATTCATCCAGCGTTTCCAGCACTTCGTTCACCTTGTCGTCAAACACGCAGCGGCCCGTGCGCGCACAGCGGCCGCAGGCAATGCACCCGGCCACGGGCTGTGTGCCGATGTGCAGCAACTGGGCCGCCACGCCGTTTGCCTCCAGCGTTTGTTTCACCTCGCACAGCGCGGTGTAGGTGCAGCCGTGCGCGTGCGGGCTGCCGTTTACAAGCAATGCTTTCATGCAAAACCCCTTCCTTTCCGCCGCGCGCGCCGCAAAAGCGCGCGCGAAAACCAAACCATACGCTTATGATAGCACGCCGGCGCCCGCCTGAAAAGGAAAAATGTGCGCGGCGCATTGTGCGCGTGCGAAAAGGCGGGTATAATGGAAAAAAGATGCGGGCCGTGCCCATGGGCGCGGCAAAAGAGGAGGGCACCTATGGCGGCCGTACAAAGGGAAGAGGGCGTGGACGTGCTGAAGGGCGCGGCGGTGTGCTGCATGGTGTTTGCGCACACCGTGCAGCTGCTGCCGCCCGGCGGGGACGCCTGCACGCAGTTTGCCTATTATTTTGTAAACCTTACGGCGTTTCCGGCATTTTTGTTCTGTTTTGGGTACGCCTGCCGCCGCGCATACCTGCAAAAGCCGCGCGCCGCCGCGGCGCGCGGCCTGGCGCGGGGCTTTTGCAAAACCATGGCGGCGCTGTATGCCTGCGGGCTGGCCTGGCTTTTGTGCACGGGCGGCTTTGGGCCAAAGGCGGCGGCCAAGCTGCTGCTGGCGCTGCAGCTGCCGGGCTATTCGGAATTTCTGCTTAGCTTTGCCCTGCTGTATGTGCTGGTTTGGGCGTTGCATGGCGCGCTGCGCCGTGTGGTGGCACACGGCTGGGCGGTGGCGCTGGCGGCCGCGGCCGGGCTGGCGCTTACCTGGTTTCCGTATTCGCGGGTGCATCTGCCCGTTCTGGGCGCTTTGGTGGGCATGCAGGGGGCGTCGGTGTTCCCGTTGGCGCAATATGCCGCATACTTCCTGCTGGGCGCTTGGTTTTCGGGGCGCACAGCGCGCTTTTCCGCACCTGTGGCCATGTGCGCGGCGCTTGGCACGGCGGCTTTCTATGTGTTTTATGCGGTGCGGGGCGAATACCCGGCGCGCTTTCCGCCCACGGCGCTGTGGGTGGCGGGCGGCGCGGCCTGGGTGTATGCGGCCTGGCTGGTGTGCATGCGCACGGCATCGTGGCGCGCCGTGCGCGCCCTGAGGCTGGCCTTTGCAGGCAGGCACAGCCTGTGGTTTCTGACGGCCAGCAACATCATGCTGTTTGTGCTGCACCGTGCGGGGCTGCGCCCGGGCGCGGGGGGTGTGCCCGGCGCTTTGCTGCACCCGGCCGTGTGCCTGGGCGTGCTGTTGGCCGCGGGCGCATTGTGCACAGCCGCCGCGCGGCTGCGCACAGGGGTGCTGCCCGGCCGGGCGCGCAGCCGCTGAGGCGGCCGCGGCCTTGCGGGGCGTGCAGATCGGAAGAGCACACGTCTGAACTCCAGTCACACAGTGAACT
>UREN01000032.1 GCA_900546885.1 uncultured Oscillospiraceae bacterium
GGGGCGCTGCGGGCGCCTGCGCGGCGCCGCGCCTGCGCGCGCGGGAAATATCAATCTGCCTTGGGGCCTGCCTCAGAGTTTGGCGTTGTTCCACTGGCGTATCCTCCGTAAAGCTCTGCACGAAGCTGTGCATAGGCCTGCAGAGAGAGCTCGTCCACCGGTTTGCCCGTCTCTTTCAGCCAGCTGATGGACATGCCCAGCGCCTCTACCATGGTTTTATCCAGGTTTTGCAGGGCGTGCTGGCGCAGGGTGGCTGCCTCGGGGTATGTCCGCTCGTAGCTTGCCATATCCGCCAGATACAGCACTTTGTCCAGCTTGGACATATGAGGCTTGCCGGTGGTATGGCAACGGATGGCAGAGAGGATCTCTTCATCCTCCACGCCGTATTCAGTTTTTGCAAGCACGGCTGCGGCCGCGCCATGCCACACAGGCGGCAGGCGTTTGGCCGCACCCTCGGCTATTATATCATTTTCTGCAATCAACTGCAACATTCTGTCTTTCGGCAGCTCTTTGGCAATGTCGTGCAGCAGGGCCGCCAGCGCCGCTTTTTCCTCGCTTACGCCATTGCGCTCTGCCAGCCGCACGGCCAGCTTTTCCACATTGCGCGTGTGCTCGTATCGCCGCTGGCTCAGCGTGCGCTTTGCAAGCCGCGCGGCCTCTTTCCGTGTAATCAATGGCACCGGGCCTCCTTGTAAGTGGTGTCTGTGCCGCCGCGGTATAACCCCTCGCGCAGAATGATGCGCTGCACTTCGGCCGGCACCAGAGGCGAGATGTCACCGCCGCGCGCTGCCAGCGCGCGCACCTGCGTGCTGGAGATCTCCAGCACGGTTCCGGGCGCAAACAGAATGTCGGCGCCCTCGGCCGCAAGGGCCTGCGCGGCGGCCGCAAGGGCTGGCTCATCGCCGTTTTCGCGGCTGTGCACCACCAGCGCTGAAATGCGTAAAATATCGCGCCAGCGCCGCCAGGCGCGGAACGAAAGCAGCATGTCGCTGCCAAGGCACAAGTGCAGCCGCGCGCCCGGGTAGGCTTTTTGCAGCATGCACAGCGTGTCCACCGTATAGTTTTTGCCGCCCTGGCCCATTTCCCACAGGCTCACTTCCACACAGGGCGAAAGCGCCCGAAAACAGCCGCACATCTCGGCGCGCAGGGCGCCGGGCGTGGCGCTGGCCTGTTTGTGGGGCGGCACACCCGCGGGCATCACCAGCGCTCTATTGGGCTGCACGGCGGCAAGGCAGGCCGAAAGCAACGCCATGTGGCCGTTGTGGGGCGGGTCGAACGTGCCGCCGAACAAAAGCAGCTTTTCCATGTTCAGCCCTTCAGCAGCGCGGCGTATTGCGAATCTTTTTTCTTCTGCAGGTACAGCACAAACTTCGAGCCAATCACCTGCACACAATCTGCCCCCGTCTGTTCAGCCAGCGCGTCCGCCGCCTCGCGCGGGGTGTACATGCTGGTTTCCAGCACCTTCATTTTAATCAGTTCACGCGCGGCCAGGCATTCGGCCGTGCTTTTCACAAGCGCCTGGTCTATCTCGCCCTTGCCCACCTGAAACACCACGGGCAGGGCCTGCGCCTCCTTGCGCAGGATGGCGCGCTGTTTGCTTGTCAGCATAAATGGCTCCTTTTCCGGCTTTTCAGCCTGTTTTTGGTTTATTGTTTCCGCGGGCAGGCGGGGCCGCACACGGCCCCCAGAATGCTTGTATCCGCCAGAAAGGCGGGCAGCTCCCGCTCCATCAGGGCCAGCGCGCGGGCGCGGTGGCTGATGGCGTCCTTTTCCTGGGCCGAAAGCTGGGCATAGGTGCGCCGTGCGGCGTTTGCCTCGCACGCCGCGCCCTGGCCCGGCATGCCCACCTCGTCCGGAATGAACAGCGGGTCGTACCCAAAGCCGTTTTCGCCCTTTTCTTCAAAATCAATGGCACCGGGGCAGTGGCCCACATATACCGCATGGCGGCCGCCCGGCAGCCACACGCACACAGCGCTGGTGAAATGGGCCGTGCGCTGCGCCGCCGGCACGCCTTGCAGCGCGGCCAGCAGCTTGCGGTTGTTGGCGCCGTCATCGCCATGCACGCCCGCATAGCGCGCCGAATACACCCCCGGCGCGCCGTCCAGCGCGTCTACGCACAGGCCGGAATCATCTGCAATGGTGGGCTTTTGGCACGCCTCGCAGATGGCCTGGGCCTTGATGGCGGCGTTTTCTTCAAACGTGGTGCCGGTTTCTTCCGGCTCCAGCAGCACGCCCGCCTCGCGCTGCGAAAGCACGGTGTGGCCCATGCGCACCAGAATGCGGCGCATTTCGGCCAGCTTGTGGGCGTTGTTGGTGGCTGCGATAAATTCCATCTTACACCTCAAATATGAAAATTTCGTTGCGGGACGTCAAGTTTCGCGCAAAAACAGCGCGTCCACAAAGGCCCCGGCGTCAAAGGGCATCAGGTCGTCCATGCCCTCGCCCACGCCCACAAAGCGCACGGGCAGGCCCAGCTTTTCCTTCACGCTGATGGCGGCGCCGCCCTTGGCCGTGCCGTCCAGCTTGGTGAGCACCACGCCCGTGGCGCCCGCGGCGTCGATGAATTCCTGCGCCTGGCTGATGGCGTTCTGCCCGGTGATGGCGTCCAGCACCAAAAGCGTCTCCACGCTGGCGGCCGGGCATGCCTTGCCCACGGCGCGGCTGATTTTGGCAAGCTCGGCCATGAGGTTCTTTTTATTGTGCAGGCGGCCGGCCGTGTCGCAGATGACAAGGTCTATGCCCTTTGCCGCGGCGGACTGCACGGCGTCGAACACCACGGCGGCGGGGTCGGCCCCCTCCTGGTGGCGCACCATGGGCACGCCCGCGCGCTGGGCCCACACGCCAAGCTGCTCGGCCGCGGCGGCGCGGAAGGTGTCGCCTGCCGCCAAAAGCACCGTTTTACCCGCGTCTTTGTAATAGTGCGCCAGTTTTGCAATGGACGTTGTTTTGCCCACGCCGTTTACGCCAATTACCAGGATGACAGCCGGGTGGCCGGACAGGTCAAGCTCTTTTTCCGCCTGCATATGCTCTTTCACAATGTCCTTCAAAGCGTCCAGCGCCTCGGCGCCCGTTTTCAGCCGCTGGCTGCGCACACGCGCGCGCAGCTCGTCCACCAGCTGCACGGCCACGCCCGCGCCGGTGTCGGCCAGAATGAGCTGTTCCTCCAGCTCGTCATACAACTCGTCTGTAATTTCGCCTGCCGAGACCATATCGGCAATGGTGCCAAAAATGGAATCTCTTGTTTTTTTCAGGCCCTGGCCCAGTTTTTCAAAAAAGCCCATCTCGTTCTTCCTTTCCTTGGTTCAGTTCACAAGGCTTGCATCCACATGGTTCACGTCCAGCCGAAGCAGCTTGGAGACGCCGTCCTCCTGCATGGTGACGCCGTACAGCACATCGGCCTCCTCCATGGTGCCGCGGCGGTGCGTGATGACGATGAACTGGGTGGCGTTGCAGATGCGCCGCAGATACTGCGCAAAGCGGGTGACGTTCACGTCGTCCAGCGCGGCCTCTATCTCGTCCAGCACGCAGAATGGCGCGGGGTTCACCGCAAGAATGGCAAAATAGATGCTGATGGCCACCAGCGCCTGCTCGCCGCCCGAAAGCGCCGACAGGTTTTTGATGATTTTGCCCGGCGGCGCCACCTCTATTTCAATGCCGCTCTCCAGCACGTCGGCCTCATCTTCCAGCTTCAGGCTGGCGCTGCCGCCGCCGAACAGTTCGGCAAAGATGCGCCCGAAATGGCGGTTGATGGCCTCGAAGCTCTGCGTGAACATGCTGCGCATCTCGGCCGCCAGCGAGGTAATCATCTTTTCCAGCTGGGCCTTGCTCTGTTCCACGTCTTCCACCTGGGCGCGCATATAGTCGTAGCGCGCGCGCACCTCGGCATACTCATCGATGGCGCCCACATTCACATTGCCCAGCGCGCGTATTTTGGCGCGCACCTCGCCCACATCGCGCCGCAGCTGGGTGACGCTTTCAAACGGCACGCACAGCGCCTCGGCGTCCGAAAGGGTAAGCTCGTATTCCTCCCAAAGCTTGGCCACCGTTGCATCGTACTCGGCGTCCTTCTGCTCTTTCTGCTCGGCAAGGCGGGCGGCCTCGCGGCCAAGGGCCTCGCGCTCATCCGTCCATTTGCGCACAAGGGCCGCGTTTTGGGTGGTGGCGCCCTCCTTTTCCAGGCGCTGCTGGGCAAGGGCGCGAATTTCCTCCTCGCAGGCGGCAATGGCCTCGCGGCTTTGCTGCGTCTGCGCGCGCACGGCCTGGATGGCCGCGCGGTGTTGTTCGTTCTGCTGTTCCAGCGCGCGCAAAGACGCCTCAATCTGGCGCGTGCGCTCGTCCCTTTCGCCTGTGCGGCCCCGCAAAGCCTCCAGCGAGGCGGCGTGGGCGTCGGCGTCCTTTTCCAGGCCCAGCTTATGCAGCTTGCATTCGCTCAGCTCGTCCGCCAGCTTGGTGCGCGCGGCCAAAAAATCGCCGTCGGTGCCAGAGACGCCAGCCAGCTCGGCCTCCAGAATGCGCGCGTCCTCTTCGGCGCGCTGCATGCTCGCCTGCGCCTCGGCTGCGGCCGCAGTCTGCTGGGCCTGCGTGCGCTGCAGCTCTTCCCGGCTGCGCTGCAGCGCGCCCAGGTTTTCGCGCGCGGCGGCAAGGGCCGCATCCACGCGCTTTGTCTCCACCTCGCCGCGAATCTTATCGCCCCCGGCGGTGATGAGTTCGCTTTCCGTCGCTGTAAGCTGCGCCTCCAGCTGCGTCACCTCGGCGGCGGCTGCCTGCGTGCGCTTGGCCGCATCGGCCCGCTGCTGTTCCAGGCCCGCCAGCTTTTTGCGAAGCTCTTCCAGCTCTTGCCGGCGGCTGAACAGCCCGGCAGAGCGCGACACGCTGCCGCCGGTGAACGAGCCGCCCGCGTTGATAACCTGGCCGTCCCGCGTGACCACACGGTTGCGGTAGCCCAGCGCGCGCGCCACGCGCGAGGCGGTGTTGATGTCATCCACCACCACAATGCGCCCCAAAAGGTTTGAGACGATGTTGGCATATTTCGCGTCTGCCTGCACAAGGCCCGAGGCGCAGACGGCGTCCTCTGGCAGGGGGCGGGCGTCAAAGCTGGCAGGGCGCACGGTGTCCAGCGGAAGGAAGGTGGCCCGCCCGCCTTTTGTCTCTTTCAAATAAGCCATGGCGGCCTTGGCGGCCGTCTCGTTTTCCACCACGATGTTCTGCAAAGCAAAGCCCAGCGCCGTCTCGATGGCCGTCTCGTAGCCCGGCCGCACCGTGAGGATGGTGGACACCGGCCCCGTGATGCCGCGCAGGCGGCGCGCCTCGGCGGCTTTCATTACGCTTTTCACGCTGCTTTGAAAGCCGTCCAGGCTGTGCTCCAGCTCGCGCAGAATGGCTACGCGCCCGCGCGCGGCCTCTTCGGCGCGCGCGCACGCCTGCTGGGCGGCCTCGGCCTCGGCCAGGGCCTTTTTGCGGCTCTCCAGCTTCAGCGAAAGCCCGGCCTTGATGTTTTCCAGGCGCGTGGCGGCCGCCGCGGCGTCTGCCAAAAAGGCGTCTGTCTCGCGCTTTTGTTCTTCCAGCCCCGCTATGGCCTGCCGGGCCGCCTCGGCCTCACCTGCCTGGGCCTCCAGACGCACGGCGGCAGACTGCGCCGCCGCCTGGGCGGCCGCGGCCTCCACCTTCCAATCTGTCGCCTTGGCGGCAAGCGCGGCCAACTGCGCTTCCAGCTGGCCGCGCCGTTCGCCCGTGGCGGCGCTTTTTTCCGTCAGCTCGGCCAGCGAAGCCTCCAGCTGGGCAATGCGCCGGGCCGCGGCCTCGATCTCGGCGCCCAGCGCCTGGCGCTGGGCCTCGTGGGCGGCGCGCTCGGCCTCCAGCGCTTTGGCGCCCTCGCTGCCTGCGCGCAGCTCGTCGCGCAGGGTATCGGCCGTGGCCTCGTTGTGGCGGATGTCGTTTTCCAGCACGGCAATGCGCGCGTCCGCCCCGGCGGCGGCCTGTTCCAGCGTGCGGATGCCGGCGTTCTTCTCATCGATGCGGGCAATCAGCGCCTCGATCTCGGCACGGATATCCGCCGTGCCGGCCTCGGCTTCGTCAATGCGCCGCGAGACGTCCGCATAGTCTGCGTTCGCAATTTCTATTTTGCGCTGCGCCTCGCGCACGGCCTCTTTCGCGCGGTGCACGGTGTCTGTCCACAGTGTCACTTCCAGCCCTTTGCGCCGCCCGGCCAGCTCTAAGTATTTTTTGGCCTTTTCGCTCTCTTTTTCCAGCGGGCCCACGCGCCCCTCCAGCTCGGCCAGAATGTCGCGCAGGCGCACCAGGTTTTCTTCTGCCGAGGCAAGGCGGCGCTCGGCCTCGTTTTTGCGGTAGCGGTATTTGGCAATGCCGCTGGCCTCTTCGAAGATCTCGCGGCGCTCGGCGCTTTTGGCGCCCACAATCTCTGCAATGCGGCCCTGGCCGATGACGGAATAGCCGTCGCGGCCCAGGCCCGTGTCCAGAAACATCTCGTAGATGTCTTTCAGGCGCACGTTCTGCCCGTTGACGGTGTATTCGCTTTCGCCCGAACGGTAATACCGGCGGCCCACCACCACCTCGTCCGCGTCCACGTCGATGCCGCGGTCTGTGTTGTCAATGACAAGGCTCACAGCGGCAAAGCCCATGGGCCCGCGCTGGGCCGAGCCGGAGAAAATGACGTTTTCCATCTTGCCGCCGCCGCGCAGCTGCTTTGCGCTGGTTTCGCCCATCACCCAGCGGATGGCGTCTGAGATATTCGATTTGCCCGAGCCGTTCGGCCCCACCACTGCGGTGATGCCGCGCTCGATTGTGATGCGCGTTTTGTCTGGGAACGATTTGAACCCCTGGATCTCCAGCGCTTTTAAAACCATAGGGGGAATTTCCTTTCCGCGTGTTTTTGCAAAGCGCGCCGTGCGCTCAATAGCCCATCAGCGCCAGCGCCTCTTTGGCAGCGGCCTGTTCGGCCTGCTTTTTGGAATGGCCCTCGCCGCTGCCGATGCAGTTTGAATTCAGGTGCACTTCTACCACAAAGTGTTTGTCGTGGTCTGGCCCTGTTTGGCTGGCCACCACATAGCGCAGCCGCTCGGAGGGGTTTTGCTGCACAACCTCCTGCAGTTTTGTCTTATAATCCTCTTCGGCGCTCTGTTTTGTGAGGGCCGAGGTGACAAAGGGCAGGATGAATGCGCGCGCGGCGTCGATGCCGCCGTCGAGGTACAGCGCCGCAATGACGGCCTCAAACGCGTCGGATACCACACTGGGCCGCGTGCGCCCGCCGCCCATCTCTTCGCCGTGGCCCAGCCGCAGCCAGCGGCCCAGGCCTATTTTCTGGGCAAAGGTGAACAGCGCGGCCTCGCACACCAGGCTGGCGCGCATGCGCGTCAAATCGCCCTCCGGCAGGCTGGAATGGGTAAACAGGTATTCCGCCACCACAATGCTGAGCACCGAATCGCCTAAAAACTCCAGGCGCTCGTTGTGCTTTGTGCCGTGGCGCGCCTCGTTTGCGAACGAGGTGTGGGTGAGGGCCGTCTCCAGCAGGGCTTTGTCCTGAAAGGTGTGCCCCAGCACGCGCTCCAGCGCTTCATAGTCCATCAGGCCCGTTCCTCCTCTGCTTCGCTCAGCGCGCCCAGTTTTGCGCGCATATCCTCTACCACGCCGCTTTCCACACACTGCTTTGCCTGGCGGATGGCGTTCTGGAAGGCGCGCGCCTTCGACGAGCCGTGTGCCTTGATTACAGGCTTTGACACGCCCAGCATCAGCGCGCCGCCGTGCTCGTCGGCGTCCATTTTCTTTTTAAAATCTTTCATGCCGTCCCGCACCAGCAGGTAGGCCAGCTTTGTGCCAAGGCTTTTCATAAACACGCCCTTCAGCTGGCCCACCAGCGTCTTGGCAAGGCCCTCGGTAAGCTTCAGAATGACGTTGCCCGTAAAGCCGTCGCACACCACCACGTCCACAGCGCCCGCGGGCACATCGCGCGGCTCGATATTGCCGGTGAAATTCACCGCCCTGTTTTCGCGCAGAAGGCGGTGGGCCTCCACATAGACGGGGGTGCCTTTCGTATCTTCGGCGCCGTTGTTCACAAGGCCCACCGTGGGGTTGGGGCGGCCCAGCACGTTCTGCGCATAGGCGCTGCCCATCACGGCAAAGGCATTCAGCATTTCGGGGCGGCATTCCACATTCGCGCCCGCGTCCAAAAGCAGGTAGGGCTGCTGGCCGCCCGGCACCACTACGCCGATGGCCGGGCGCTTGACGCCCTTCAGGCGCTTGACAATAAGCGTGGCGCCCGCCAGCAGCGCGCCAGTGGAACCGGCCGAGACAAACGCGTCGCCCTTGCCCTCGGCCAGAAGGCGCAGGCCCACCACCATGGAGGAATCTTTTTTATGGCGAATGGCCGCCGTGGGCTCGTCGTGCATTGAGATTGCCTCGCTGGCATGCACCACGGTGATGCCCTGCAGCGAGATGCCCCCCTCTTTTGCCGCGGCCTCAATGGCGGCGCTGTCGCCCACCGCCGTCACTTCAATGCCGTATTCGCGCACAGCGCCGGCGGCGCCGCGCAAAATTTCGCCGGGGGCATTGTCCCCGCCCATTGCGTCGATGATAATGTTCATGGTAAGGTTCCTCCTTGCTGTGATGGCCCGCTGCGGGGCCGTGATGGCGCGGCGCGCTTTGCGGCCGCAGAAGGGTTTGTATTACACATCCGCCAGCGCGGCGCGCATGGCCTGCACCGCGCGCTGGGCCACAAGCAGATAGCGCTGGCGCTTGTCGCGCACGCGCGCCTCCAGCGGGGGCAAAATGCCCATGTTGGCGCCCATGGGCTGAAAATCTTTCGAGGGCGAGGTGATATAGCGCAAAAGCGCGCCGCACATTGTCTCGGCCGGATATTCGGGCACGGCCTTGCCCGCAAGGCGCGCGGCAATGGCGCGGGCGGCCAAAAGGCCGCTGGCCGCACTTTCCATATAGCCTTCGAAACCCGTAATTTGCCCGGCAAAGAAAAGGTCTGGCCGTGTTTTCAGGCACAGCCCGGGCGTAAGCACCTTTGGGCTGTTCAAAAAAGTGTTGCGGTGCATCACGCCATAGCGGGCAAACTCGGCATGGGCAAGGCCCGGTATCATGGAGAACACGCGCTTTTGCTCGCCAAATTTCAGGTTTGTCTGAAAGCCCACCAGGTTGTACAATGTGCCCGCGGCGTTTTCGGCGCGCAGCTGCACGTTGGCCCAGGGGCGGTGGCCGGTGGCCGGATTGATAAGGCCCACAGGCCGCAGCGGGCCATAGCGCATGGTGTCTGCCCCGCGGCGGGCCATCACCTCAATGGGCATGCAGCCCTCGTACACGCCCGGCTCGCCGTCAAATTCGTGCAGCTGGGCGCGCTCGGCCGTCACCAGAGCCTCGTAAAACGCCTCGTAGCCCGCCTTGTCAAACGGGCAGTTCAAATAATCTGCCGTGCCGCGGCCATAGCGCGAGGCGGCAAACACCTTTGTCATATCCAGGCTTTGCGCCGTGACGATGGGCGCCGCGGCGTCGTAGAAGGCAAGCTGTTCATGCCCTGTGACGGCTGCAATGGCCGCGGCAAGCGGGCCCTGGGTAAGCGGGCCGCTTGCCACCAGCGTGATGCCCTGCCCCGGCGCGGGCAGGGCCGTAACCTCTTCCCGGCGCACGGTGATGCCCGGCTGCGCCTCCACCATCCGGGTGACGCGTGCGCTGAACGCATCCCTGTCCACGGCCAGCGCGCCGCCCGCCGGCACGCTGCACGCGCGCGCGGCCGGCAAAAGCGAAGAGCCCAGAAGCTCCATCTCGGCTTTCAAAAGGCCGCTGGCGGAATCCAGCCGTTCGGCCTTGAGGGAGTTCGAGCACACAAGCTCGGCAAAGCCCGCCGAATGGTGCGCCGGGCTGAAAGCGTGGGGCTTTTGCTCGTACAGAGTGACGGGCACGCCCCGCTTTGCAAGGTACAGCGCCGCCTCGCAGCCCGCAAGGCCCGCGCCGATGATGTTGATGCGCATATTACTCCTTTTTCTCTGCCGCGCTGCGCGAATAGCCGCAGCCCTCTTTTTCGCACACCAGAAGGCCGCTGCGCCCGCCCTTTTTGAACAGCGTGCTGCCGCACTGGGGGCACTTTTCCGCCGTGGGCTCGTTCCACGTCATAAAATCGCACGCGGGGTTTTTCTCGCAGCCATAGTATACGCGCCCCTTTTTCGAGCGGCGCAGCAGCACCCGGCTGCCGCACTTGGGGCAAAGGCCGCCGGTGTCCTTTACAAGGCGGCGCGTGTTTTTGCATTCCGGGAAGCCCGGGCAGGCCAAGAACTTGCCATAGCGCCCGGTTTTGATGACCATTTTGCGCCCGCACAGCTCGCACACTTCGTCCGTCTCTTCGTCGGGCACTTTGATCTTCTTGTCTTTCATGTCCTCTTCGGCCTTTTCCAGCGTGGCCGAAAAATCTTTATAGAAATCGTCGATGGTTTTGTGCCAATCGGCCTTGCCGCTCTCAACACGGTCGAGGTCCTGCTCCATCTGGGCAGAGAAATGCACGTCCACAATGTTGGGGAACTCGGCCTCCATCAGCTCGTCAATGGCGCGGCCCAGGCGCGTGGGCACCAGCTTTTTCTGCTGGCGCTCTACATAATCGCGGTCGATAATGGTGGTGATGATGGGCGCATAGGTGGACGGGCGGCCGATGCCGTTTTCTTCCAGCGCTTTGATGAGCGAGGCCTCGGTGTAGCGCGCGGGCGGCTGGGTGAACTTCTGCTCGCCCTCCACGCTTTTCACCTTCAGCACATCGCCCTCGGAAAGGGGCGGCAGGGCCGTCTCTTTCTTCTCTTTCTCATCGGCAGATTCCTCATACAGGCGCGAGAAGCCGTCGAACGTGACGGTGTAGCCGCTGGCCTTGAAGGTGTAGGCGCCCGCGGCGATGTCTGCGGCCACGGTGGCCTGCTCGCAGTCTGCCATCTGGCTGGCGATAAAGCGGCTCCAAATCAGGCGGTACAGCTTTGCCTCCGGGCCGGAGATGCTCTTTTCCACCTCGTCCGGCGTCAGGCTGGGCACCGTGGGGCGAATGGCTTCGTGCGCGTCCTGCGCGGCGGTGGCGCTTTTCGATTTATAGATGCGCTTGTGCCCGCACACATACGCCTCGCCATAGGCGCCCGCAATAAACTCTTTCGCGGCGGCCACGGCCTCGTCTGCCACGCGCAGCGAATCGGTTCGCATATAGGTGATCAGGCCCATGGTGCCGTGCCCGGCAATGTCCATGCCCTCATACAGCGTCTGCGCGGCGCGCATGGTGCGCGTTGCGGTGAAGCCCAGCTTGCGGCTGGCCTCCTGCTGCATGGTGCTGGTGATGAACGGCGGCGCAGGCACGCGGCGGCGCTTGCCGCGCGAGACGGCGGCCACCGTGAACGCCTCGCCCTTTACGTCTGCCAAAATGGCGTTGGCCTCGGCCTTTGTTTTTACCTCCAGCTTTTTGCCGGCCTTTTCGGCCAGGCGCGCGGTGAACTTTTTGGCCTGCCCCGGCGGGCACAGCACGGCGTCGATGTTCCAGTATTCCTCGGGCTGGAAGGCCTCTATCTCCTTCTCCCTGTCCACAATCAGGCGCACGGCCACGCTTTGCACGCGCCCGGCCGAAAGCCCGCGGCGCACTTTGCGCCACAAAAACGGGCTGAGCTTATAGCCCACCAGCCTGTCCAGCACGCGGCGCGCCTGCTGGGCGTTGAACAGGTCCATATCGATGGCGCGCGGGGCAGCCATGCCCTCCTGCACGCCCTTTTTGGTAATTTCGCCAAAGGTGACGCGGTTGTGGGCGGCCGGGTCCAGCCCCAAAAGCTTGGCCAAATGCCAGCTGATGGCCTCGCCCTCGCGGTCCGGGTCCGTTGCAAGGAACACCTCGTCGCTCTCTTTGGCAAGGCTTTTCAGCTCGCGAATAACCTTTTCCTTGCCCTTGATGTTGATATATTTCGGCTCGTAGTTCTTCTCCACGTCGATGCCGAGCTGGCTTTGCGGCAAATCGCGGATATGGCCCATGGAGGCCGCCACCTCATAGCCGCTGCCCAGATATTTGCGGATGGTTTTGGCTTTCGCCGGGGATTCTACGATGACTAATTTCGACATAACTCATTTCCTTTGCAAGATATGGTGCCCGGGCGGGTGCCCCGGCCCGCTAGGGGGCCAGCACAAAGCGGCGGCCCGCAAGCTGGCGGCAGGCGCCGGCAAGCTCCAGCTCGGTGAGGGCGGCCATGGCCGCGGGCGGGGCAAGGCCGCTTTCGGCGCAAAGCTGGGCCAGCGTTTTCGGCGTGCAGCCCAGCGCCTTTTGGGCGGCAAGGGCCGCCTGGCTCAGCGGCTGTGCCGGGGGCCCGCCTGCCTGCGGCGCCCCGGCGTCATGCCCACGGGCCGCGCCGCCTTGCGGCACAGCGCCGTAAAATTCCAGAATATCCGCTGCGCTCACCGCGGCCAGGGCGCCGCGGCCCAGAAGGTGGTTGGCGCCCTCGCTCAGCGGCGAGAAAATGCTGCCCGGCACGGCAAACACATCTTTGCCGTAGCCCAGGGCCGCATGCACAGTGTTCATGGTGCCGGAGACGCGCCGCGCCTCGGCCACGCACACGCCGCGGCTCAGCGCGGCAATCAGCCGGTTGCGCTGCAGAAAATAAGGGCGCAGCGGCTCGGTGCCGGGCGGGTATTCCCCCAGCACAAGGCCCTGTTTTTCAATCAGGCCCTTCAGCGTGCGGTTTGCCGCGGGGTAGCACAAGTCGTGCCCGAACGCAATGCAGGCCACCGTGGGCGTGCCCGCGCGCACAGCGGCCTTGTGGGCCTCGCTGTCAAGGCCGCTTGCCAGGCCGGACACCAGCACCACGCCCGCCTCGGCCAGGCCCTTGGCAATGGCCGAGGTGGCCTCCAGCCCATAGGCCGAGGGGCGCCGCGCGCCAATGATGGCAAAGGTGAACACATCCGGCTGCAGCACGCTGATGTCGCCCTTATAGTATACCACGGGCGGCGGGTCTTCCATCAGGCGCAGCGAAGCGGGGTATTCCTCATCGTCCCATGTGGCAATGTGCACGCCAAGCTGCCCGCAGCGCGCCAGCACGCGCGCCGCGCTTTGCGGCTGGGTGTGCTGCACCGCATGCAGCTGGCCCGGCGAAAGCAGAGCCGAAAGGTCTTGCGAAAAGCGCGCCTCATACAGCGCCTGCGGTGTGCCGAATGCATCCAGCACATCGCGCACATGCACACCGCCGGGGCCAAGCGCCCCGGCCAGCCACACCCAGTGCAGCAAAGCGTCCTCTCTGTTCATATGCCCACCCCGCGGAAATGCCACAGCAGAATGCTGCCCGCCACGGCGGCGTTCAGCGATTCCACCGCGCCCGTCATGGGGATGCGCACGGCCATGCCGGCGGCTGCCACGGCCTCGGGCGAAAGGCCGGCCCCCTCGTTGCCAATAACTAGGGCAAGCCCGCCGCCGGCGGGCGGCACGGCCTCGGCCAGCGGGCGCGAATTTTGCAGCGCCGCCGCATACACGGCGCAGCCCTTTTCGCCCAGCGCGCGCAGAAAAGCCGGAAACTGCGGCACAACCGCCACCGGCACCTTGCCCGCCGCGCCCATAGAGGCGCGCAGCGCCTTTTGGGAGAACGCGTCTGCACAGCCGGGTGAGAGGGCCACGGCGTCAAAGCCGAAGGCCGCTGCGCTGCGCAGCAGCGCGCCGAGGTTGGAGGGGTCCTGCACGCGCTCGAGGCACAAATAGCGCCCTTTGCCGGTAAACGCCTGCTGCGGCATGGGCGCCGGGCATGGAAACAGCGCAAACAGCCCCTGCGGCGTGCGCGTGCCCGCCAGCTTCTGCGCCACGGGCAGCGACACCTCGCAGGCCTGCCCGCCCAGCGCTTCGGCCGCGGCCCTTTTGGAATCAAGATAATATACCTTATAGGGCCGGAAAGCGCGGGCCAGTTCTTCACAAAGGCGCCCGCCCTCGGCAAAAAACACGCCCTCGGCGCGGCGGAAGGCCGCGTCGTCACGCACTTTGCAGGCATATTTCACAGCCGCATTTTCCCGGCTGGTGATGCACGGCACCATGAAACAGCGCCCCCCCTTTCCGGCATGCGCACATGCCCCGGGCCCAAGGTTTGCGGGCGCGAGGCGCGTGCGGCTCAAAATACAAAGCAACGCCCGGGCACGCGTGCACGGGCGTAAGCTTTTGTGCTTTATTTCGCGGCTTTGGCTGTTTCCACCAGCGCGGCGAAGCTCTTTTCGTCGTGGATGGCCATCTCGCTCAGCATTTTGCGATTCAGCTCGATGCCGCTCTTTTTCAGGCCATTCATAAAGGCGGAATAGCTGGTGCCGTTGGCGCGGCAGGCGGCGTTGATGCGGGTGATCCACAGGCGGCGGTAATCGCGCTTTTTCTGCTTGCGGCCGGCAAACGCATAGTTGCCGCCCTTCATCACCTGCTGTTTGGCCATTTTAAAATGCTTGGATTTGCTGCCGTAATAGCCCTTGGCCAGCTTCAGGACCTTTTTCCTTCTTTTGCGCGTCATCATAGCGCCTTTGATACGTGCCATATTCTACAATCTCCTTCTATGTCGATAAAAAGCTTATGTTCTCACACCGGTCAGCCGTACGGCAGCATGTCCTTGACAGCCGCAGTGTTGGTCTTATCCGCATAGGCGGGCTTGCGGTAGCCGCGCTTGATCTTCGTGGTTTTGCCGTGGCCGTTCAAAAGGTGGCTGCGGTAAGCGTGGCCGCGTTTCACCTTGCCGGTTTTCGTGAGCTTGAAGCGCTTTTTCGCTCCGGAGTGTGTTTTCATCTTAGGCATTTTGGAATTTCCTCCTTCAAATTACTGCGCCTTGGCGGGCGCAAGGAACATCTGCATGCTGCGCCCTTCGAGTTTCGGCTGTTTTTCCACCACTGCATCCGGCAGGGCCTGGGCGAAGCGCTTGTGCACCTCGAGGCCGAGGTTGGTGTGCGCCATCTCGCGGCCGCGGAAGCGGATGGAAACTTTCACCTTGTCGCCCTTGGCAAGGAATTTCGCCGCCTGGGCCACCTTGGTGTTGAAGTCGTTCGTGTCGATGTTCAAAGAAAGACGGATCTCTTTGATATCCACGATCTTCTGGTTTTTGCGCGCTTCTTTTTCGCGTTTCTGCTGTTCGAAGCGGAATTTGCCGTAATCGAGGATCTTGCACACGGGCGGCTGTGCCTGCGGGGCAATTTTCACAAGGTCCAAATTGGCCTCTTCTGCCCTGCGCAGCGCATCGCGCACCGGCACGATGCCAAGCTGGCTGCCGTCTGCGCCAATCAGGCGCACCTCTTTGTCGCGAATGGCTTCGTTGATCTCCATTTCTTTTTTGCCGCTGATGGTAAAGCACCTCCAAACTGTTATTCTGCCTGCGGGGTAGCCCGCCTGCCTTGCGTGAAAAAGCGGCCGCCCGGGTGGGCAGCCGCCAAACATGTGCAATTTGCGCGCAATGCGCCTTTGCTGTTTTAACCCGGCCCCTGCGGGGCACAAGGTGAGCACGGCTGCCGGCCGGTGCTGCTTTGTTTGCCTAACTAGTATATGCCATCCGGCGCGCGTTTGTCAAGCAGTTTTTCGCCGCACGGGCAAAAAAACGCCGCGGCGTCACACACCGGCGCCGTGCCCCTGCGCCTCTTCCAGGGGCACGTCCACCTCGCGGCGCAGGGCAACGGCGTACAGCGTCAGCTTTTTCACGGCAACGCCAAGGCGTTTTTCCACCGCGCCCTTGTAAATGCGCAGCTGGCGGGCATAGCTTTCCACCAGGGCGGCGGGCGTTTTGCCCCTGTCTGTCTTGTAATCTACAATCTCGGCCTCGCCGCCGTTCACCAGCACAGCGTCTGCAATGCCCTGCACCAACACGGTGCGCGTGGCGAACTGGGGCGGAATATCCGGCTGTACATACTTTGCGCTCACCGAGGTGAGAAATGCGTATTCCCGCAGCAGCTGCTGCGCCGAAAGCATGCGCGCCAGCAGCGGCGAGGAAAAGAACGCCGCAAGGCCCGCCTCGTCCAGATGGGCGCGCAGCTCGGGCGCAAGGTAGCCCTCGCGCACAAGGCGCTGCAGCTCGGCGGCAAGGTCTTTCTGCGCGGCGGCAAGGTTTGCAAATTGCAGCACGCTGTGGGTGGCTGTGCCGCGCTCGGCCCCGGTGAGGCCCTCTTTGTACAAAAAGGCCGGGCGCGAAAGCACCTTGGCCGCCCCCGTGTGCGAAAGGGCCGAGACGCTCAGCTTGACGGGCAGCGCCTCCAGCGCGGCGTTCGGGCGCGGCGCGGCAAAGTTCTGTTCCAGCGCGCGCAGGGTTTCCTTGTCCGGCGCGCACGCCGCCTGCGGCTGAGGGGCCGCCTCTTCGGCCTGCCCCGCATCGCCGCACAGCAAAGCCTGTATATGCCCCTGTGCGCGGCAGGGCACAAGGTCTGGCGCGCCCGCCAGCTTGCGCAGGTTTTCGCAATCGGGGTGCAGCAGGGCCGCGGCACACAGCCAGGTGGAAAAGCTGGCCGCGCCGGCCAGCGCCTGTGTGCGCGCCGCCGCGCCGCCGCGCAGCGCCGCCGCCAAAGCGGCCAGCGTCTTTTCCGGCGATGGCATGGCGCACTGGGCAATCAGCTTGTCCCTGGCCCGCGTGAGGGCCACATATAAAATGCGCATCTCTTCATCCACGGCCTCGCGCAGGCCCGCAAGGCGCACAGCGGCGTGCGGCGCCGTCTCGTACAGGCCGCCCTCGCCCGCGCGCAGGCGCAGGCCAAGGCCCAGCGCAGGGTGCAGCAACACGGGCTCGTAGCTGTCGCGGAAATTAAAGCGCCGCTGGCACTCAGCCAGCACCACAATGGGAAATTCCAGCCCTTTCGAGCGGTGGATGGTCATGATGGACACCGCCCCGCCCGCAGCGCCCGGCGCCGTCTGTGCGGCGCCGCCCGCCTGCAGCGCGGCATCGGCCCCGCGCAGGAAGGCGGCGAGGTCCAGCCCGCGGGCATCGGCCGCGGCCATATAAGCCGCAAAGGCGCGCAGGTTTTCGCGCCGCTGGGGCCCGTTTTCCATGGCGCCCGCCACGGCGGGCCAGTTTGTGCGGGCATACGCCTCTTCGCATACCTCGTACAGCGAAGCGCAGGCCGCCTTGGCGCGCAGGGCGCGCAGCACGGCGGCAAGGCGCTGTTCTTTTTTCCCGCTGCTTTGCAGCACGGCGGCATACAGCGTGCCCTGCGGGCAGGCCAGGCGCAGGCGGGCCAGGCCATCCGGCGAAAAGCCGAACATGCCGCTGAGCATCACGGCCGCCATGTGAATGTCCTGCGCGGGATTATCCACCACGCGCAGCAGCGAAAGCACGCATCCCACCTCCGGCTGGGCCAGCAGGTCCTCCCCTGTATCTGCCGCGGCGGCCACGCCCGCGCGCTCCAGCGCGGCCTCGTACTGGGCAAAGTTGGCGCGGCTGCGCAGCAGAATGCAGAAATCTTCCGGCCGGCACGGGCGCGTGCCGCCCTGGCCATCGCGCACGGCAAAACCCGCGGCCAGCATGCCGCGGATGTGCCGGGCCACCACGTCTGCGTCTGTGCCCGCGCCCTCGCCCGACAAAAGCAGCTGCATGGGCCCGCCGTCATAGCCGTCCGGCGCGCCGCAGCGAAGCTGCTCGCGCGTGTAATCGATGCCGCCCACCTCGCGCGACATCACGGCGCAGAACACATCGTTCACCGCGCCCACCACATTCTGCGCGCTGCGGAAGTTATCCTCCAGCATCAGCGTGGCCGGGTGCGGCCCGCCGGGCGTGTACGGCGCATAGCACTCGCGCTTTTGCAAAAAACTTTCCGGGCTTGCAAGGCGAAAGCGGTAGATGCTCTGTTTTGCGTCGCCCACATAAAACAGGTTCGAGCCGTCCCCGTTTGCAAGGCACTCGTACAGCTTGGCCTGCAGGGCGTTCGTATCCTGGTATTCATCCACAAACACGGCCGCAAAGCGGCGCGAAATCTCTTTTGCGGCGGGCGTCTTTTCGCCGTCTTCCCCGCACAGAAGGTGCAGGGCAAGGTGTTCAAAATCGCTGTATTCCAGCTTTTTTTCTGCCAGTTTTTTTTCTGTGAACACCTGCTCGAACAGCTCTGCCGCGCCCAGCAATGCGCGCACATGGGGCGCGGCGGCCGCGCGGTCTGCCTCAAATTCGGCCTGGCTGCACACAAACACGTTTTCGCGCAGCTTGGCCAGCAGGGCCTTCACCTGTGTGCGCAGGGCTTTTACGGTGTCCATGCTGCCGCCCTCATAGCCGCGCACAGCCCGAAACGCGGGCGGCGCATAGGCCTGCACGCGCACGGCCGCAGCGTCCCACCGGGCGGCGCGCACGTCCTGCAAAAGGGCGTCAAAAAAGGCGGCGTCCTCTTCCAGAGCCGGGGCATAATTGGCAAGGGCCTGCTCGGCCTGCACAAGGCTGCGCGCCTCGGCCGTAAGGGCCAGTGCTGCCTCGCACAAAGCGGCGGCGTGCTGCAAAAGCTGCTTGCCCCACGCCGTCTCGCACAGCGGCGCGCTGCTTTCGTACATGGCAAGAAACCGCCCGCGCACCTGGCCTGCATTGGGCAGCGTGCGCAGAAAATCGTACAGCGAAAGCACGGTGGCCGCGGCGCGTGCATCTGTGCGCGCGCGCCCGTACAGCGCCGAAAAGGCGCAGAAGTCTTCCCGCTCATACAGCTGCTCCAGCGCGTCGGCCAGGGCCTCTTCACGCAGGGAATAGGCCTCGGCGTCATCGGCAAGGCCAAAATCGGGCGCAAGGCCCAGGCGCGCGAAGTTTTCGCGCAGAAGCTGCATGCAAAGCGCGTCGATGGTGCAGATGGACGCGCGCCCAAGCAGCAGCTTTTGCCGCTTGAGAAAAGCACTGCCCGGGGCCTCTGCCGCGCGCTGGGCCAGCGCGGCCGCAATGCGCGCGCGAAGCTGCGCGGCCGCCGCACGGGTGAAGGTGACGGCCAAAATGCGGTCTGCCGGAATGGGCGAAGGCCCGTCGCACAAAAGCGAAACCACGCGCTGTGTAAGCACCGCTGTTTTCCCGCTGCCCGCCGCCGCGCTCACCAGCAGGGTGCCGCCGCGGTCTTCTATGGCGCTTTGCTGCGCTTTTGTCCATTTCATGGGCCCGTCACCTCCCCTGCCTTTGGCTCAAACACGTCTTTGGGCGCGGCAGCGCACGCCTCGTCTTTGCCGTCCTCGTGGCGGCAGATGGGGCGGTAGTCGCACACGTCGCACGGGCAGTGCCCGCCCGCGCGCAGCGGCTGCGCGGCAATGTCGCCGCTGTACAGGCCCTGCGCCATTTGCAGCACAAGGCCGGTGATATGCCGCTCGATATTTCCCAGCTTTTCCAGGCTGGCCAGCTTGGCCGAGGCCCGCGGCGTGCCGTTTTTGGAATAGCCGAAGGGCACAAACACGCCGGTGGCGTCCTTGTCCATGCCGCGCACAATGACGGGGTCGTTCACCACAAGGCCGTCCACCTCGTACAGCGGCGTTTTTTCCGCGCCGGCCCGGGCGGCCGTTTTGGGCGCCGGGTCGCTCAAAAGGTACAAAACGCCCGCGGCCCGCGCACCGGCATATTGCCCCTGCGGGGCATGGCACAGCGTAAACAAGTAAAACAGCATCTGTGTGTTCAGGCCGCAGTACACGTCCTCCAGGCTGAACTTTTTGGTGCCTGTTTTATAATCCACCACGCGCAGGTATGTCTCGCCCCCGCGGCGCATCACGTCCACGCGGTCTATCTTTCCCACCACGCGCACGGCCTTGCCGTCCGGCGTTTTCAGCTCCAGCGGCGGCACAGCGCCCGCCTCGCTGCCGCCAATGGCCTGCTCGAAGGCCACGGGGTGAAACGAGCTTTGCGCCTGCTCGCTTTGCAGGTAAAACAGCAAATTTGCCACAGCGCGCTTCAGCCGCGCAATCAGGTGGGCAAAGCGTGCGCCCGCCGCGGGCATGTTCTGGCGCACATATTCGTCGGCAATGCCGTCCGCCAGGGCTGTCAGCTCTTCCCTGCTCAACTCGGCAAAGCGTGCGCCCGCGCGGCGCAGGGCGTGCTCGAGGATATAGTGCACCAGGCTGCCGCTTTCCAGCGGCGAAAGCTCTGCCTTGCGGCGCGGCAGAATGTGCAGCACATATTGCAGAAAATAGGAAAAGCGGCAGCGGTAATATTGCTCTACCCGGGTGGGTGAAAGCGTAAGCTGCGTGCCCAAAAGCTGTTCCAGCGCCTTTTTGTCCGCCGCGTGGAAGGGCTGCGGGCTGGCGGCCTCGTCCATGGCGGCCAGCACAGGCCCCAGGCCGGGCCGGGCTTCCAGCGCCGCGCGCAGGGCCGCCGTAAAGGGCGTTTTCTGGCCGTACTGTTCGCTGTAAAGCTGCAGCGCTGCCGCCGGGGTGGGCGCAAGCTGCACAAAAGAAGGCTCGTCCCTTTCCGGGCCCAGCGCCAGCACGGGCGCCAGCGCCGCGCACGGCTGAGCGTCGCCCGCCGCCGTGCAGGAAAGGTACAGCCGCCCGCGCGGGGCAGCCAGGGCGCGGTAAAAATACATCTGTTCCAGCAGGGTGCGGTTTTCATAGCTGCCGGGCATCTGCACCCCGCGGCGCACCAAAAGCTCGCGGTCGGTGTGCGTCAGCAGGCCCGAGGCGCCCGCCGCGCGCGGGAATTCGCCCTCGAAAAGCCCCAGCACAAAACACACGCGCGGGCCCGAAAGGCGCATGCGGTCCGCCTGGGTAAAAATGGCCGCCTCCTGGGTTTGCGGCACGCGGCCCATCTCGCCGCCGCGCAGCAAAAGCGCGAACAGCTCGGCATATTCGCCGGGGGAGGTCTCGTCCCCGCCCAGCAGCTTTTCCATCTCGTCCAAAAGCTGCATCACATGGTTCCACGCGTCGTACACAGCCGCGGCGCCCTGTGCGTCGCCCGCGGCGGCAAGCTGGGCGGCCAGCGCCTCCGTGCACGCTGCACCGCCAAAGGAATCCAGCAAAAAATACAGCGCGCGGGAAATGCCCGCCGCCGTGGCGCCGCGCACACTTTGCAGAAAGGCGCCCAGTTTTTCCATTATGCCCGCGCGCAGGGCCTCGGTGCGCGCCAGCTCTTGCGCCTGCTGGGGCGAGGGCTGGGCGCCAAAACCCGCAGGGCTTTTTTCAAAGGGGGCGCGCCAGTCTGCCGCCTTCAGCTGCCAGGTATAGGCATAGTTTTCCAAAAGGGCAATGTCGCCCGGTGAAAGGCTGCACAGCTCTGTTTTCAAAAGGCGCAGCACGCGCTCGGTGGAAATGCCCCTGGCCGCCAGCTCCAGCGCGGCAAGGAAAAACGAGGCCACGGCAGAGTGCTCTAACGTAAGCGATTCATCGCGGAACACGGGCACACCCGCAAGCGAAAGCGCGCTTAAAAGCGGGGCGGAATACTGCTGCATGTCGCGGCAGATAAAGGCCATGTCGCCATAGGCCACGCCCTCGCGCGCCAGCGCAGCGGCGCGGCAGGCGGCGGCGCGGCACTCTTCGTGCAAAGTGGGCGCGGGGGTGAACCACACCTCGCCCGCCAGCGGGGCGGGCGGCGCACCGGTGCCGCCCACGGCAGCCGTCACGGCGGCCAGCCCCGGCGCGCCGGCATGGCGCAGGTCTTTCTGCAAAAGCTTTGGCTTTTCCACCCGCACGCCAAGGCGGCGCGCCGCGCGCAGAAGGCGCGCGGCCGTGCGCTTTACAGGGCTGAACAGGCCCAGGCCGTCCTCGGCGTCGGCAAGGCCGTCACAGCACAGGGCCACGGTGCAGCTTTCGGCCTGTAAAAATGCGTCCAGCAGGGCATACTGCGGCTGTGTAAAGCCGTCGAAATCATCCAAAAACACGGCGGTGCCCGCCAGCTCTTCCGCGGGCAGGCTGCGCGCGGCAAGCAGCAGGCGGTCGGAAGGGTCCATGGCGCTTTTTTCAATCACCTTTTCATAGGCCGCAAACACAAGGCCCAGCTCGCGCAGCTTTTCGCCGTCTGCGCCCTCGGCCTCGCCAATGGCCACAAGGTCCTGCGGGGCGGCCCCCGCGGTTTTCAATTCTTCAATGGCCTGCGCACACAGGTTGCAGAACCGCACGCCGCGGCGGTGCCTGCGGTAAAGCTGCACTGCGTCGCCCAGGCTGTCCATGGCGCGGCGCACGGCCACGGTGCGCGCCGCGTCCGAAAGGGTGGCCACCGCCACGCCGCCGTGCGTTTTCAGCACCTTCTCGGCATAGCTTTTAAAGCTGTACACCTCGGCGTGCGCGCCAAGGCTGTCGCCCAGCGCGGCGTACACCATGCTTTCGGCCGAAGACGAAAACTGCTCGGGCACCAGCAGCACGCTTTTTTTGCCCGCGGCAGCGCGCGCCTTCATGCGCGCCAGCACAAGGCCCGTCTTGCCTGTTCCCGCCGTGCCCAGCACAAGCTGCAGCATGCGCCGCGCCCCCTTTCGCCAAAGTTTGATACAGTATAGTATACCGCATTCGGGCGCTGAAAAAAAGCCCGAGCCCGAAAGGCGCGTTGGCGTAAGAAAACACCGGTTTGGGGCCGGCAATTTGGGCGCCTGGCACACTTCAAAAGGCGGCGCCGCCTTTGCCCTGTGCACAGGCGCGCCCGGCCCCGGCCCAAGGGCGCAGAAAAACGCCCGGGCCCCGGCTTTTGCCGGGGCCCGGGACGGGATGTTTTATGCAAAGGGGTTACACGCCTGTTTTGGGGTTTTGCTTCTGGCCCGGGTTAGAGGGCTGCGGCTGAGAGGGCGCAGCGTCTTTCCTGCAGGTGAACGCCGCTGTTGCCGCGCCGCTTTTCGGAATTTGGCCCCGGGTTCCCACAGCCGACACCTGGTAGCCCTGTGCACCGGCTATTGTTACCTCGTAGGCGGCCCCAGAGGGCAGGCCAGAGGCAGTTTTGCTTTCGCCGTGGCGCAAAGTGAAGCTGGCCGTGCCGTTTTGGAAGGTCATATCCCCATAAGTGCCGTCCGGCAGGCCCGCCACCGTTACGGTAAAGGTGAATTTCTGGGCCTGGCCGCCCGCCGTGCCGGTTACCGTCTGGGTAACCGTAAGGCTGCCCACCGCCTTTTCCAGGTTCCAGGCCGCAAGGCCCGGGGCGCCGGCCCGCCGGGCTATGGTGGCCGCAATATGGTTCGCCAATGTGAACGTGCCTATGCTGCTTTCGTCCGCCGTTACATAGGTGCCCAGCTTAATGTGTTCCACATAGCCTTCCCCTTCTGCCGTGCCAGGAATCAGCTGCAGCTGCGTGTTGCCCGACACTGTGCCCGGAATATCCATCTGCGCGCCCGAGGGCATTACCAAAAGGCCGCCACCCTGCATAGAGCCCGAGAAAGCGCCCGCCAGGGTAGAGTTTTCCAGGTACAGCGTGCCGCCCTGTGCCAGGGAAAAATCTTTTACCGCCCCTTCCAAAGCGCTGCTGTCCAGGCTGCCATCTGTGACGCGCAGGTAGCCCCCCGCCTCTACCGAAAGCAGGCTGAAAGACTCTGTTCCATCGTATGTGTTATAAATTGTACCAACGGTGACGGGGTTTTGCTCCGAGCTCTCCACAATGTGCAATTCGGCGCCGGTAACTTCGTTATCCGAGCTTACATACCCCACCGTCACGCCGCCGTGAAGGTACAGCTTTGCGCCCTGTATCAGGCCGAAGCCGCCCGGGTTGATTTGCGTATACTGCCCGCTTTTTACGGTAATCGTCCCGCAGGCCGCAGGCGGGTAGCCAGGCACCTCAGGTGTGAAATTGGCGCTGCTTGCCTGGACGACCGGGTAGGGTGTGGAATCGCTGGCCGGGAAAGGCAGCATGTTCATGCCCTCGCCAAGGGTCAGGTTATGCCCGTTGGCGTAAAAAGAGAACATGCCGTAAGAGCTGCTGTTGCCTGAACAATCTACCGTCAGGTGTTCTACGGTGGTGTCTGCCCCGAAAGATAGCCCCGCCATGTTCTCATCCGCCGGCATCATAAGCACCCCGCCTGCAACACCGGCATAGCTGCCTGTAATGGTGGCCTTTTTTGCCGCCATGGGAACGGCAGAGCCCGGCACCGTGCTGGTTCCCACCACAACAATGGTGCCGCCGTCGTTCAAAAGTTCATATGCCTTTTCCCAGGTTTTCACACACTCGCCGGGCGCAAGGCCGGAATTGCCATCGCCGCCTGCATCGCCAAGATACACCACATCTGATGACGCGGCCATGGCTGCCGGCAGGGTGAACACAAACAATGCCAGCGCCAGAAGGCCGCACACAAACCGCTTTCTCATGCCTTTTCTCTCCTTCACAAGTTTTGCGGCCCCGCTTCCAAGTGGTGCAGACAAGCACTTTCTCCGGCATTGCCGGAGAAACAGAAAGGGGCCCCTTTCTGCGCGCCGTT
>UREN01000033.1 GCA_900546885.1 uncultured Oscillospiraceae bacterium
GTAACTCAACTATAACCGATGAGGCCTTATCCTTCATCCTTTTTCTTCCTCTGTCCAAGATCTATTGTAGTCCTACAATGCCAGGCATTGCCGCCGCAGAAAAAAGCCCCGGCCGCCAGATGCCCCAATCGGGCACAGGGCAGCCGGGGCCTGCCATTTCACCCCTGCGCGGCCGCGTTTTCACAGAGCGTATCACCGTGCGGCCAAACGCATTCGCAGCCGCATACGGGTGGTTCGTCCTTTGGTATCACCGTCATGCCGTTTCCATCCGGGCCCTCTCCGTTTTCGTGGGGCGGGGTATCGTTCCAGCAGGTGAGGTCATTGTTTTCCGTGTCGCCGTCGCACAGGGGAAGGTCTTCGCGCGGGATGCTTTTTGCAAACTGATTCGATTCTGTCATGGGCAAAGCGCCTCCTTTGCCCTCATCCTATGCACCGGCAGAAACTCAGGTGTCGAATTCGCCCTTTACACTGCGCTGGAACAGGCGGCGAAGCGCTTCGTCAGCGCCCACATGCAAATAGAGGATTTCATACACTGTCCGGCTGATGGGCAGGTCTACCCCATGCGCCTCCCCCAGCGTGACAAGCGCTTTGGCCGTAGGCACGCCTTCCGCAAGCTGGTGGAAAGCCTGGCCCCGAATAAAGCTTTCGCCAAAGCACCGGTTATGGCTGTGTGCAGAAAACAGCGTTGCCTCATAGTCGCCCAAATGGCACAGCCCATAGGCGGAAAGTTCATTGCCGCCCATGGCGCGAATCAGGCGCGCCACCTCTCTGGCGCCGCGCGCCATCAGCGCACCCTTCATGCTGGAAAGGCCGCGCCCGTCCAGCATGCCGGCGGCAATGCCAATGACGTTTTTGGCCGCCGCGCCCAGCTCTGTGCCCACAAGGTCGTGCCCCTTGTACAGGCGAATCAAATCGGAAGAAAAGGTGTTCACCACATGCGAGGTAACGGCCTCGCTGGCACTGTCTACCACCATGCAGTTCGGGATACCTGCGGTAAAATCCTGCACATGGCCCGGCCCCACCCACACGGCAAGGGCCACCGGCTGGTGCACCTCCTCCTGGAACACCTGCGTCAGGCGCTTGCCTGTCTCGCATTCCAGCCCTTTCATGCAGAGGATAAACGTCTTGCCCGAAATGGGAAATTCATTCAACTGCCTTGCAAATGTGCGCAGCTGCTGCGCACTGATGGAGATGACGATGGTGTCAGAAAATGCCAGCGCACGGCCCAGATCCGGCTGAGTGCGCACGCTGTCCGGCAGCGTGACATAACCGTTTGCACGCGTTTCGCAAAGCTGTGCAAACCCGCGCGAGCCCGCGCGCCCCCACAGCGCCACATTGTGTTTTTGGCCGTGATACCACGCCAGAAAAGAACCCCATCGCCCGCAGCCAAGCACCGTGATATTCATGCCTTTGCCCCCTCTTTGCATGCCCGATGGGCCAGCAGCCATGCACACAGCGCAGGCACATCCTGCGCGCAGAACACAGGCGAAAACGGCGCCAGCTCTGCCTGGCTGCCATAACCGTACAGCGCGCCCACCGCAGGGATGCCGCAATCGCGCGCGCCCTGCATGTCGTTCTCTCTGTCGCCCACCATGACGGGGCATTTGCCCGCAAGCTGCGGCTGGCCAAGAACCAGCTGCATCACGGCCGTCTTGGTGTCCAGGCTGGCGTCCATGCTGGCTCCGCCAATGTAATCAAATGCCTGTTCCAGCCCAAAATGGCGCAGCACGCGCAGTGCCACCGGGTAGGGTTTCGATGTGGCCACACACACCACAAACCCCGCTTCCCGCAGGGCCTGCAGCATCTGCGGCACACCGGCATAGGGGGCACAGCCATCCAGGCCATGTGTTTGATACAGCTCCCGGTATGTTTCCACCGCCTGCTCCACCTGTGCCTGCGGCAAAAGCTGGGCCATGCTGCTGCGCAGCGGCGGGCCCAAAAACGGGCGCAGGCGCTGTTCGCCCACGGTAAGGCCAAACGCCTCGAACGTCTTTTGAAAAGTTGCCAGAATGCCCGGCGCGGAATCGATAAGGGTGCCGTCCAAATCGAACAGCACAGCATCAAACTTCTGCATAACCAACGCGTCCTTTCCGGGCCACGCGGCCCGCGTCTGTAAAACTTATATTTTTTGGGGCCGCCGCATTTGCACACCGTTTTGCCCGCCGCGGCCCCATTCTGCCGCTCTGCTTTCCACACAGGCCGGGCGCCCCATTTCTGCCCCTCTGGAAAAATGCCCAGATACAATTATTCAGGCCGGCAGCTTCCCTGAAAATTCTTTCAGCGTATGGATACTATAGCACAAATTTCACAGAAAGAAAATGCTGCCTTCCGCTTTCCCCACGCGCGCGGCGTGTGTTATACTGATATTGTCAGGTTTTGCCGCAAATTGTCACAGTTTAGCCAAAGGAGGCGTGCCATGGTTTGGAACAAGCTGCGCCACACAGCGCAATTGATTGTATGCGCCGCACTGGCCGCTTGTGCGGCAGCACCTGCACCGGTGGCACGGGCCTGTGCGGCCGGCGCACGGCAGGGCGGCGCGCAAAGCGAGGAAGTGCCTCTTTTGATCATGGAAAGCCTGCGCGCCCGCAGGCAAAGCGTGCCAGCCGTGCTGCTGTACCAACTGCCCGAGCTGCTCAACGGCTGCGAGGCCACCAGCCTTGCCATGCTGCTGCAAAGCTATGGCATTGCCGCAGATAAAATGGAGCTTGCCTATCAATACCTGCCCCGTGCAGAATTTTACGAAGAGGATGGCGTTGTTTACGGCCCTGCACCCGATGACGCCTATGCAGGCGACCCCGCCGCACAGGGGTATTACTGTTACGCACAGCCCGTGTGCACGGCCGCAAACCTTTACCTGCAGCAGGCGGGGCAGACACTTCGCGCGCAGGACCTGACCGGCACCACCCCTGCCGGGCTGAAACTTTTGTTGTGTGAAGGCCGCCCTGTGGTGGTATGGGGCACCCTGCAGTTCGAAACGCCGCAGTTCAGCGCCACACACTCCTGGTTTTTGGAAGAGACAGGGGAAGAATATATTCCCTATTCAAACCTGCACTGCATGCTGCTGTATGGCTATGATGAAGATTTTTACTATTTATGCGACCCTTTGTACGGCTACCAGGCAGTGGAAAAAGCGCAGTTTGCCTCTGTTTACGAGCAAATGGAGTGCCGCGCCGTGGCACTGGATGCCCCGGCCGCAGTGCCCGCACGCATGACAAAATAAAAAGCACCCGCAGAGAATGGGCCAGGCTGAAGCCTTGCCCATTTCTTCCGCGGGTGCCTTTTTGTTATTGCGCCGTTGAAAAGCCTTTCTGCTGTTCCCTTTTTTTACGCGGGCAGTTCGGGTGCGAATTTATGAGGGCCAAGCTGAATACAGCCAGTTTCCCGTTTGCTCAAAAGCACGCCATACGGCTCATTTTCCAATTGACTGTTAAATAAAAAGGGGCCTGCTTTCTCAGTTTAATACAGCTTTATATCCGCCTGTTTTATCACCGGTAATGGTAATAAAATAAGATTCCCCAAAGTGCGCTTCCCACGAAACGGGTTCCAGATATCTGGTTATGTCTTCCGGATATATGTTTTCATAATTGGGGGCCACATATTCCGTTATGACCCTGAATTGCACCCACAACTCCACAGCATCGGAAGAGGCGTTCAGCTCCTGCCGGTTCCACACCAGAATGTTATCGGAATCATGTTTGATTAACGATTTATCTGCATTGGATATGCCGCCGCTGTATTCGGAACCATCTGCACAAGAATCAAAAACCAATAAACCAATATCTTCTTTTGTATGCAACTGTATATGCACAGCTATTTCATCGGCAGCAGGCACATACTCGCCAGGGATTATCTGTTTGTACAAGATAAGGCCAAGCCCCAATACGGCCGCTATGGCAACCGCTATTCCAATTTTCTTTTTGTCCATTCGGGAAAAGCCCCCTTTTTTCAGACAACAAATTTTATGCGGCCTTTTCTGTTGCCCCGGTTTTTGAGCAAGCAGTCAATCGCTCTGTTTTGCACCGGCGGCCCCAGGTGGGCCAATTGCCAAAAGGGCGGCCTGCATGCAGGCTGCCCTTTCCCCTGTCACGCGGCCTGGGCCGTGTTTTTGCCGCCGCAGGCCACCTGCAGTTTTCCCGCCTCATCGGCATAGCACACAATGGTGCCGTCCGTATCGGTGCGGTAGATGTCTGCGCCTACGCTTTCAAAAGCTGCCAGCGCCGCGCCGTGCGGGTGGCCGTATTCGTTATCCACCCCGCAGCTGATGGCCACCACGCACGGGTCCACCGTCTGCACAAACGTCTCACTGTTCGAGGTGTAAGAACCGTGGTGCCCGGCAACCAGCACGTCCGCCGAAAGGTTTCCGCCATACAGAAGGGCATTTTGTTCTGCGGCCTCTTCCCCGTCGCCGGTACACAGAAGGCTGAAGGCAGGCGCCTCAAAACGCAGCACGGGGCTTGCATCATTCAGGCTCTCGCACGCTTCCCCCTCCGCCAGCACGCAGAGGGCAGCCTGGCCCAGAGCATACCGTTCGCCCGCCTGCATCGTATGCACGGGCACACCCGCCTGCTGTGCGGCCGCCAACAGCTTTTCATACCCGGTGCCCGGCTGTTCGGCACATTGGGTAAGGTCTGCCACATACAGTGTGCCAACAGGAAAGTTTTCCAGCAGATACTGCATGCCGCCCATATGGTCTGCATGCGGATGGGTAAGCACGGCAAATTCCAGCCTGCGCACGCCTGCCTCCTGCAAATAGGCAGCCAGTTCCTCCTGCGTGGCGGCAAGGCCCGCATCCACCAGGGCGAAATTTCCATCCTGTTCCAACAGCATAGCGCTTGCCTGCCCCACATCTACAATATGCGCACAGGAAGAAGCGTCCTGCGCCTCGGCCGGCACCGCGGAAGAGCCAAGCCCAAACGCGCGGTACACTTCGTTCCACGAGGGCACAGGCCAACCAAGCTGCTGGCCCAGTGTAAGCGCCAGCGCGCACAGCACAGCTGCTGCGGAAACAAAAGCTGCGATGCGCCGCATAAGGCGTTTTATTTTCCTTTGCGCCGTGCGGGCCGGGTGCGCGGCGCGCCGCCGGTATGGCTTCCTTCGTGCCATGGCTTTTTCCCCTTTCCTGGCTGTGTTCTTTTGGCCCGCGCAGGGCGCCGGGCCGCCTCTTTTTGCGGCGGCCTGCCCGGGCACAGTGTGCCAATCAGGTCCTCCCTGTGGGCAAGCTCCAGCGCGCGGCGCACTTTGGGCGCATTTCTGAGCTCATAATATTGCAGCAGGGCCCGCTGCATGGCTTTTTCCTCCGGTGTTTTTGCCACATAAACGGGCTTGAGGGTATAAGGGTCCAGCCCGGTATAATACATACAGGTGGACACTGTGCCCGGCGTGGGGTAAAAATCCTGCACCTGTTCGGGGCGCATGTGGTGTTTATATAGGTATTCCGCCATGGTGACGGCGTCGCGCAGCGTGCAGCCGGGGTGGCTGCTCATCAGGTATGGCACAAGGTATTGCTTTTTGCCCGCCTTGCGCGTCAGTTCATAAAAGCGCTTGGAAAAGCGGTCAAACACCTCCACCGGCGGCTTGCCCATATATTTCAGCGCGTTCGGCGCGCAGTGCTCGGGCGCCACCTTCAGCTGGCCGCTGATGTGATGTTCAATCAGCTCTTGGAAAAACGTCTCGTCTTGATCCAGCACCAGATAATCATAGCGAATACCGGAGCGAATGAACACCTTTTTTACGCCCGGCAGCGCACGCACACGCCGCAGAATGGCAAGATACTCGGAATGATCCACCAGCAGCTTTTGGCAGGGCGAGGGCGCAAGGCAGTGCTTGCCGCCCTGACACATCCCCTTTGTCATCTGCTGCTTGCAGCTTGGCAGGCGGAAATTGGCCGTGGGGCCCCCAATATCGTGGATATATCCCTTGAAGCCGGGCGCATGCGTCATGGCCTCTGCCTCTGCCACAATGCTGCCGGCGCTTCGCGAGGTGACGCGGCGCCCCTGATGCATGGCAATGGCGCAAAAATTGCACCCGCCAAAGCATCCGCGGTTCTGGATGATGGAAAACTCCACTTCCCGAATGGCGGGCACGCCGCCCTTTGCCTCATAAGAAGGATGATACCGCCGTGTGAAGGGCATGGCGTGCACCTCGTCCAGCTCGCGCCGGGTAAGCGGCTTGGCGGGCGGGTTCTGCACCAGGTATTGTTCGCTTTGCTTTTGCACCACGGGCAGGCCGGTGACGGGGTCCTGCTGGTCCATCTGGATGCGGCATGCCTTTGCATAGCTCATCTTATCGGCCGCCACCTTTTTGTACGAGGCGCACTCGGCATATTTGGGCGGAAGATGGGCAAAATCCGTCAAAAAGCAGGTGCCCGCCACGTCTGTAATGTCTGCCGCGCTTTCTCCCGCGGCCAGGCGGCGGGCAATTTCGGCTGTCTGATGTTCCGACATGCCGAACGAGACAATGTCTGCCCCGCTGGATTCCAAAATGCTGGGCATCACCGTATTGCTCCAATAATCATAGTGTGCAAAACGCCGCAGGGAGGCCTCCAGCCCACCCAGCACCACAGGTACATCCGGGTATGCCTGCTTTGCCAGGCGTGTGTATACCGTAGCGCTTCTGTCTGGCCGCCTGCCTGCCACACCGCCGGGCGAATACTCGTCGCGCGTGCGGCGCACCTTGGCCACGGAATAATGGGCCACCATGCTGTCCACATTGCCGCCGCCAATGAAAAAGCCATAGCGCGGGCGGCCGTATTCCTTCATGCTCTCGCAGGTGTGATATGCCGGCTGGCTGATGATGCCAACACGCCAGCCCTCCTTTTCCAACAGGCGCGCAATGATGGCAGAGCCGAAAGAGGGGTGGTCTACATAGGCGTCGCCCATCACCACCACAAAATCCACATCCTGCCAGCCGCGGGCCAGCATATCGGCCCGGCAGATGGGAAGAAACTGCTGGTTCATAAGCATCCTTTCTGTGTTTGCTTCAAAACAGGCGGGTGAGCACACGCCCGCCCGCCTGTATGCCGTTTTTCATGCTGCCCGCATGCGGTGCAGCCCCTTTGCTACATCAACTCATCCGGCACAGGCCCGGGCACTGCCCCGGCGGTGCCGTTTTGCTCCATTTCCAGCCACTGCTGGCGCGTAATAAGCACCGCACGCGGTTTCGAGCCCTCGTATGGGCCCACAATGTGGGCCTGCTCCAGCTCGTCAATAATGCGCGCCGCGCGGGCATACCCCAGTTTACACCGGCGCTGCAGCAGGCTGGTAGAGGCCTGCCCCGCCTCAATGACTACTTCGGCCGCCTGGCTGAACATGGGGTCCCGCGCGTCGCCGCCCTCGCCTCCGTCGGCTGCGCCGCCGCCCTTCTCTGCCGCGGCAAGCTTGTCCATCTGGGCAATCATCTCTTCGTCATAATCGGCTGCAGAATGCTTTTTGATAAAATCGATCACGGCGCGGATCTCGGCCGAGCGCACAAATGTGCCCTGCACACGGATGGGTTTGTTCACACCCACAGGCATATACAGCATATCGCCGTTGCCCAAAAGCTTTTCGGCGCCGCCGGTGTCGAGAATGGTGCGCGAATCAATCTGGCTCATCACCGACAGGCCAATGCGGCTTGGAATATTGGCCTTGATGAGGCCTGTAATCACATCAACAGACGGGCGCTGGGTGGCCACAATAAGGTGCATGCCCGCCGCGCGCGCCTTTTGGGCAATGCGGCAGATATAGTCCTCTACCTCTTTGCCCGCCACCATCATCAAATCTGCCAGCTCGTCAATGACAATGACGATATACGGCATTTTTTCCAGGCTTTCGTCCATTTCAGCCAGGGTATTGTACTCTTCAATGTTGGGAACGCCGTTTTCAGCCAGCAGTTTATAGCGGCGCTCCATCTCCGCCACTGCGCTGCCCAGGGCGCCGGCGGCCTTGCGAGGCTCGGTCACCACCGGCATCAGAAGATGCGGGATGCCGTTGTATTGCGCAAATTCCACCATTTTCGGGTCGATCAGAATAAGGCGCAGCTTTTCAGGTGAGCAGCGGTACAAAAAGCTCATGATGATGCTGTTTGTGCACACCGATTTGCCCGAGCCGGTGGTGCCCGCAATAAGCAGGTGCGGCATTTTGGCAAGGTTGCCCACCTGGCATTTTCCCGCAATGTCCTTGCCCAGGGCGAAGGTAAGCGGCGCTTTGCTGGTTGCAAACTCGGGTGATTCCAGCAGGCTTCGCAGCGTCACCATGGTGCGCGTTTTGTTCGGTATCTCAATGCCCACGGCCGCCTTGCCGGGAATGGGCGCCTCGATGCGCACACCAGCGGTGGCAAGGTTCAGCGCAATATCGTCCGCCAGGCCGGTGATGCGGCTGATTTTCACGCCCGCCTGCGGCTGAAGCTCATACCGCGTAACAGACGGCCCGCGCGAAATATCCAGCATGCGTGTTTTCACGCCAAAGCTCTCCAGCGTGCTCACCAGCAGGTCTGCATTGTGGCGCAGCTCGGCTTCGATATCGCCCTCGTCTGCCGCCTTCTGTTTTTGGAACAGGCTGAGCGGCGGGTATGCATAGCCCGCATCCTCTGCAACAGGCTGCGGGGCGGGCTGCACCGGTTCCTGCTGCGGGGCCCCCGCCGCCTTGTGCACAAGGCGGCCAAGCTCGTCGCCCTGCGCAGCCGAGGCCGGCCGGGCGGCATTGGGCTGCTGCGGCGCAGCGTTTTTCTGCAGATGCGGCGCAACCGGCACGGCCTGTTCCTGAGGGGCAAGGCCCAGCTTATCTACAAACGGGGCGTCCAGCACTTCGCCGTGCGGCATATTTCCGGCATAAGGGTCGGGGTACATGCCAAACGTGCCGCCGGGGCCAATGTGCGGCTTTTCCTCATGCTTCACAGTGCTTTGCGCCATGGCCCCGTCGCCCAAATCAATATCAATGCTGCTGCGCTTGCGGCCGGGCTGAGTATTGAAAGTGTGCACCTCGTATTTCTGCGCGTCATAACCGCGCACTTCCTTTTCCACCTCGGCAAACAGCGCTTTCTTGCGCGCCGCATCCTGTGCGGCGGCGCGGGCGGCCTCCCGCTGGGCCTCGCGCTCTTCGCGCTGGCGTGCCAGCTGGGCCGAAAACTCGGCCCCCTTTTCCTTGGCCGTGTGCGCACCCTTCGTAAAATACCGGTAAATATCCAGCGGGGTGCACCCGGTGAAGAACATTGCGCTCACCACCAACAGCACCAACAACACAATGTTCGCGCCCGGGCGGCCGAACAATGCCAGCAGCGACCAGCCGAACACAGCGCTCAGCGCGCCGCCGCCAAGGCCCCATGGGGCTTTGCCGCTCTCGTGCAGAACTTTCATTCCTTCCGCAAAGGAGAGACCCGTCATATCCGTTTTGGAAAACACCAGAAACACACCGCAGGCAAACGCCATCACCAGTGCGCCAAAGGCCATTTTCAGCTTGGCCGGGCGGCCCATAGCCACCAGAATAGCCAGATATACCAGCGCCGGGGCCAGCAGATAGGTGCTGATGCCAAACACGCCGAACAGCACGTTCATGCGCAGCCACGCCCACGCGCTGGCGCCGGGCACATAGGTCATGGCCGCCACCAGAATGGCAAGGCCAAACAGAAGAATGCTCCAGCTGGCGTTCATATCCGCCTTGGGCTGGGGCTTTCTTCCGCGCGGTGCGGCCTTGCGTTTTGTGGTTGTTCTGCGTTTTGTCTGTGCCATCGTTCCCGTTTTTCCCCTGTTCCTGCGATAATTAATTTTCCGCTGCTGCTTTGAAAGCGCAAACCTATACAATGCTATTGTACCACCAAACAACCCTGTTGTAAAATACAGGTGGCAACAAAAAAATGACGCCGCACGGCGTCATTTTTCGTTATGCATTTTTAGAGGGCTTCTTTTTCCCTTTCTCAATGGCGCGGTATAGATAGCGCAGCGCCTCGTGCAGGCCGCCCAGCTCATCTATCAGGCCCTCGCGCACGGCCATTTCCCCTTCCAGCACACTGCCCATGTCCATCACCAGCTCGCCCGTATGCAGCATCAGCTGAGTGAAACGCTCGGCGCTGATGGCCGAATGGCCAGTGACAAAGCGCGTGATGCGCTGCTGCATCTGCTCGAAATAGCGCAGCGTCTGCGGCACGCCCAGCACAAGGCCCGAATGGCGCACAGGATGCACCGTCATGGTGGCGCTGGGCACAATAAAGCTTCGCTGGGCTGAAACTGCCAGCGGAATGCCGATGGAATGCCCCCCGCCCAGCACCAGCGTGGCCGAAGGTTTCGAGACGCCTGCAATCAGCTCGGCAAGGCACAGGCCTGCCTCCACATCCCCGCCCACCGTATTGAGAATTACCAGCAGGCCCTCGATGGCGGGGTCTTCCTCCACAGCCACCAGCTGCGGGATGACATGCTCGTATTTTGTTGTTTTCTGGCTTTGCGGCGCAAGCGAATGGCCCTCTATCTGCCCAATCACCGTAAGGCAGTGGATGGCATGTTTGCCCCTGGTAGAGAACACGCCGCCCATCTCCATCAGATATTCCTGCTGGGCGCGCAGTTCTTCCGCCGCTTCGTCCTTTTTGTTTTGCACGCGGTTTTTCTCCATGGCACTTTCCTCCCTTTTGTCGTCGCTGCACCGTGTAGTGTTGGCCCGGGCGCCCCGGTTTATGCGCAGTTTGGCCCAAGGAAGGCATGAGGCCATGGTATTTTCCATTTCAAAAGCAGCGAATGCTGCACAAGAGGTAGAGCTTATGGCGCAATATATTGAGGTAGAGGAGAGCCTGCCGGTGGGCTGAAAACGCCCCTTCCCGCACAGCAAAAAGCGCGGGGCCCTGCAATTTCCAGGGCCCCGCGCTTATCTCTGTTCGGTTTTGCTTTGCCGCCCGGGCGCTGGCGCGCTTAGGGCACCGGTTCCGGCACAACCATGCGTTTGCCGTAATAGGCCGCCATGGCCTCGTTTTTCCAATCGGATGCATCCGAGACGATATCGTCAAAAAACAGCGCTGGCACCAACGTCTGCTGGGTAATGCGCGGCAGTACGGCCACTTCATCGGGGCCTGCCAATATTTCTGTGCGCGTCTGCATCAGGGCAGAATAGCGGCCAGCCGTCCCGTCCCACAGCGAGCGCGCCGCCGAGGCACAGGCCAGCTTTTCCGTGTGGCCGGTGGCAACATACAGCCCCACAACGCCCACTGCCGCCAATGCGCACAGCGCAAGATACACGGGCACAAGCCGGTGAAGCAGGCGCATGGCCTTTGCGCGCGCGCAAAGGCCGCGGGCAAGCGTACGCCTTGCCCAGCAAAGCCAGTAAAATTCAAGCAGGATAAGCACCAGCACCAAAAGGAAAAACTGGATATTTTGCACCCTGTCCGGCCCTATGGTGCCCATGGCGTACAGCGTGGGGGTGAAAGAGGAGGCAAACCAGCACGCGGCAAGGGCACTTGCCAGCCCCGGCAGCGGGGCCCGAAACGCCTCTGGCCGCCCGGCAGCGCGCCAGAAAAAAGGTGCCAAAAAGCACAAAGCCAGGCACACCAGCGGCGAAAGGTGCTCTGCCGCAAAGCGGAACGCCTGCGGGAACGAGCCCAGCACAGCCCCCAGCACCCCCGGCCGGGCAGCGCCGCCATAATCTGCCGCCTGGCGCACCGCGTTGCCCGGCGCCGCCACATTCCCTGCAAAAGCGGCGCCCGCACATGCAAACACAACCAACATGCTTTTCAGGGCGGCACGCCGCTTCCACGCCGCTGCAAGCGCGGCCAGCGCCAGCAGTTCCAGCGAGAGAAGGGCCGTTACATAATTGCCGCCGCACACAAAAAATGCAAGCAAAGCCGTGGCCGCTGTATGCCGCACCGTGCGCGCACCTGCCAGCATGCGAAGCACCCGCGCCGCCAGCACCAGCATCAGCGCATAAAAAAACACATAATAGACCGCGCCGTTCCACCAGTAGAACGCCTGTGCAGGGCTTTGCACCAGCTGGGTGCACACAAGCAGGTAAAGCAGCAGGGCCAGTTCCGTGGTTTTTCGCCCGGCACCAAGCACTTTGCCCCCTGCGCGAAAAATGCGCACAGCGCCCCAGAAAAGCGCTGCAAACATCACCACAGGGCAAAGCCAGTAAAACCCTTCGCCAAACACAGCAGGCTGCAAAGCGAACAGAAACACCGCAGAAAAGGTGCCCTGCCAGTTGAAATACGTCTCGTACACTTGCCTTGCCGCGCCTGCCAGGGCCGCCCATACAGAACCTGTCTGCTGAAAGGCAAGGTGCGGATACAGGCCGAACCGGAAATCGTCTGCGCAGGGGTAACAATACGCCGCCAAAATGAAAAGCGGCACCATGCAAACGCAAAGCGCCGCAAGCAAAGCCCATTTCCAGAACACCGCAACGTCCCGTTTCAACTGCCTGCCCTCCCCCTTGCCGCGCCATGTTATTCAGGCGCGGCCACTGCTACCGTGTGCTTGCCGTAATATTCGGCAAAGGCCTCGTTTTTCCAGTTATATGTCTCGCGCGCAAGATCTTCATGAAAACAGATCCAAGGCTCCGGCGGCAACATGGGAAACACAATGTCCTCCTCTTCCGTTGCCAGCATATCCAGCCTTTCATACATGGCCTCGTCATAGGCCTGCGCCACACCGCTGCGCAAATAATATACGGCACTTACACAGGCGGTGCCGCTCCACTGGTAAGCCCGCACCTGCGGCACAAAGGCCAACGCGCCAAACAGCACCACCACCGCGAGATATGGCAGGGCAAACCGGTGCAGGCGCCTGCCGTGTGCGGCGCCAAAGCGGTGCCACGCCCAGCCCAGCACATACCACAGCGCAGCCAGGCACACCAGCACCCACAGACAAAACTGAATGTCTTTTACTCGCTTTTCATCATTCGTGCCATACACAAACAGCGTGGGCGTGAAGGAGGAAGCGTAAAAGCAATACAGCCCGGCCAGGGCCAAAAGCGGGTATGGGTAGCGGAAATTCGTCTTTGCGGCGTGCACCGCGCGCAGAAGAAAGGGCACGGCAAACAGCAGCGCCGCCAGCACCATGGGCGTGGTGAACACCCGCGCATAGTGCACCGACATGGGAAATGACTGCACCACGGCCCATACGGCCCCCTGCCCCTGCGTGGCCGTTGTGGCAGCGCGCACGGCATTGCCCGGCGCAGCCACGTTCACAGCAAAGGCGGCAAAGCCGCAAAGCGCAACGGCCAGCATGCGCTTCAGCACCGTGCGCCGCCACAGCGCACACACCAGAACCGCGCAAACCAGTGCCTCGCACATTTGAAGCGCCGTAATATAATTGCCCCCGCCCAGCACAGCCGCCAGCAGTGCCGCCCCCGCTGTGCCGGCCCCGGAAAGGCCCGGCCCCATCAGCCTTGCCAACAGGGCGCACAGGGCCAAAAGGCCAAAGAAAAACAGCCAATAATAGCTGGCGCCGTTCCACCAGTAATAGCCCTGGGCAGGGCTGGGCAAAAACTGAATACACACCAGCGCATATAAAAGCCCCAGCACCGCACAGGTTGAAAGCGGCGCACCCGTCACCCGGTGCAGCGCCGCAACCGCTGCGGCCACCGCTGCCATTGCCGCCCCCAAAAGGAACACGGTGCCCAGCCCGTACAGCCCTTCGCCAAAAATGGCCGGCTGCAGGGCAAACAGAAAAATGGCAGAAAACGAGCCCTGCCACGTTTGATACCGCTGGGCCACGGTGTGTGCCGCAGCGCGCAGCACGGCCCAGACGCTGCCTGTCTCCTGCCAGGCGGCATGCGTGGCCAGCGCATAGGGGTAGTCATCTGCGCTGGGGTGGCTGTACTGCGCAATGGCAAGCAGCGGCACAAGGCTGGCCACCAGCACCACCGCCAGCACGCACACCCAAAACCGGCTGCCTGTAAACAGGTTCGCCAATTTTTGCAACGGCATTCTCCCCTTCCGGCCCAAGGCCTGTTTTTTATGCCGCACCACACCTGCGAAAGTTTTCTTTCGCCCGGCCCCACGGCCCGGTGAAAGAACAACCTGCCACCGTCAAGGTTGCGCCTTGCCCTGGCATGCAGAAAGGCACTCTGTATGCCCGCAAGATTTGTGGAACGCAAACATTATATCATACCGGGCATTTCTCTTTCAATCCCGCCGCGGGGCAGCGGCCCCTTTGCAAAAACGCCGCTGTTTTTCCGGTGCACAGGCACCGCGTTTTCCCCCTCACTTTACATTGACAAAAAACAGACAAGGGAATAATATAAATAAGTATAATACCGGGCGCCTAACGGCGGGCGCCAGAATAAAAAAGAGGAAGGAAAGACGATGGGACAGACGCTTGCACAGAAGATCATTGCGGCGCACCTGGTGGACGGCACCCCGGCGGCCGGCAGCGAGGTGGGCCTTCGCATCGACCAGACCCTCACACAAGACGCCACTGGCACCATGGCATATCTGGAATATGAGGCCATGGGCATTCCCCGTGTGAAAACAGAGCTTAGCGTAGCATATATCGACCACAACACCCTGCAAAGCGGCTTCATGAACGCGGACGACCACCGCTTTATCCGCACCATTGCAAAAAGAATCGGCGTGCGCTATTCGCGCCCGGGCAACGGCATTTGCCATCAGGTGCATCTGGAACGGTTTGCAAAGCCCGGTAAAACGCTGATTGGTTCCGACAGCCATACCCCCACCGCAGGCGGCATTGGCTGCCTTGCCATGGGCGCAGGCGGGCTGGATGTTGCCGTTGCCATGGGCGGCGGCGCCTATTATATCCCCTACCCGAAATTCACCCTGGTAAAACTCACCGGCAAGCTGCGCCCCATGGTGAGCGCCAAGGACGTGATTTTGGAAGTGCTGCGCCGCATGACCGTGAAGGGCGGCGTGGGCAAGATTATTGAATACGGCGGCGACGGCGTGGCATGCCTTTCGGTGCCTCAGCGCGCCACCATCACCAACATGGGTGCAGAACTGGGCGCCACCACCAGCATTTTCCCGTCCGACGATGTGACGTGCGCCTTCCTTGCGGCGCAGGGCCGCGGCGAGGACTATGTGCCCCTGAGCGCCGACGAGGATGCCGTATACGACGAAGTGCTGGAGATAGACCTCTCTGCACTGGAGCCTCTTGTTGCCTGCCCCCATTCGCCGGATAATGTAAAACCGGCCAAAAGCCTTGCCCTGCAGAAAGTGGACCAGGTGTGCATTGGCAGCTGCACAAATTCCAGCTATACCGACCTGATGACGGTGGCAGCCATGCTGAAGGGCAAAACAGTGTGCCCCGAGGTGAGCCTCACCATCTCGCCGGGCTCGCGCCAGGTGCTGGCCATGCTTTCGGCCAACGGCGCGCTGACCGACCTTTTGAACGCCGGGGCCCGCGTGCTGGAATGCACCTGCGGGCCGTGCATCGGCATGGGGCAAAGCCCCAACTCCGGCGGCATTTCGCTGCGCACGTTCAACCGCAACTTTGAAGGGCGCAGCGGCACGCGCGACGCGGGCGTCTATCTGGTGAGCCCCGAGACGGCTGCGGCAAGCTGCCTGACGGGCTATGTGACAGACCCCACCACACTGCCCCCCGTTGCACCGGTAGAGATGCCCGCACATTTTGCCATCAATGACAATATGATAGACCTTCCCGCGCCGGAGGATTCCTTCGAGCAGGTGGAGGTGCTGCGCGGGCCCAACATCAAGCCCCTGCCGCAGGCCCTTGCCCTGACGGACGACATGGCGCTGCCGTGCCTTTTGAAAGTGGGCGACAACATCACCACCGACCATATCATGCCCGCGGGCAGCAAAATTCTGCCCTACCGCTCGAACATCCCCTATCTTGCGAACTTCTGTTTCGAGGTGTGCGACGCCGATTTTGCAAAGCGAGCCATGAAGGCCGAGGGCGGCTTTATTGTGGGCGGTGCAAACTACGGGCAGGGCTCTTCGCGTGAGCACGCCGCGCTGGTACCGCTGTATCTGGGCATCCGCGCTGTCATTGCCAAAAGCTTTGCCCGCATCCACAAGGCCAACCTTGTAAACGCAGGCATTTTGCCGTTGGAGTTTAAAAATGAGCAGGATTACAAAAAAGTGTTTCTGGGCCAGCGGCTTTCCCTCTCTGGCATCTTTGCAGGGCTAGAGGGCGGCACGGTTTCCATGACGAATGTCGAGAGCGGTGAAACCTTCGAGCTTGTGTGCGATATCAGTGCCCGTCAGGCAAAAATCATCCGCGCAGGCGGCCTTTTGAACTATACAAGGCAGCAGCAGAAATAAACAGGGCACATCCCGCAGGGCGTGCTGCCCAGCTGGCAGAACACTCTGCCCGGCCGATTTTTCACCGGTTGCGGCATGTGCAGCGCCGCCTTTGGCGGCGGGCTGGGCACAGCAGGTGACACAAACGACAAGGAGGCGGCAAATATGGTAGATATCAACGAAGCGAAAGAACGGTTTGCACAGCTTTTGGAGGGCCAGCGCAAGCGTGTGGCTGCCATGCGCGCGCAGGGCGATTTTGTCGATTATGCAAAGCTGGAACAGATTGTGATTGGCGTGTGCGGCGGCGATGGCATTGGCCCGGTGATTACGCATGAGGCCGAGCGCGTGCTGCGCTTTCTTCTGAAAAGCGATGTAGAGCGCGGACGCATTGTGTTCAAAGAGATCGACGGCCTCACCATTGAAAACCGCGCAGCGTGCGGCAAAGCCATTCCAGATGACGTGCTGGCGGAATTGAAGGCCTGCAACGTCATTTTGAAAGGCCCCACCACCACACCCCGGGCCGGCGACGAATGGCCCAACATTGAAAGCGCAAACGTGGCTATGCGCAAAGAGCTGGATCTTTTTGCCAATGTGCGCCCGGTGAAAGTTCCGGAACAGGGCATCGACTGGACGTTTTTCCGCGAGAACACTGAGGGCGCCTATACGCTGGGCTCGTGCGGGTTTGAGACGGAGGACGGCATCTCGGTAGATTTCACGGTTACCACCACGGATGGCACGCAGCGCATTGCAGAACTTGCTTACGATTTTGCGCGCAAAAACCACAAAAGCCGTGTGTCTATTGTGACAAAGGCCAATATCGTCAAGGCAACGGACGGCAAATTTCTGAAGCTGTGCCAGGCTGTGGGCGAAAAATACCCTGAAATCACGACAGACGATTGGTACATTGACATTATGACCGCAAAACTGGTAGACGAAAAGCGGCGCCGCGATTTTCAGGTGTTTGTGCTGCCCAACCTGTACGGCGACATCATCACAGATGAGGCCGCCGAATTCCAGGGCGGCGTGGGCACGGCGGGCTCTGGCAACATTGGCAAAAAATATGCCATGTTCGAAGCCATCCACGGCTCTGCCCCCCGCATGATAAAAGAGGGGCGCGGCAAATATGCCGACCCGTGCAGCATGCTGCGCGCTTCGGCCATGCTGTTGAGCCATATCGGGTACCAGGCCGAGGCCGACAAGCTCACTGCGGCGCTGGACAAATGCATGTTCGAAGAAAAAGCCATGGTGGTAACGGGGCGCGACACAGGATGCACGTGCGAAGAGTTCGGCAATTATGTCATGCGCACCATCGAGGCCCTTTGAGCCTTGCAAAGAAAAAGAAATTTCTGAGCTGGTGAAGAAAATGTCGTTACAAAATAGCAAGGTGTCGCTTCCCGTCATCAAGCGGCTGCCGAAATATTATCGATATCTGGCCGATATGAAGAAAAACGGTGTGATAAAGGTATCTTCCTCTGAGCTGGCCCATATGATGGGCACCACTGCCTCACAGGTACGGCAGGATTTTAACTGCTTTGGCGGGTTTGGCCAGCAGGGCATTGGCTATCATGTGGATGTGCTGCTGGACGCAGTGAGCCATTTGCTGTTCAGCGAGACAAAGCTGGATACTATCCTCATTGGTACGGGCCGGCTGGGCACAGCCATCTCCAGCTACCTTACGGTAGAGGCCAAAGGGTACCGGCTGATTGGCGCGTTTGACAAAAAAGCCGAGGTGATAGGCCAGGAGCTGTGCGGCGTGGCTGTGCGCGATGTGCAGGAGCTGGAAAGCTTCTGCAAAAAGTATCATCCCGTGGTGGCCGTGCTGTGCATCCCGCGCGAAAGCGCCAAAGAGCTTGCCCCCACCCTTGTCTCTTTGGGCATCAAGGGTTTCTGGAATTTCAGCCACTATGACCTCTCGGTGGATTTCAACGGCATCACCGTGGAGAACGCGCACCTTGGCGACAGCCTGATGAGCCTTGGGTACCGCGTGCGCAACCCGGAAACTTCTACAGGAGAGTGAAACATGGCAAAGCTGTATTTTCGCTACGGCGCAATGAATTCCGGCAAAAGCACGGCGCTGATGCAGGTGGCGCACAATTATGAAGAGCGCGGCATGCGCGTGCTGATTATGAAGCCCTCCATTGACACAAAAGGCGGTGAAAAGCTGGTTTCGCGCCTTGGGGTAGAGCGCCGGGTGGACGTATCCCTCACGCCGCAGATGAACCCGCTGGAAACCGTAAAGGCCGATATTGCCGCGCACGGCCCCCTTGCCTGCGTGCTGACAGATGAGAGCCAGTTTTTTACATCCCAGCAGGCAGAGAGCCTGTTCATGGTGACAGTAGAACTGGGGGTGCCGGTGATTGCCTATGGCCTGCGCACCGATTTTTCTCTAAAAGGGTTTCCGGGCTCTACCCGCCTTTTAGAGCTGGCGCATAATATCGAAGAGATGAAAACCATTTGCACCTGCGGGCGCAAGGCCATGTTCAACGGCCGCAAGGTAAACGGTGAATTTGTGTTCGAAGGCGCACAGGTGGCCATTGATATGGAGAACAACGTAGAATATCAAAGCCTGTGCCCGGCCTGCTATTTTGAAAAACGGCGTGCCTTTTATGCCGCTGAACAACAGAAAAAACAGGCGAAGCCTGAAAATTAAGCCATCACTTTTGCGGCGGGCCCGTGCGGCCTGCCGCTTTTTCATAAAGGAGGCCCCCTTGACGATACGCGAACTGCGCAGGGAAGATTATAAGGGCAAAATATATACATTTTCTTATGTTACGCACGGTTTTTACTCCATTTGTGCTGCGCCGGGCGGCTTTTCTGTGAAATACACACCTTTGCCTGCCCCGTGGAAAAATCATTTCAGGATGAACTTTTCAGCCCGTGGCTGGAAGCCCCCCGCTTATATGGCGCTTTTGAGGGCAATGTATTGGCAGGGTTTGTGGAGGGCAGCCCTGAAAGCTGGAACCACCGCTTTCGCATCACAAACCTTTTGGTGATGGAACCGTTTCGCGGCCGCGGCATTGGCGGCGCTTTGCTGGAACATATGGTTGCCGTTGCGCAGGCACATGGTGCCCGCATGGCTGTGCTGGAGGCACAAAGCTGCAACACCGCCGCCATCCGTTTTTACCTCCGCCACGGTTTTTCCATGATTGGCTTTGACCTGTATGCCTATTCCAACCAAGACCCTCAGCGCGGGGAAGTGCGTGTGGAGATGGGCCGCATGCTGGCAGACTTTTGAGGCCCTGCCGCTTTCCCGCAAAAACAGCAAGGGCGCCCCGCGGCACAGCCGCAGGGCGCCTTTTTAAAGCAGCGCTTCCGGTTTTGATGGTTCTGCTGGCGAGGCAGGCGCTATCTCATGTTCCAAAGGGGCGGCGGGCCGCGGAGCAGGCCCGGCCTTTTCCCCACCAGCCTCCATCGCCTCCAAGGCAGCCTCCGTTCCCGGCATATGGGTGCCGAAGGAGGGCACAAATAAGTACTTGCGGATGATGAAAATCAGCGCAATGGTAATAATGCCAATCAGATTTTCAACCGGCGTGGTATGTTCCACCACCAGCTGGCGCGAAATGGTAAAAAGCAGCACTTCAATGGCAGAGCCCGGCGTGTGCTTTGCCAGCATCTTGATAAATTCCACCCCAATGATGAGGTTAAAGGCATGCTCCAGCACGGCGGTGAACGCCTGGGAGGAATTTTCGGCAACGAACAGGCCGAATATCTCGCCCGTGACGCGCACCCCCGTGATGAGAATGGCCGCCAGCACCAGCACCGCAATGATAATCTCCAGCACACTGGCTGCCTGCGCCACATAAGCGCGAAGCACATTCTTCCGCTTCTCGTCAAGAAAACGCATTTCTTCCCCCTTTACAGCAGCGCGGCGCTCCACTCAGCTTCACGGAACCCAACCAGCACAGCGTCATCCGCCACAACAAGCGGGCGTTTCACCAGCATCCCGTGCTGGGCCAGCAAAGCAAACTGTTCCGCCTCCGGCATGGAGGGCAGCTTTTCCTTCAGGCCAAAGCCTTTGTACAAAAGGCCGCTGGTGTTGAAAAAGCGGCGCAGCGGCAGGCCGCTTTTCGCCTGCCAGGCGCGAAGCTCTTCCTCGGTGGGGTTTTGCTCTTTGATGTCGCGCACTTCATAGGCAATATCGTGCGCATCCAGCCATGCCAGCGCTTTCTGGCATGTGCTGCATTTGGGGTAACATAAAACCAGCATTTTTCATCTGCCCTTCTTTCACAAATGCTCCTGTACCTGTATGCCGCCATAATTGCGGATATTCAGCACATAACATGCGCCCTGGCCGAACACACCCTCCAGCACGCTTTGATACTGGCCCAGCAGGCCGTGCGGCACAAAGGCCTGAATGGTGCCCGCAAAACCGCCGCCCTGCAGGCGCCAGGCGCCCTGCCCGGCCAGCACGCGCTGGCTAAGCGCCAAGCCCAGCGGCACGCCCTGCTGTTCGGGGTGTTTTGTACTGTATGCATTCTGGTTGTACTCGAACGAAGAGTGCCCGCCCTCTGTAATCAGCTGCAGAAAATCTTCAAAGCGGCCCTCCCGTACAGCATCGCACAGCCGCCCGGCGCGGCGGCACTCCTGGAAGAAATGGATGGCGCGCAGCACGGCTCTATCCCCCGTCTTTTCCCGCACGGCCGGCAGATTATGATAAAATGCCTCTTCTTCCACCTCGCGCAGCACCTGCTTGCCAAAAAACGCCGCCACCGCTTCCATTTCATCGCGCACAGCCGCATAATCGGGTGTAAGGTCTGCATGGCTGCCCTTTGTGTCGGTGATGCACAGCGCATAGCCATATCTGGCAAGGTCGAACGGCACCTTATCCACAACAGGCGCAGCGGCATCCTTGAAATCAATGGTGATGGCACTGCCCACGCTGCATGCCATTTGGTCCATCAGGCCGCTGGGCTTGCCGAAAAAGACGTTTTCCGCATACTGGCTGATTTGTGCAATTTTAATGGCCGAAAACTGCCCGGCGTTGAACTCGCCGTTCAGCACAGCGCCCAGCACCACCTCAAAAGCCGCCGAAGACGACAGGCCGGAGCCGCGCAGCACATTGGAGACCGTATAAATATCTACGCCGCCCACCTTTCCGCCTGCCTCGGCAATGCCCGCCGCCACACCGCGCACCAGCGCGATGGAACGGCCCTGCTCGTCTGCCCGCGGGGCAAGCCGGGTGATATCCACTTCATCCATGCCGGAAAAGCCCTTCGATTTCACACGGATAACATTGTCCGCATTGCAGGCTGCCACAGCAATAATGTCAAGGTCTACGGCCGCGGCCATCACCACACCGCGGTTGTGATCCGTATGATTCCCGCCAATTTCCGTGCGGCCCGGCGCGGAGTAAATGCGCACCTCACGCTGTGCGCCAAACACCTGCGCAAACCCTTCCAGGGCCTCGGCATAGCGTTTGCGCTGCGCCATATAAGACGCGCCGTATAACTTTTTCAGCGCGCCGTCCCATCCGCCGGCAAGGATGCGGTTCGACAATTCTTTCGCATTTGGCATGAGCCGTTCCTTCCTTTCTGAGCCGAAAAGGGGCTATTCTTGCACGCGTGCCCAAAAAACACGCCGCTGTTTGAATTTTATTATACCAAATGCCAGCCAGGAAAGCGAGAGGCCAAGCCCATTTTGCACGGAATTTCCTTGGCACCCCTATAAAATATGGACTTTTGTCTCTTTGTTTGCTATAATGGCTTTGCGCACAGCGCAGAGTATGGCCCGGGAGGCAGAAAGCATGGCAAGCACCTACAAGCAATCGTTCAAACAGAATTACACCGATAACGTGGACATCTCTATCTATAACTGCGGGCTGCAAAGCTGTGAGCCGGGTTATACCTGGGGCCCCGGTGCGCGCGACCATTACCTCATCCATCTGATAGCTGCCGGCAAGGGCACCTATACCCTGAACGGAAAGGTATACGAGCTGGGCCCCGGCGATATTTTTCTGGCCAAGCCGAACCAGCTTATTTCCTACACGGCAGACCAAACCGACCCGTGGGAATATCATTGGGTTGGCTTCAACGGCGCCTGTGCCAACCGGCTGGTGCAGCAGCTTCCTTTTCGGGAGGATATGCCCGTGCACCACTGCAAGCGGCCGGATAAAATTAAAAAGACACTGCTGGATATCTATTTTTCCCGCGGGCTGGAGGCGCCGAATGAAGCCATGATGGTGGGCCATTTGTATCTGTTCATTGCAGAACTGATGCAAGAGGCGCGGGACGCAGAGCCACACGCTGCAAGTTCTTCTTCCCAGTATGTCATCAACGCCATCAAATACATCCAGTTCAACTATTTTCACGATGTCTCCATCGACGACATTGCCAAAGCGGTGGGCGTCAGCCGCAGCCATTTGTACCGTGTGTTTATGGCAAATGTGGGGCAAAGCCCCATTGATTACCTTACCAATTACCGCATCAGCGAGGCGTGTTATCTTTTAAAGAACTCGCAGCTGTCCATTGCCGAAATTGCGGTAAGCGTGGGCTTTTTTGACCAGTTTTATTTTTCCCGCGTGTTCAAAAAGGCCAAGGGCGTGCCGCCCAGCCGCTATCTTGCCAGCATCAGCAAGGAAAAGGCAAAAGAAAAACCTGCAAAATAACCGGCGGCCTGCGCAAGCCGCTGTATCTGCCTATGAATCAGGAGGGGCCATGAAGAACACAAGCCTTCAAAAGAACAGCGCTGTGCAGCTTTCCATCGAATCACTCGCCTCTGACGGTGCCGGCGTGGCCCACGCCGGCGGCATGGCCGTGTTTGTGCCCTTTGCCGCGCCGGGCGATGTGGTGGATGCCAAAATTGTAAAGGTGTGCAAAACACACGCATTCGCCATTGTACAGAATGTGATAACACCGGGCCCCGGGCGCATTGCCCCCGAATGCCCGGTGTTCGGCAAATGCGGCGGCTGTGCGCTGGCCCACCTTACCTATGAAGAAGAGCTTGCGCAGAAACAGCGCTTTGTGGCCGATGCCATGCACCGCATTGGCAAACTTTCCTGCGAGGTTTTGCCCATTCTTCCCTCGCCGTCTGCTCAGGGTTACCGCAACAAGGCGCAGTACCCGCTTTGCCGCGACAGCGAAGGGCATATCCGCGCCGGGTTTTACGCCCCGCGCAGCCACCGTGTGGTGCCCTGCGAGAGCTGCGGGCTGCAACCGCCCGTTTTTTCCGCCGTTCTGCACACCGCGTGCCGCCTGCTGGAACAGATGGGCGCCAGCATATACGATGAGGCCAGCCATAAGGGCCTTGTGCGCCACATCTACCTGCGGCACGCCGTGCGCACAAACAAGGTGATGGTGTGCCTTGTGTGCACCAGGGCACAGCTTGCGTTTGAGCAGGCCTTCTGCGCCGCTCTTACCGCTGCACACCCGGAAATATGCTCGATTATTCTAAATGTAAACCCCGCGGCCACCAATGTGATATTGGGCCGGCAGTGCCGTACGCTTTGGGGGGAATCCACCCTGGCCGACACGCTGTGCGGCGTGCCCGTGCAGCTTTCCCCGCTCTCTTTCTATCAGGTCAATACGCTGGGGGCCGAGCGGCTGTACGGTGAAGTGGCCCGCATGGCACAGCTGGCCAGCGGCAACACCCTGCTGGACTTATACTGCGGCGCGGGCACCATCGGGCTTTCCATGGCGGCGGCCTGCGGGCAGCTTGTGGGGGTGGAAATTGTGCCAGAGGCCGTGGAAAATGCCAGGGCGAACGCCGCGCGCATGGGGGCACAGAACGTACGTTTTCTGTGTGCCGATGCCGCAAGCGCAGCACAGCAGCTTCTGGCAGAAGGCCTGCGCCCGGACGTGGTGGTGCTGGACCCGCCCCGCAAGGGCTGCGATGAAGCCACGCTTTCCGCCGTGGCTACCATGGCCCCGCGGCGCGTGGTGATGGTAAGTTGCAACGCGGCCACTGCCGCGCGGGACGCCGCCTGGCTGGCCGCACACGGCTATGCCCCCCAGGCCGTGCGCCCGGTGGACATGTTCCCGCGTACAAGACATGTGGAGACGGTTGTCTTACTTTCCAAGGGAGAAATCGACTCGAAGAAAGTGCGTGTGGAGTTTTCTCTGGAGGACATGGA
>UREN01000034.1 GCA_900546885.1 uncultured Oscillospiraceae bacterium
AATATCAATCTGATCAAAGAGGCGTCAAAGTGTTCGAACATGTTTGAACATGGCTTAAAAAAGATATACCTTCCCCATGCATGGCTTTCATGTTGGCCGCATGCGGCGGAAGCCCGTCCTCGACAGCATCGCAGGCAGGTTCTGGCACATCTGCCGCAGCTGATGGTTCCGCCGTCACAATTAAGCTGGGCGGTATTGGCCCCATTACCGGTTCCACTGCAGTGTATGGAGAGGCAGTGATGAACGGTGCGCAGATCGCGGTAGACGAGATTAATGCCTCTGACAGTGCGGTGAAATTTGAGTATAATTTCCAGGATGATGAGGGCGATGCGGAAACGGCTGTAAACGCCTATAATATCCTGAAAGACTGGGGCATGCAGGTGCTGATGGGCACGGTAACAACAGCCCCCTGCCTGGCGGTAATTTCTGAGACAGAGGCGGACAATATGTTCCAGATCACTCCGTCCGCTTCTTCCACCGATGTCATTGTGCCGGACAATGTGTTCCAGGTATGCTTTACAGACCCGAACCAGGGCGTTTCGGCTGCGGATTACATTGCGGACAATGGCCTTGCCACAAAAGTAGCTGCCATTTATGACAGCTCGGATGCGTATTCTTCCGGCATTTACAACGCTTTCGCGGCGGAAGCCGAGGCCAAGGGCCTGGAGATTGTATGTGCCGAAGCCTTTACCGCCGACAATAAGACGGATTTCAGGACGCAGCTTCAGAAAGCGCAGAGCGCAGGCGCCGACCTGGTGTTCCTTCCCATCTATTATCAGGAGGCCGCGCTGATTCTTACCCAGGCCGACCAGCTTGGCTACGAGCCGCTGTTCTTCGGCTGTGACGGCATGGACGGCATTCTGGCGCTGGATAATTTCGACACGGCTTTGGCAGAGGGCCTGATGCTGATGACGCCGTTCAACGCCACCAGCGAGGACGAGCGCACGGCGAATTTCGTTCAGGAATATGAAGAGAAGTTCGGCGGCACGCCCAACCAGTTCGCGGCCGATGCTTACGACGCAGTGTATGCAATTCGCGATGCTTGCGTGCAGGCAGGCGTTACCTCTGACATGAGCGTTTCTGAAATTGGCGATGCTTTGATTACAAGCATCACGGAAATCACCATGGATGGCCTGACCGGCTCTGACATGACATGGGCGTCTACTGGCGAAGTGAGCAAAGCGCCTATCGTTGTGGAAATTGAAAATGGTGCGTACAAGCAGCTGTAAGGGCTGCCGGCCACTGTCTTTTCGATGATTCGCCAAAGAAGGCTGCCGTATCCCCGGCAGCCTTCTTTGGCAATTTGGCAGGCGAATTGCGGGAAACATCAGCCTGCGCACACGGGTATAAGGGGCGTATGATATGGAATTTCTCTCGTTTCTCATGAATGGCATCAGCTTGGGAAGCATTTATGCCATTATTGCACTTGGGTATACGATGGTGTACGGCATAGCCAAAATGCTGAATTTTGCCCATGGCGATATCATCATGGTGGGCGGCTATCTTGTGTTCACCTGTATGAACAGCCTTTCGCTGCCGCCTGTGGTAAGCGTGCTGATTGCAATGGTGGTGTGCACACTGCTGGGCATTACCATAGAGCGCATTGCATACAAGCCTCTTCGGCATGCGCCAAGCCTGGCAGTGCTGATTACAGCCATTGGCGTAAGCTACTTTTTGCAGAATATGGCGCTGCTTATTTGGGGTTCTGCGCCAAAATCTTTCAACTCTATTGTATCGTTTGCGCCTTTGCGCCTGTTTGACGGGCGCCTGGTTATCTCGGGGGAAACGCTTGTCACAATTATAGTTTCCGCCATTATCATGGTTGTGCTGTGGCTGTTTGTAAACAAGACAAAAATCGGCCGTGCAATGCTGGCCGTCTCTGAGGACAGAGGCGCCGCCCAGCTGATGGGCGTGAATGTGAACGCCACCATTTCCATTACATTTGCAGTTGGCAGCGCATTGGCTGCAATTGCCGGCGCGTTGATGTGTTCGGCGTACCCCATCCTTCAGCCCACCACCGGCGCCATGCCCGGCATCAAGGCCTTTGTGGCGGCGGTGTTTGGGGGCATTGGCTCTATTCCGGGCGCCATGCTGGGCGGCATCCTGCTGGGGGTTATTGAAAACCTCAGCAAGGCCTATATTTCCACCCAGCTTGCCGATGCCATTGTGTTTGCGGTGCTGATTGTGGTGCTGCTGGTGAAGCCCACCGGCATCCTGGGCAAAAAAATCAATGTGAAAGTGTAGGTGCCGGCAGATGAAAGCAAAAAGACTCAGCCGCACCACGCGGCAGAACCTGATTACATATGCCATTGTTCTGGTAGCCTTTGCCGTGGTTACCCTGATGAACCTGACCGGTTCGCTGTCCAATTCCTTGGAAGGCCAGCTGGTGCCCATTTGCACCTATGTGATGCTGGCGGTTTCGCTGAACCTCACTGTGGGAATTTTGGGCGAGCTTAGCCTTGGCCACGCGGGCTTTATGAGTGTGGGCGCCTTTTCGGCCATGTGCTTTTCTGTTTATATGGAAGATGTGCTTACCACACCGGTGCGCTTTACACTGGCCCTGATTATTGGCGGCATTGCAGCCGGTATTGCGGGCGTGCTGATTGGCATTCCGGTGCTGCGCCTGCAGGGCGATTATCTGGCCATTGTGACGCTGGCATTTGGCGAAATTATTAAAAATGTTCTGAACGCCACCTATCTTGGCATTGATGGCTCCGGCATCCATGTTTCGCTGAAAGATGCGGCATCCATGAACCTTGCGGCCGACGGCAAAGTGATTATCAACGGCCCGCTGGGAATTACCAATACCCCCAAAGACGCCACTTTTACCGTGGGCATCCTTTTGATTCTGTTCACGCTGTTCATTGTGCTGAACCTGATTAAGTCCCGCACGGGGCGAGCCATCATGTCCATCCGCGACAACCGCATTGCGGCAGAATCTGTGGGCATCAATGTCACAAAATATAAATTGATTGCCTTTTCTGTTTCCGCAGCGCTTGCGGGTGTGGCGGGGGCTTTTTATGCGCACAACTTCTCTTCGCTGGTTGCCCAGAAGTTTGATTATAACACCTCAATTTTGATTTTGGTGTTTGTGGTGCTGGGCGGCATTGGCAATATCCGCGGCTCGGTGATTGCGGCGGCTGTGCTTACGGTGCTTCCCGAAATGCTGCGTGCACTGAACACTTACCGGATGCTTATTTATGCGGTGATTTTGATTTTGGTGATGATTTTCAGCCAGAACGAGCAGCTGGTGCTTTGGCGCATGCGCCTGAAACACAAAGTGACGGCGGCGTTTGGCGCGCACCGCAGAAAGGGGGCGTGAGGGCATGGCGCTGCTGGAAGTTTCGAACCTTGGCATTGCGTTTGGCGGCCTGCAGGCAGTGGATAAAGTGGACCTCACCGTGGAAGAGGGCGCTTTGTGCGGCCTGATTGGCCCGAACGGCGCTGGAAAAACCACCGTGTTCAACATGCTTACGGGTGTGTACAGCCCCACAGAGGGGGATATCATCCTGAATGGGAAAAACATCACAGGCCAATCTCCGGCCTCCATCTGCAAGGCGGGCATTGCGCGCACGTTTCAGAATATTCGCCTGTTTAAGGCCATGACTGTGCTGGACAATGTAAAAGTAGGCCTGCACAATCAAATACGCTACAACGCGCTGACGGGCATTTTCCGCCTGCCGGCCTACTATGAAAAAGAGCGGGAAATGAAAGGCCGGGCCATGAGCCTGCTGAAAATTTTTGGCTTGGATGAAGAGGCAAAGCAGCTTGCCTCCAGCCTGCCGTACGGCAAACAGCGTAAACTGGAAATTGCCCGCGCCCTGGCCACCAACCCCAAGCTGCTTTTGCTGGACGAGCCGGCGGCCGGTATGAACCCGAATGAAACGGCAGAGCTGATGGAGACCATCAAATTTGTGCGCGAGAAATTTGGCGTTGCCATTCTGCTGATTGAGCACGACATGAGCTTTGTGATGGGCCTGTGCGAGCATATTGTGGTGCTGAACTATGGGCGGATTCTTGCGCAGGGCGACCCCGAGACCGTGCGCAACGACCCCAAAGTGATTGCCGCCTACCTGGGAGGTGAATGAGATGGAAGAAATGCTTTCTGTCAAAGACCTTGAAGTGTCGTATGGCGCTATCCGGGCAGTGAAGGGAATCTCGTTTCATGTGAACAAGGGCGAAATTGTCACGCTGATTGGTGCGAACGGGGCGGGCAAAACCACCACACTGCACGCAATTTCGGCGTTGCTGAAGCCCAAAGCAGGGGAAATTACCTTCTGCGGCACCCCCATCACACATACGGAAGCGCATAAAATCATTCGCCTTGGCCTTGCGCAGGTGCCGGAGGGGCGGCGCGTGTTTTCCCAGCTTACCGTGCAGCAGAACCTGGAGCTTGGCGCCTATACCCGCACAGATTCCAGCGAGGCAATTGCCGCCGATTACGAGATGGTGTTTGAACTTTTGCCGCGTCTGAAAGAGCGGCGCAAGCAGCTGGCGGGCACGCTTTCCGGCGGGGAACAGCAGATGCTGGCCATTGGCCGCGCGCTGATGTCCAGCCCGCGCATGCTGCTGATGGATGAACCCTCTATGGGCCTTTCGCCGCTTTTGGTGCAGGAGATTTTCAACATCATCCGCAATGTGAACCGGGACGGCGTCACCATCCTTCTGGTGGAACAGAACGCCAAGATGGCGCTGGAAGTTGCCAACCGTGCCTATGTGTTGGAGACGGGCACCATTGCCATGAGCGGCGAGGCCAGCGAGCTTGCAAACGACCCCAAAGTGCGCGATGCTTATTTGGGCGGCTGAGCCACCGCAAAAAACAAGATAGGGCAAAGCGCCCCGCCTGCAACATGCAGGAGGGGCGCTTTTTTTACGCACTGGTTTGCGCACGGGCGGAAGAATGCGGGCGCTGTTACAGCCCAAGGGAAGCGCACAGGTTTTCCAGCGCGGCATCTGCCTTGGAAAAATCCATGGCAGAGGTGTAGAAAGCCTCTATTTGCCGGTGTGTGCTGCGCGCTTCCCCCAGCAGGGCTCCAGCTTCCTGCACAAGCTCTTTTGCGGCGCGAAGGTCGAATTTCAGGCGTGCCTTGCGCGCCCCCAGGCCGTTTTTATTCATGAAGCGCGCGGCGTGAATCACGCGGTCTCCCATGGGTTCAAAGCGGTGGAACGGCCCCGAGGTGACGAAGGCCAGCCCAAGTTCAGGAACGAGCAGATGGTCAATTTTTTCGCGCGGCTGCATGGCGCACCAGCAGGTGATGAGCCCATAGCCTTTGGCCAGTATTTCCTTGCGAAGCTGTGCCAGCAGCGCGCCGGAGGCCGGGCCGTATGCGTCATCTAAAATGATAATCTCTCTGCACAGGGTGCGAACGGTCTGGTGATAGAACATGACGCCGTCGGCCGTCACCGCGCTCAAAGTGCGATGGGCTTCCTGCGGTTGCCTTTCTTTTTTGACGGGCAGATACCGCTTGCTTAGAGAAAGTGCAAACGCCCGCGCTTTGGCAAGGTCGGTGCAGCATTGGGCGGTGCGGGCCCTGTCCTGCAAAAGGCTGCCGGCTGCGGCCAAATAGCGCGATGCACGGTCGGTAATGGCTTTGTATTTTGCATTTAAGGCCTGAAGTTCGGCACAGTGGCAGCGAAGTTTTTCTTCTTGCAGTGCGTCATACAGGCTCAGCACGGTTTCATGCGCCTGCGGAAAGGCGGGTTCCAGCGCATGAGGGGCCGTGGCGTCTAATACAGTAAGGGTAAGGGCGGGACAAATGACGCCGTCCAGCGAAGCGGGGTCCGCTGAGCAATGGATGGTATGCACGGTGTGCCCCGCGGCGGTAAGGCGCTGTGCAAGCGCGCGCATCAGGTGCGATTTTCCGCACCCCGGCCCGGCCTTAATCAACACGGCCCGCCCGGCGCCGGCCGGCGGCAGGCTGCGTGCATAATATCCCTGAAAGCCGATGGGCGAAAGCCCGCCCAGGAAAAAATTCAACTCAAAACCCTGCATGCAAAACACCCCTTTGCAACATCCTATGCACAAAGTGGGCGTTTGCTACTTGAAAATGGCGTGTGCCCAAACGTTTTGCGTTTTTGGCAAAAGAAAACCTGCGCCTTCCCGTAGAGGAGGCACAGGTGCAAGGTTAGCCGTGGTAAGTGTGCGTGCACACTTCTTGTATTTTTTCGCGCAGGGCAACAAAGTCGCCGAAGGCGGCTGGCTTTTGGCTGGGGTTGCGCAGCAGTGCCGCGGGGTGCGGCGTTGCGGTGAACAAAGTTCCGCTCTTTTCCGTCCACTGCCCATGTTCTTTCATCACGCTGAAATCTGGCCGAATCAGGCGCTGGGCGGCAATGCGGCCAAGGCATACAATAATTTTCGGCCGTATCAGGCGAAACTGTTCCCGCAAATACGGCATACAGGCCTCCCATTCCTGCGGCGCGGGGTCCCGGTTTTCCGGCGGGCGGCATTTTACGATGTTGGTGATAAAAATGTCATCCCGCTTCAGGTGGATGGCGGCAAGGTATTTATCCAGCAGCTGGCCGCTGCGCCCCACAAAGGGAAGGCCCTGCTCGTCTTCTGTGCGCCCGGGCGCCTCGCCAATGAACATTACCTCGGCGTTGGGGCTGCCCATGCCAAACACCACATGGGTGCGGGTTTGGCACAGCCCGCACTTCTGGCAGGAAAGGCACGTGGCCTGCAAAGTGTTAAAATCCATAGTACACTCCTTTGTGTTGCTGCGTCATCTGTGCCCGGGAAACAGTGCGGTTGGGCGGCCAGCGGCGCAGGCATTGCCGCTGCACATGGAAAACGGCTGGCAGCGCCAAGCGAAAAAGCTGTGTGCCCGCTTGAATGCGGCCGTTGCAAAAGGAAAGAAACAGGGTTCCCCATCTATAGCGCAGTTATAACTTTTTAAGACATTATAGCATATTTCCCTTGAAGTTTGAAGCCGATGGGTCTAAAATAGATACGAAACAGAAGGGGAGGCTTCACGATGAAAATTTTGGTAGAAACATCTGCACGCCATATACATGTTACAGATGAAACGCTGGAAAAGCTGTTTGGCAAAGGCTATCAGCTTACAGTGAAAAAAATGCTCTCTCAGCCCGGCCAGTATGCCTCAAACGAGCGCGTCACGGTGGTTGGCCCGAAGCGCGAGCTTGCGAACGTATCCATTCTTGGGCCCACGCGCAAGGTGAACCAGGTGGAACTCAGCGCCACAGATGCCCGCAGCATCGGCGTTGCGGCGCCTGTGCGCGGTTCTGGTGATGTGGCTGGCTCTGGTGCGTGCAAACTGGTGGGCCCGGCCGGTGAGGTGGAACTGAGCGAGGGCGTTATTATTGCAAAGCGTCATGTGCATATGACGCCGGAAGACGCTCAGACACTTGGCGTGACGGACCGGCAGGTTGTAAAAGTTGCTACGGGCCGCGAAGGGCGCAAACTTGTGTTTGACGACGTAGTGATTCGCGTGAGCGAGAGGTATGCCACCGCCATGCATCTGGATACGGACGAGAGCAATGCGGCCGGGTGCCCCAATGAAGGCGAGATTATTCTGTAATCATATTCCGCAAGGGCTGTGGCAGCGTCTGCCGCAGCCTTTTTTTGGTAGCGGCAGGGCGAAGGAAGGAGGAGGCCGTCATGCTCATCAGTGCCAGCAGGCGCACAGACATTCCCGCCTGTTTCCCCAAGTGGTTTTTGCGCCGCATCGAAGAAGGGTATGTGCTGGTGCGAAACCCGATGAACCCGCGCCGGGTAAGCCGTGTGAGCCTTGCGCCCCGGGACGTGGACGGGATAATGTTCTGGACGAAAAACCCTTTGCCCATGCTGGAGGCGGGCCTTTCCGCCTTGAAAAATTACCTGTATTGTTTCCAGTTCACCGTGAACGCATACGGAAAAGAGGTAGAGCCCAATATCCCCGACACCTGGCGGGTGATGGTGCCAGCGTTTCGCAGGCTGGCACAGCAGATAGGCCCGCAGCGCATGCTGTGGCGCTATGACCCTATCTTTTTCAGCCGAACCTACACGGCCGAATGGCATTTGCAGAGTTTTGCGGCGCTTGCCCGGGCGCTGGCGCCCTATACGCGGCAATGCACCATCAGCTTTTTGGATTATTACCGCAATACGGCGCGCCGCATGGTCCCCCTGGGGCTGCAAAGAACGTCAAAAGAAGAAAAGGTGCGCCTGGCTGCGCAGTTTGCCGCCATTGCACGGCAAGAGGGCCTGCCGGTTTATGCCTGTGCAGAAGCAGACCTGCCCGCAGCATGCGGCGTTGCCCCGGCCAGCTGCATGGACAGCGGGCTGTTTGAAAGCCTGCTGGGCTGCCCGCTGCCCATCCCAAAAGACAGGGCGCAGCGGCCGGGCTGCGGCTGTGCGCAAAGCGTTGACATCGGCGCATATCACACCTGCCCCAACGGCTGTTTGTACTGTTACGCAAATGCAGGCGCCGGCGCTGCTGCGCGGAATGCCGCACAGCACAACGCGGCTTCCCCTTTGCTGCTGGGGGCGCTGGGGCCCGGCGATGTGGTGACAGAAAGAAAAATGACGGTATACCGGCAGGCGCAGCTGCGCTTTGAATGAGCCGGGCGGAAAGTGAAACGGCCATGGGGGCTCCCATGGCCGTTTCATCAGTTTGTGTGCGTCATGCTGGGGTATATCTTGGCAAGTTTTTCGTCCGGGTAATACCGGTCCATCAGCTGCTGCCAGGCGCTTGTGGCCGGCACGCCCTCGTAGCGCTGGGCCATGCGCAGAACGGCTGCGCCGCTGACAAGGCTGTTCAACAGCATAAAAACCACAATCACCCATGTAAGCGCAACGCCGTATGTGCGCGAGACATTCTGTTCAATCCAGCCGGAAATGCGCGGGTAAATTTCCTTTACCCACACAAGGGCCAGCACACCCCAGAACAGGCAATATAAAAGGTTGATGCGCCCGTTCAAGTTGAAAGGCATGCCGGAATAATCCCAGCTTACGGTGCCGGTGACAGTCTCTTGCAGCCAGCTGCAAAAATATTCGAACGCGCCGCCAATAATGGCGCCGCCCACAAAAATATAGCGGTCGTTTTTTCCGCGCAGGCGCTGAAGCGATACGGTAAGCAGCACGGCGCCAAAGCCATAAATCAGGTTGAACGGCCCCCATACAAGGCCCGTCCGCTGCGAAATTCTGCCCGAGGCAATAAAACAGAAAACAGTTTCAATTACTACGCCCAAAAAGCAGCAGATAAAAAATACCCAGCAAAGCTTGTAAAAGTTTATGCCGTGCGCAAAATGGCCGGGCACTTCTGCGGTTTCCTTGGCAAAGCGCGCGTCGTACCGGCGCTGGCGCGCCAGCGCCTTTTCCCGGCGAATTTCAAGGTCTGCCATCTGCTTTTCAAGGCGTGCTTTCCGCCTGTCGTATTTTTGTTCCAAATATTCGATGCGTTCCAGATGCGTATCCTCCTTTGTGTTTCTGCCAGTGCTGTTTTACACATCCCCGGCCTGTGTTTCACTCTCGCCCGTGGCAGGCAGGGCGCCGGGGCCCCACAGCCATTCGTTTTGCCAGCGGTAAAAATCGTTTGGGCTGTCGCCCTCATATTCACTTACGGCATATGCCGCCAGCGCAGGAATATCTGAGATAAGGCCGCATACGTTTTCCGCCAGATACCGCCGCATGCTTTTGTGGTCGTCCACAGTCCATACATATACGGGCAGCCCCGCACGCAGGCAGCGGTTTATAAGCCTTGGCGATACCATGTTTTCTTCAATGGTAAGGAAATTGATGCCGTTTGCCAGAAGAAAACCGGCATCCACGCTGCCCATGCTGCCATAAACGCAATAGCCAATGATATACTCGGGGTGGATGGCATTCATGGCCTGCACCAGGCCATAATCCAGGGACATAAAAAGGCATTGCCCTGCGGCAGCTTGCCTTTCCACCACCTGCGCCACCTGGCGGGCAATGTCGGCTGTTTCTTTTCCATGCGTTTTCAGTTCTATCAAAAGGCCAATTTTTCCTTTGCAGTATCTCAGCATTTCTTCCAGCGTGGAGATATGCCCCCGATAGCCATTCTGCATCAGTGTCACAGCCTGCAACTGGCTGGCGGTCAGCTCGTATACATTCCGGTTATCGCCCGCAAGGCGGGCGAGATTGGTGTCGTGAATGACCATGGGAACGCCATCTTTTGAAAGAAGGACATCCACCTCGGCGTAATCTGCCCCGGCATCAATTGCACTTTGAACCGCTTCCAGCGTGTTTTCCACCCCGCCGGGCCCACCCCGATGCCCAATGGCAACCGGGGCGTGCAGCGAAACCGGAAGGGAGAAAACCATGCCCAGAAAAAAGAAAAAGAAAATGGCGGCCATGGCGGCCGATAACCTTTTGTGCCGGCGCACAAAGGGCAGGCGGCCGGCGCGTTGCAACAAGCCGCGAAGCCTGTTTTGCAGAAAAAGCCAGATGCGGCCAGCCGTGCGGTGCGCCTGGCTGGCACGCAAAGAAACAGCGGGCAACGCCTTTGTATCCAGGTTCACTTCGCCCCCCGCGTCCAGGTAAAGCACGGTGCACAAGGAAAGCAAAAACGTGCTGAACGCAATGCGAAGCGCGCTGGATGCCAGAAAGGCGGGCAGAGACCCCAGCAGCCTGCCGGAAAAAAGGTTCGAGATAAGCTCTGGCAAGCCCGCACCCGTAATGCCAATAAATGCAGTGGGCACAATGCCCGGCTGACGGAACAAAAAACACCATACAGCGAAAAACAGGGCCAGCGGCAGAAGAGCCTGACGCCACCGGGTTTTCCAGATGCGGATGCTGCCGCGCACGGCCTGGCCAAACCGGCGGCTGCCCAGTGCCATGTGCGGCAGGGTGAACAGCAGCAAGGCAAACAGCAGAAAAACGGTTAAATAGAACACAACGGCCAATGCGCTGCCGGAGGGCGTTTTGAAAAGCTCGCCGGTGATAAAATTGGGGATGCGCAGCCAGGGCAGCAGAGAAGGCGAAATGCCAAAATCCACCAGAGGAAGAAGGCCCAGCCCGTACAGGGCAAACATCAGGGTGCCCGGGCTTTTCAAAATGCGAAGGGCGGGCACCGCCAGCTCTGCGGCCATGCGCAGGCGGCAAGGGGTTTGGCGCGCCGCACAGCCGGCCATCAGAAACAGTACGGTGAATTCATAATATGCAGCGGATACGCCCAGCACCAAAAACAGAAAAATGCCCAACACGCCGGCCGGTGTGACAAGTGCCCCCACAATGCGTTCATTGAAGGCAAGTTCGGCGTTCCGGCTTAGGGCGTGGTCTGCCAGCCAGGAAAATACGGGCCTGAGCAGAAAACCAACCGCCATTTTGTAGCAAACTTCAAACAGCGCCAGCCCCGGCAGGATGTTTCGAAAAACATCGGCGGCCCGCCGCAGGGTATTTGCCTGCATCTCAATCCTTCTCCTTTTCAGTTGATGGGTCATCCGCTGAAAACAAGTTCCAGTATATCATAATCTGCAGCCTTGTGCACCTGTAATTCGGCATTTCCCGCTTTTTCTGCCGCTTTGGGCGCAAAGAAAAAACTTTGCGGGCAACTTTCGCGCTTACACGAAAAAGGGAAATATGCTATAATTGATACAGTATTACAGACAGCAGCAGGCGTTGCAGGCCATGGCCGTTGTTTGGCCGCAGCGCCTGTTTTTTTGCGGCCGGCTTTTTTGCGCAGCCAAAAGCGCACCGTGCCGCACGCAGCGTTTTGTGGTTTTATGGAAGGGGGAGCGAAATGTTTCAAAAGGGTGAGTATATCATGTATGGAAGCACGGGCGTATGCCGTGTGGAAGATGTGGCCGTGCCGGATAATATCCCCATGAAGGAAAAGGGCACGCTTTACTATAAGCTGGCCCCCGTATATGGGGCGGGGAATATCTATATTCCGGTGGATTCCAAAGTGTTTATGAGGCCTGTGCTTACCAAAGAACAGGCAAATGAGCTGATTGATAAAATACCCAGCATTCAAGAGCCTGTCTATGAGGCAAAGGACCAAAAAAACCTTGCGGATTGTTACCGCGCCAGCCTTCGGGCCCATGAGTGTGAAGAGCTGGTGGGGATGATAAAGGCCATTTACCAGAAGCACAAAAAGCTGGAGGGCACAGGCCGCAAGCTGGGCAAGGCAGACACCGAATATATGAAGCAGGCGCAGGCTCTGCTTCATGGGGAACTTGCCGTTGTGCTGGGCATCTCCTTTGAAGAGGTGCCGGAATATATTGCCGGGCGCATTGAGTAACCGGCCACAAATTCGCTGTTCATGGGCTGTGAGATAAGAAACTTTTTATAGGGGGCAGCGCACAGCTGCCCCTCTGTTTGTTTTCTTGTGTCAACACACCTGAACAAGCGGGCATTTTATGCCCATTTCCCGGCGGCACTTGTGCGGGCGAAAAGCCGTGTGTTATACTGGGGGGCAGAAAGAGAGGTGCCGTTTATGGCATATTATGACAAGCTTTTACAGGCGGCAGAATATCTGCGCAGCCGCATGCCGTTTGCACCAAAGGTGGGCATTGTGCTGGGCAGCGGCCTGGGCGGCCTTGTGGACGCCATGGGGGAACGGGTGACGGTGCCTTATTGCGAGATACCAAATTTCCCGCACAGCCACGTAGAGGGCCATGCCGGGAACCTGGTGTTCGGCTGCGTGGGCAAAACGCCTGTGGTAGCCATGCAGGGGCGCTTTCACTTTTATGAGGGCTTTTCTATGCGGCAGGTGGCGTTCCCCATTTATGTAATGAAGCTGCTGGGCGTGCAGGATGTGGTGATTACCAATGCGTGCGGCGGAATCAATCGCGAGTTTGAGCCGGGGGACCTGATGCTCATAGATGATTTTATCAACACCACCAGCCAGAACCCCCTGCAGGGAGAAAATGACGAACGGCTGGGCCCGCGTTTCCCCGACATGACAGAGCCCTTCAGCCTCGCGCTGCAAACGCGCGCCATGGAAACGGCACAGCGCCTGGGCATTCCGTACCGCCGCGGCGTTTATGCGCTGTTCCAGGGGCCGTATTATGAAACGCGCGCAGAGATTCGCGCCATCGGGCGCATGGGCGCAGACGCTGTGGGCATGTCCACCGTGCCGGAAGCAATTGCGGCAAACCATGCAGGCATGCGCGTTTTGGGCATTGCCTGCATCACCAACCTGGCAACTGGCATTGCCACAGAAAAGCATTCCCACGCCCAGGTGCTGCAAAAGGCCAACGAGGCGGGGCAGAACCTTCAGCGCTGGCTGACGGCGCTGTTGGAAGGCTGGGAATGAGAACGGGCTGCCGCCCAAAAGGAAAAGGAGGAAGAACACATGAGGCTTGACAGAAATGCTAATGTGAACTATTCGACAAACCCGGATAATTTTTTTAACCTGCCTTTTACGGGCATCTGCTCGTTTATGAAAACAGAGATTTGCCCAGATCTTGCGCGCCTTGGCCCGGGGTATGACGTGGCGGTTTTGGGCATGCCGTTTGACGTTGCGGCCTCTGCGCGCAGCGGCGCGCGTTTTGGCCCGCGCGGTGTGCGCGAGGCGTCCACCATCAACTGCGATGGCCTGTATGGCATGTATGACCCGGTGCGTGACACCTATTATTTGGACAAGGGCGAAAAGATTATTGACTGCGGCGATGTGGACGTTTCCCCCTGCGGCTACGAGCAGGCATTTGAAAACTGCACCGCCGCTGTAAAGAAAATACTTTCCACCGGGGCGCTGCCGGTGGTGATAGGGGGCGACCACTCTGTCACCATCCCGGTGCTGCGCGCCTTTTCGGGGTTTGAGGATATCTGTGTCGTCCAGTTCGACGCCCATCTGGATTGGACAGACGCATACGGTGAATTTCGCTATTCGCATTCCTCCCCCATGCGCAGGGCATCTGAAATGGCGCATGTAAGCAAAATGATGCAAATAGGCCTGCGCGGGCTTGGCAGCAGCGGAAAAAAGGATTTTGAACAGGCGCGCGCCTGGGGCAGCACGCTTGTTACGGCGCGCGACGTGCACGAAAAAGGCGCGGCGGGCGTGGCTAAGCTAATTCCGCAGGCGAAAAACTATTACATTACGGTGGATATCGACGGGCTGGACCCTTCCATTTGCCCCGGCACAGGCAGCCCGCAGGCGGGCGGCCTGATGTACCAGCAGGTAAGCGACCTGATGGAGGCCGTGGTGAACAAGGGCAACCTGGTGGGCTTTGATTTGGTGGAAGTTGCCCCGCCGTACGACCCCTGCGGGCAAACCTCGCTGTATGCAGCGCAGCTTATTTTAGACCTTATCTGCTATTACACCAAAAAGAGGCCGGCAGAAAAGGGCATATAGACAAACGGCGGAATTTGTGTTATAAATAAAAAAGATGGAAAAAGGCTGAGACGGAGCCAGTAAGCCTTGTGCAAACGCCGAAGCGAGCGGGGGAGGGTGCAAGCCCCGCGCCAGTAGCGCATGGCTGAATATCTCTCCCGAGCCGCGGGCTGAATGCAGCAGTAAGCCGCGCCGGCACCCCGCCGTTACCGGGGGTGCGTATGATGGTACGCAGCAAATAGGTGGTACAACGGAAATTTCCGCCCTGCTTGCAGCAGGGCGGTTTTTTTGTAAGCGAAAAGGAGCTGGAACAACGATGTACGAAAAAGTGCCCACAAGCCTGGATTTCGTCGCGCGCGAAAAGGCCATTGAAAAGTTCTGGAAAGAACATGATATCTTTGAAAAAAGTATCGATTCCCGAAAAAACGGCCCCACCTACACCTTTTATGACGGCCCGCCCACAGCCAATGGCAAGCCGCATATCGGCCATGTAGAGACGCGCTGCATCAAAGATATGATTCCGCGTTACCGCGCTATGAAGGGCTATATGGTGCCGCGCAAAGCAGGGTGGGACACCCATGGCCTGCCGGTAGAGCTGGAAGTGGAAAAACTGCTGGGGCTGGACGGCAAAGAGCAGATTGAAACATACGGCGTAGAGCCCTTTATTGAAAAATGCAAAGAGAGCGTTTGGAAATATAAGGGCATGTGGGAAGATTTCTCTGACACGGTGGGCTTTTGGGCCGATATGCAGCACCCGTACGTCACCTACGAGAACGATTATATTGAATCGGAATGGTGGGCGCTGAAGCAAATTTGGGAAAAAGGCCTTTTGTACAAGGGCTTTAAAATTGTGCCGTACTGCCCGCGCTGCGGGACGCCGCTTTCCAGCCACGAGGTGGCGCAGGGCTATAAAGATGTGAAAGAGCGCAGCGCCGTTGCCAAATTTGCCGCAAAGGGCGAAGAAAACGCCTACTACCTTGCCTGGACAACCACGCCCTGGACGCTGCCCTCGAACGTTGCGCTGTGCGTGAACCCGGCCGAGGAATATGTGAAGGTGAGCATGCACGAGGACGGCACTGTATATTACCTGGCCGCCGCCCTGGCCGACACCGTGCTGGGCGAGGGCACCTACGATGTGTTGGAGCGCTATGTGGGCAAAGACCTGGAATTCCGCGAATATACCCCGCTGTTCGATTTTGTAAGCCCGAAGGAAAAATGCTGGTATGTCACCTGTGCCGATTATGTCACCCTGACGGACGGCACCGGCATTGTGCACATTGCGCCCGCCTTTGGCGAGGACGACTCGCAGGTGGGCCGCCGCTATGGCCTGCCCTTTGTGCAGCTTGTGGACGCCAAGGGAGAAATGACAAAAGAGACCAAATGGGCCGGTGTCTTCTGCAAGGATGCCGACAAAGAGGTGCTGGCAGACCTGCGCCAGCGCGGGCTTTTGTTCAGCGCGCCGGTGTTCGAGCACAGCTACCCGCACTGCTGGCGCTGCGACACGCCGCTGATTTATTACGCCCGCGATTCCTGGTTTATCAAAATGACGGCCGTGCGGGAAGATTTGATTCGCAACAACAACACGGTGAACTGGGTGCCGGAATCCATCGGCAGGGGGCGCTTTGGCGACTGGCTGGAAAATGTGCAGGATTGGGGCATCAGCCGCAACCGCTATTGGGGCACGCCGCTGAACATTTGGGAATGCGAATGCGGCCACCGGCACGCGGTGGGCAGCATTGAAGAGCTGAAACAGCTGAGCGATAACTGCCCGGAAACCATTGAGCTGCACCGCCCGTTTATCGACGAGGTTACCATCCGCTGCCCGCACTGCGGCAAAGAGATGCACCGCGTGCCGGAGGTGATAGACTGCTGGTTCGATTCCGGCGCCATGCCCTTTGCGCAGCACCATTACCCGTTTGAAAACAAAGAGCTGTTTGAAAGCCAGTTCCCGGCCGATTTCATCAGCGAAGCGGTAGACCAAACGCGCGGATGGTTTTATTCCCTGATGGCCATTTCCACACTTCTGTTCAATAAGGCACCGTTTAAAAATGCCATTGTCATGGGCCATGTGCAGGACGAAAACGGGCAGAAGATGTCCAAATCCAAGGGCAACGCGGTGGACCCGTTCGAGGCGCTGCAAACCTATGGCGCAGACGCCATCCGCTGGTATTTCTACACCTGCTGTGCGCCCTGGCTGCCCAAGCGTTTTTCCGGCAAGGCGGTGCTGGAAGGGCAGCGCAAGTTCATGAGCACGCTGTGGAACACCTATGCCTTCTTTGTGCTGTATGCCAATATCTGCGAATTCGATGCTTCAAAGCATGTGCTGGATAAGGCCTCGCTTGGCGCAATGGACCGCTGGGTGCTTTCGAAAATGAACAGCATGGTGAAAGCCGTGGACGAAAACCTGGCCGCCTATGCCGTGCCGGAGGCTGCGCGCGCTTTGCAGGAGTTTGTGGACGACCTTTCGAACTGGTATGTGCGCCGCAGCCGTGCGCGTTTTGCCACAGAGGGCCTTACGCAGGATAACATCAACGCCTATATGACGCTGTACACCGCGCTTGTCACCACGGCCAAGGCGGCGGCGCCGTTCATCCCCTTTATGACAGAGAGCATCTATCAGAACCTTGTGCGCAGTGTGGACAAAACCGCGCCGGAAAGCGTGCACCTGTGCGATTTCCCGGCAGTGGACGAGAGCATGATAGACCCCGCGCTGGAACAGCAGATGGACCTTGTGCTGCGCATTGTGGTGCTGGCGCGCTCTGCGCGCAACGGCGCAAACATCAAAAACCGCCAGCCGCTGGCTGCCCTCTATGTCAAGGCGGATACGACCCTGGCGGGGGGGTACTGTGCCATTATTGAGGATGAGCTGAATGTGAAGCAGGTGGCCTTTACAGATGACATGACGCAGTTTGCGAACTATCTCTTTAAGCCTCAGCTGAAAACGCTGGGCCCCAAATACGGCAAGCGCCTGGGCGAGATTCGCACGGCCCTGGCAGGGCTGGACGGCGCGGCCGCCAAGCGCGAGCTGGATTCTACCGGTGCGCTTACCCTCGCCCTGCCCGGCGGCGATGTGAAGCTTGCGCCGGAAGACCTGCTGATTGAAACCGCCCAGACAGGCCGATATTACACCATGGAAGAGGGCGGCGTGGCTGTTGCGCTGGACACGCAGCTGACAGACGCCCTGGTGGAAGAAGGCTATGTGCGCGAGGCAATCAGCAAAGTGCAGACAATGCGCAAGGAGGCCGGCTTCCATGTGGCAGACCGCATTTGCCTGTATGCCGCGGGCAATGACAAGCTGGCCGGCATCCTGCAGGCGAATGAGGCCGAGTTGAAAGAGGGCGTGAATGCCAACTCGGTGGTGTTCGGCAGCCTGGGCGGCATCACCAAAGAGTGGGATTTGAACGGCGAGGCCATCACCCTTGGCGTGGAAAAGCTGTAAGCCATTCAAACAAAAGCGGCAGGGCGCAAGCGCCCGAATGCTGCAAAGCCTCTCTTTTTCCGCACGGAAAAAGAGAGGCTTTTTGTTTTGGCATGTGGTAGGATGGTATCATCACAGCAAACAGGGAGGATGCAGCAATGGATTGGGCGCAGTGTTTTAACGAGGCAATTCGCTTTTTGGAAAATGACCTGACGCAGCCGCCGGATGTGGAGGCCGCGGCCCGCATTGCGGGCTGTTCTGTGTTTCACTTCCAGCGCATGTTTGCCTATGTGGCCGGTATGCCCTTGTCCCAGTACATCAGGCGCAGAAAAATGTCTCTGGCCGCAGAAGAATTGCAAAACGGCGGCAAGATAACCGATGTGGCTCTGCGTTATGGCTACGCCTCGCCCACGGCATTTAACCGCGCATTTCAAGCCGTGCACGGCATAGCGCCCAGCGAGGCGAAAAAAGAGGGGGCCGCCCTGAGGGCATACCCGCCCATCCGCTTCAGCCTTGCGCTGGCGGGCGGCACGGCGCTGGAATACCGCATCGAGCGGCGCGGCGCCTTTTCCATCGTGGGCATCTGCGCCGATATTGGCTGCGAGATGGAACAGAATTTTGAAAATGCACCTGCTTTGTGGGCACGTGCCGCGGCGGAAGGGGTTGTGGAAAAACTGATGCCGCTGATGGACACGCAGCCGCGCGGCCTTTTGGGCGTCAGCAGCCAGGCAAGCAACGAGCACTGGTGCTACTGGGTGGCCGTGGCCAGCACACAGGCGCCGCCCGCCTGGGCGCAAAGCGCGCAGGTGCCTGCCGCAACGTGGGCGGTGTTCCCCGGCCAGGGCGCCATGCCGGGGGCTATTCAGCAGCTTGAAAAGCGCATTGTGACAGAATGGCTGCCCGGCTCTGGCTATGAATATGCGGATGCGCCCGACATTGAAGTGTATCAAACGCCAGACCCGCGCGCTGCCCGCTTTGAGATATGGCTGCCGGTGAGAAAGCCGTGACGCCCTCATAAAATTGGCGCCTTTTTATTTGCTCGCGAAAGCATATAAGAGCCGATAACCGCATTTTTATCTGCGTGTTATCGGCTCTGCGCCTGTGCGCCCGGCTCTTTGATAACGGTTATTCTCATGTGTTTTATGCTGATTAGCGCTTCCTGCTTACACTTTGGGCAGAACAGCGGGAAGTTTTCAAGCACCGTATCTTCTCTAAGTTTCAAACGGGTTTTCCTCTTGCCGGTAGGGCAAAGTGTCCATTCGCTTTTTAAACTCTCGTTCAATTTTATTGAAAGGTTCCCTCAAATCTCACGGCAACTTTTTTCAACCATTCTCGGATATGGATGTGCTGCGGGCACATGGTTTCACATTGCCCGCACTCGATACAGTCGCTTGCTTTTCCAAACTGTTCCGAAAAATGGCTGTACAGCATGGTTTGTGCAGTCCACGCCTTTGTTTCCAACTCCCGCATATCCGCATTGTAAAGGGCAAAGTATTTTGGAATGACTATATTTTTCGGGCACTTGTTGATACAATAGGCGCACCCCGTACAAGGTATGGCAATACTGTCATTGATCATATCTGCTGCTTTTTGAACCAGCGCATATTCTTCCTCTGCAAATGGGGTGAAGTTTTCCATATAGGACAAGTTATCTTTGACCTGTTCCAAATTGCTCATGCCGCTTAAAACCACCATCACATTTTCGTGGCTTGCCGCAAATCGGATGCCCCATGAAGCGACAGACAGAGCGGGGCGACAGGTGAGGAACAGGTTTTCCGCTTCCTGCGGGATATTGGCAAGCGTCCCGCCTTTGACCGGCTCCATAACAATCACGGGTTTCCCATGCCTTTTTGCTGTTTCATAGCATTTACGGGATTGGATGGTGTCGTTTTCCCAGTCAAGATAATTCAGTTGTATCTGGACAAAATCAACTTCGGGGTGTTCGGTCAAAATCTCGTCCAATACATCAGCGGTATCATGGAATGAAAATCCGATATGTTTTACAAGTCCGGCTTTCTTTTTCTCGGAAAGGAACGCAAAAACATGCATATCTTCTGCCGCTTTGCGGCGGCTATGTGGATTATTTTCTGCGGGCAGGGGAAGTGAATTTTCTTGCCCGCTGCATTTTGGAATATCTGCTTTAACACGGCATAAAAGGGCGAATACAGAGAGTGCCTTTTTATCTCTGTCCCTTTTGCCCGTGCTGCCCCAAAAGGAGGTGTGGCCTTTTCAAATTTGCAGGGAAAACCGGCAGTGTGTTTTGCAGCTGTGTGCGCATTTCCGGCGGCCATCCGTCTGAGCCTGTTCCTTTTGCCGCCGCAATGCGAAAAGAAAACACCCCCTTGCGGGCGCGCGTTTCCGCCTTGCAATTGGCAGGGTTTTGTATTATAATATATCACAGCCGTTTGCGCGTGGCGCGGGCGGCCATATGCCGGACAGGGCGGAAAGCGTGCGCTGTTTGGCATGCAGAGGGTGGGCCCTGTGCGATGGGGCACCATGAACCATGTCAGGCGGGGAACCGAGCAGCATTAAGTGGTATGCTCTGTGCGCCGCAGACATCCTGCCCTCTGCATGCCAAACGGCACACCGGGCGTTTTCGGATGCGCCTGTGGCCTTGTCCGTTTTTTATTGCCGTCTTTGAAAGGGGGGGCCTTATGTACCGCGCGCTGTACCGCAAATGGCGGCCCAAGACATTTTCTGATGTGGTGGGCCAGGCGGGCATCACTGCCGCGCTGCAAAACCAGATTACACACGATAAGGTGGGCCATGCCTATCTGTTCACCGGCACGCGCGGCACAGGCAAAACCTCCTGCGCCAAAATTTTTGCCAAGGCGGTCAACTGCCCGCACCGCACCGGGGCAGACCCCTGCTGTGAATGCGAGATTTGCAAAGGCATCGACAATGGCAGCGTCATGGACGTGGTGGAGATTGACGCAGCCTCCAACAACGGCGTGGATAACATCCGCGATTTGCGCGATGAAACGGCTTATACGCCCAGCCAGTGCACCTATAAGGTATATATCATCGACGAGGTGCACATGCTCTCCACAGCGGCTTTCAATGCGCTTTTGAAGATTATGGAAGAGCCGCCTGCGCATGTGATATTCATTCTGGCAACCACCGAGATTCACAAGGTGCCTGCCACCATCTTGTCGCGCTGCCAGCGGTACGATTTCATGCGCATCAAACCGCAGGACATTGAAGCGCGGCTTTTGTATGTGGCCGGGCAGGAGGGCATTCAGCTTGCGCAGGACGCAGCAGAGCTTATTTCCCGCCTGGCAGACGGCGCCATGCGCGATGCGCTTTCTATTCTGGACACCTGCGCGGGCGTGGGCGGCGAGGTGACGCAGCAGCTTGTGCGGCGTATGGCTGGCGTGACGGATAAGAGCTACCTGTTTGACATCAGTGACGCTGTTTTGCGCGCGGACGCCGCAGGGGTGCTGGCTCTGGTGGCACAGCTGCGGGAAAAATCTGTAGACGTAAAGCGCCTGTGCGACGAACTGATTTTGCATTACCGCAACCTTCTACTGGCCGGCGTGCCCGGCGGGCAGGAGTTTTTGATGGGCACAAGCGCCGAAGAACAGGCGCGGTACGAGCAGGCGGCGAAAAATGTGCCGCCTCAGGTGGCTGTGCGCGCGGTGAAGGTGCTGAGCGATGCGCTGGATAAGATGGGCAAGGGCACAGATGCCCGCATTGAGCTGGAGCTGGCGCTGTTCACCCTTTGCCAGCCGCAGGAGGCCCGCATTGCCCAACCGGCAGCCGTGGCCGCCCGGCCTCAAGGCCCCGAGGTGCCCCAGCAGCCTGCCGCGCGCCCGTTTGCGGCGGTGGCGGCACCGGTTGCCCCGGAGGCGCAAGCTGTGGAAAAAGCCCCGGTGCCGGCCCAGGCGCCCATGGCCCAACAGGGCGGGGCAGAAGACAGGCCCCCGTGGGAAGAACCGGCACCGGAGGAAATGTCCGCGCCCGGCGCACCGCCCCAAAGGCAGGCGCAGCAGCCCCAGCCTGCGCCGGAACAGCCTGCGGCCGGCCTGCAGCACACCCCGGCAAGGGTGGAAGATTTTTCGCCCAAACCCGCGCCTTTGCAGGAGACGGCCGCGGTGGCCCAGCAGCCTTCCAGCGCAAACCCCACGGCCCGCGCCAGTGCCCCGGGCGAACTGGTGCCCTTTGCCCAGTGGCCGCAGGTTATTGCCGCCATGCAGGAAAAAGACCAGCTTTTATATGCCAATTTGAAGGGGACAAAGGCCTACTTTGACGGCCGGCGCGTGTGGATAGACGGCACAGAGCTGTTTTTGGAATTCATGCGGCGCAACGAGTACTCCTCCGGCCTGATCAAAGACGTAATTGAACAGGTAAGCGGAAAGCGCTACCTGATAGGCCCGTACCAAAAGGCGGGCAAAAAGGCGGCCGCAGCCGCCCCCACCGCACAGCAAACGCTGGATGCCTTGGCACAGCTTGGGGTGCAGGTGGAATATGAGGATGAACAGAAAGGAAAGAACATATTATGAAAGCAAGACTTCCCCAGGGCTATGGAAAACAGAATGTGAACCAGCTGATGCAGCAGGCACAGAAGCTGCAGGAAGACATGAAGGCAAAGCAGGAAGAGATGGAGGCCGCCAGCCACACGGTGACGGCGGGCGGCGGCATGGTGGAAATTACCATGACGGGCGCCCACGAGGTGACGGCTTTGAAGCTGAAACCGGAAATTGTAGACCCTGAGGACATCGAAATGCTGGAAGACCTGTTGGCTGCTGCGGTAAATGAGGCGGTGCGCGTGGTGGACGAGGCCACCCAGCAGGGTATGGCCTCGGTGACGGGTGCGCTTGCCGGGCTGAACTTGCCGGGCGGCCTTGGCCTGTGAGGCGCGCGGCCATGGGGTATAATGCGGCGCCGTTAGAGCGGCTGATTGAAGAATTTGCAAAATTGCCCGGCATTGGGCGAAAGGGCGCCACGCGCCTTGCCTATCAGGTGCTGAGCATGGAGAAGGAAGAGGCCCTGCGCTTTGCACATGCCATTGAAGAGGCGCACACAAAAATTCACCGCTGCAAAATTTGCCAGAATTTCACAGAGGATGAAGTGTGCCCCATCTGCCAGGACGAACGGCGAGACCGAAGCACCATCTGCGTGGTAGAGACGCCGCGCGATGTTACTGCGTTCGAGCGCACCCGGGAATACAAGGGCCTTTACCACGTGCTGCACGGGCTTATTTCGCCCATGGACGGCATAGGGGCCGAGCAGCTTTGCATCAAAGAACTGCTGGCCCGCCTGCAAGGCGGCGATGTGAAAGAGATTATCATGGCAACAAACCCCACAGTGGAGGGCGAGGCAACTGCCATGTATGTGGCGCGTTTGGTAAAGCCGTTGGGGGTAAAAGCAACACGCCTTGCCTATGGCCTGCCTGTGGGCAGCAACCTGGAATATGCGGACGAGGTGACGCTGGGCCGCAGCCTTGCCAACCGCGGCGAACTGTGAAAGCACACCGGCGCTTGACAAAAGCTGAAAAATAGCGTATGGTAAAGTTCTCAACGGGGAAAGCTTGGAAAGAAGGGAAGGGATGAAAATGGCCGCGCAGCACCCGGCGGAGAAGCTGATTGCCGAAAACCGCAAGGCAAGGCACGACTATTTCGTCCTGGAACAGCTGGAAACCGGCATTTCTCTTGCGGGCACGGAAGTGAAAAGCCTTCGCCTTGGCGAAGTGAATTTGAAAGATTCCTGGGTGGAAATTGAAAATGGCGAACTTTTCGTGCTGGGCATGCACATCAGCCCGTATGAAAAGGGGAATATTTTTAACCGGGACCCTGTGCGCAAGCGCAAACTGCTGGCGCACAAATCTGAAATTCGCCGCCTTGCCCAGCAGCAAAAACTGCAGGGCAACACCCTGGTGCCGCTGAAGCTTTATTTCAAGCGTGGCAAGGCAAAGCTTTGCCTTGGGGTGTGTAAGGGCAAAAAATTGTATGACAAGCGCGCGGATATGGCCGTGCGCAGCGCCAAGCGCGAAATAGACCGCGCACTGAAGGCGCAGCAGCGCTGAAAATGCCCGCTTTCGGGCTTTTCAAAATATGGGGATGTAAAGGTTTCGACGGGGAGAGTGAAGCGAGAGCAGCGGGTCGTGTTCGAGGGACACACGTAAAACGCCTTCAAAAAAATAGCTAACAACAACAAATTAGCTGTCGCTGCCTAATTAAAGGCGGCTGTCCTGCCTGTTCCAGTGCCGTACAGGGCCAGGGCATCATTTAGGCACTGAACGTGAACGGCCTTAAGCTTTGCGGGCCGTCATGACCTCATGAAGCTACCGAAGCGGCGGCGCGTGCGCCCGCCTGCCGCCGGGGGAACCCTGTAAGCGTATCTGCACCCGGAGATACTAGCGCAGATCTCTTTTCGGACACGGGTTCGACTCCCGTCATCTCCACCACAAAAAAGCCTGTAGAATCAACGTTCTACAGGCTTTTTCTTTGTAAAAGGAAACCACCGGCAATTGAACTATTCCGCCAAAAAAGGACATTGCAAAGAAACCACCCCCGGAGTAGGATAGAACT
>UREN01000035.1 GCA_900546885.1 uncultured Oscillospiraceae bacterium
CAAAGCCAGTCGAGCCAGTCAACGGTCAAGATGAACGGCGCATACGCGCCGCCGTTGACAGCCCCGCCCGCCTTTGCAGACAGGCAATCAAGGGGCGACAGCAAAAAGTGCTGCCGCCCCGCACTATTATCAGAGAGGGGGAATTTCCATGACCGAAGATGAAGCCTACAAAGTGCATATCCAGTACACATTCAATGCCCTTTGCAAGATTTGGATTTTGAAAACCGGCGGATCCGGGCAGACCGCCAACTTGTCCGGGAACGGGGCAGAAAGTATTACGTCGAGAAAACCAAGACGGAGTGCAGCTGCCGCTTTATTTCGATGACAGAGAAAGTCTATCAGAGTTTGAACAATATCCTTGAACGCCGCAAGAAGATAAAGAGGGAAATCATTGAAGTGGGAACAACGGAAAAGCAGAGAAAATCAGGTTGAAAGCGCACCGGGGTACCACACTACTTACTACACCATTTGCCCGTAAATCTGCGTAGATTTACGAAGAATAGCGCAGGTTTTGGGCAAAACATAAAAATTGAAAAAAGCGCCGGAAAGCCCGTAATATCAAGGTTTGAAGGCTTATGAAGGGATATATAAGATATGATAAAAATACTTTTCATTTGCCACGATGATAGCACGCGGCAAAGCCGCTGTCAAAGCATGGCGCACGCCGTGCCGCTGTGCTATACTGTTGGCAGGGCCGGCCTGCGCCACTTTTTCAAAAGGCGCAGCGCAGGCTCTGCCGGGCGGGCCGTCCCTTTTCTTTCTTAGGAGTGAAAAATAACTATTAGTAAATTATCTTATATATATTCCGACTTGTATAAAACTTGAGGAGGCGGAAAGATGTACGAATTGCTGCAGGCGGGCCCATGCTCTTATTATATGGATTGCCCCAGCAAGGTGGGGTTTATTGTGCTGGGCGAGGAAGTGTGCCTGGTGGACACGGGCGGCGATAAGGACGCGGGCAAAAAAGCCCTGCGCCGGGCGCAGGAGATGGGCTGGCGCGTAAAGCTGGTGCTGAACACGCATTCGCACGCCGACCATATTGGAGGCAACCACCTGGTGCAGCAGCGCACAGGGGCGCCCATTTACGCGCCCGGCATTGAGGCGGCCTTTGTGCGCTGGCCCGTGCTGGAGCCTGCCACGGCCTGGGGCGGCTGCCCGCCAAAGGGCCTGCGCGGCAAGTTCTGGATGGCGCAGCCCAGCGAAGTTTTGCCCGCCGGGGAGGCGCCCCTTCCGCAGGGGGTAGAGCTGTTGAGGCTGGACGGCCACGCCCCTGCCCATATGGCGGTGAAAGCGCCGGACGGCGTGTGGTTTGTGGGGGACGCTGTGATTGGCGAAACCACGCTGCAAAAATACCACATCAGTTTTTTGTATGACATTGGGGAATTCCTGCGCTCGCTGGATGTGCTGGAGGCACTGGAGGGCACGGCCTTCGTGCCGTCGCATGCACCTGCCGTTTCGGATATCCGCCCTTTGGTGCAGGCCAATCGCGCCGCCTGCGAGCAGGTGGCGGCAAACATTCTGGATATATGCCGCGCGCCGCACACGGACGATGAGGTTTTGAAAGCCCTGTTCGACGGCTATGGCCTTGTGCTGGACATGCACCAGTATGCCATCTGCGGGGCCACGGTGCGCTCGTATTTTGCCTATTTGGAAGAGAAGGGCCTTCTTGCGCACGAGGTGTGCGAAAACAGGCTTATGTGGCGCACCGTGTAGTGTTTGCCCCGCCCGCGCCCTGTGCGGGGCATTGCGGCAAAACCGGCTTTGCCATGTGCGGCAAGCTGTGCTATACTGAACAGAGAAAACGGGCTGCGCCGCACGGCGCGGCTGGAATGAAAAAAGAACGGAGCGTAATGAGATATGATTGAAATTACCATGCAAAACGGCGGCACTATCCGCATTGAACTGGATAAAACGGCTGCGCCCATCACGGTGGAAAATTTTGAAAAGCTGGCCTCGAAGGGCTTTTACGACGGCCTCACCTTTCACCGCGTCATTCCCGGGTTTATGATTCAGGGCGGCTGCCCGCAGGGCACCGGCATGGGCGGCCCGGGGTACACCATCAAGGGCGAGTTTGCCTCCAACGGCGTGGCCAACCCCATCCGCCACACGCGCGGCGTCATCAGCATGGCCCGCGCGCAGGACCCGAACTCTGCCGGCAGCCAGTTTTTCATCATGCACGCGGACGCGCCGCACCTGGACGGCGATTATGCCGCTTTCGGCCATGTGGTGGAGGGCATGGACGTGGTGGACGAAATTGCCGCTGTTACCACCGACTTCCGCGATATGCCCAAAACGCCCGTTGTAATGAAGACGGTGCGCGTGGTGGAATGAGAGGCGCGGCATGAAGAAACTGTTCGCTTTTTTCTGGGATAAAAGCCTGCTGATTTTTGCCATCATCGGCGCGGTGAACACAGTGATCACCATGGTGGGCACGCAGCTTCTGATGGGGCCGTTCACAAACCTGTGGGGCGAAAACGTGGCCTACTGGGCCAGCAGCGCCACCATGTTTTTCCTCACCAGCATCGAGGCGTTTTTTCTGAACCGTCATTTCAGCTTTGAAAGCAAGGCGCCCATGGGCAAAAGCGCGGTGCGCTTTGCCACCGTGGTGGCTGTGTGCTATTTGCTGTCGTTCAGCATGTCGAAATGGCTGGTGCCCACGTTCATCCGCGTGTGCCTGCCGCAGTTTGAGGGCAACGCATGGGTGCTGCGCATCGCCCTTCTGGTGGCGCAGGTTATCTACACCGGCTGCAATTATCTGGGCCAGCGCCTGTGGGCCTTTAAGGAGTAAAACATTTGGCAGCGCGCGGGGCCTGTGCGGCTCGAAAACCAAAAAATTGCCCAAGGCTTGTACGTTTTATGCGTGCAAGCCTTTTTATTTTGCAATAATGTATTGACAAACAATATTATACAAAATATAATATTGCTAAAATAGAAATAACAGAAAGGGGATGCGGGCGGTGGCGTTCAATACCGGGGCCGCGCTGCTGGATGCGCTGGTGCTGAGCATTGTAAGCGATGAAAGCACCTACGGCTATAAAATTACGCAGGATGTGCGCGCCGTGATGGACGTTTCGGAAAGCACGCTGTACCCGGTGCTGCGCCGCCTGCAAAAAGAGGCCTGCCTGGACACCTATGACCGCGCCTTTGCCGGGCGGAACCGGCGCTATTACAGCATCACAGAGAAGGGCTGCGAAAAGCTGGAGGAATACAGGCATCAGTGGCGTGAATACGAGCAAAAGGTGAACACGGTATTGTTTGGGGAGGCACACACATGAAACGCGAAGAATTTCTGGCCCGGCTGGAACAGGGGCTGGCGGGGCTTGGCGAAGAAGAGCGCGCCGAGGCGTTGAAATTTTATAACGAGTATCTGGACGAAGTGGGCCCCGGGCAGGAAGAAGCGGAAATTGCCCGCCTGGGCGACCCGCACCGCGTGGCAAACATCATCCGCGCCAACCTGGGGCTGGGCCCGGCCCCGCGCGGGGACGGCGCCAAGGCGGCGCCCGAGACGGCCGAAGCGCCCCGTGCCGCCCGGCAGGAACCCGAGCTTTCGCTGGAGGGGCTTGCCGGGCCGGGGGCGCCTGCACAGCCCCAGCTGGAACTGGAGGCACAAAGTGCGGAAAGGGAAGAAGCAACCCCCACCCTGACGCTGGAAGACCAGCAGGCCCAGGGGGAACAAGCGCAGGCGCAGGGCCCCGGGCACGGGCAAACCGGCGCAAAGGGCGCCGGCGAAGGGCATGCCGCGCCGGATATGGCGCAGCAGGTGCGCCAGGCCGCAAGCGCCGCCGCCCAGAAGGCGCAGGCCGCCTGGAAAAACGCGCAGCCCCATGTGCAGGCTGCGGCTGCCAGCGCTTGTGAGGCAGCGCGCGCCTCGGTAAAAACAGGCGCGCAGAACGCCGCGGCAACGTATGATAATGTGCGCGGGCACATGGGCAGCAACGGTGTGCTGTGGCTGATTCTCATCATTCTCACTTTCCCGATATGGATCGGCGTTTTGGGCGGCGTGTTCGGCGCGCTGTTCGGCCTCATCGGCGGGCTGTGCGGGCTGGTGCTGGGCGGCTTCGGTGTGATTCTGGGCGGTGTGCTGGCGCTGGTGCGCTCGCTTATGCTGTTCGCATCGGCGCCCATGAACGCTTTGGTAAACATGGGCCTCAGCTTTGTGTGCATAGCCCTGGGCGCCGTGCTGGCCGGCATTGGCGTGGCCATTGTGCAAAAGCTGGTGCCCTGGGTGCTCGGCCTGATTGGTCGCCTGGTAAAATGGGTGAGCGGAAAGGTGGGCGGCGGAAGATGAAGCGGTTTTCCAAAGGCCTGTTCAGCTTTGCGGGGGCCTGCCTTATCATTGGCCTTGTAATGTGCGTCATTGGTTTTGCGCTGGGCGGGCGCGCCCAGAACATGTCGCTGTGGCGCAACGGGCCGGAATTTTTCCATTTCAATTATGATTCTATTGCATTTTGGGGCCATGGTTCGCACGGCGGTGCCGCCGGCGCGGGCCGCACCGAGGCGCTGAGCAGCGCGCAGGCGGCCGATGTATCTGCGCTGGACATTGACGTGGACGCATGCAGCGTGCAGCTGCAAGAGGGCGATGCCTTCACCGTGGCGGCAAGTGCGGCTGGCGCGGGCGTGCCGGAATATCACTGGGGCACGGATGGCGGCACCTTTTACCTCAGGACAGATGACACGGACGCCTCGCTTTGGAAAGACGTGACCTTTACGGTTACGGTGCCGCGCGGCACGGTGTTTCGCACGGTGCGCCTTTCCACCGGCATGGGCAGCATGAAGCTGCAGGGCCTTGCCTGCACGGAAAAGGCCGAAATCGACGTGGGCATGGGCAGCATAGAGCTGGAGGGCAGCCTTGCGGGCAATATCCGCGTAGATTGCGGCATGGGCAGCGCAGAACTGCGCATCCCCCGGCCGGAGGCTTACGGCTACCGCATAGATTGCGGCCTGGGAAGCATTGAGCTGGGCGAAAGCAGCTTCGGCGGCCTGGGCACCGATGCGGCCGAAAACACCGATGCGCCCACAGTGTTCGATTTGGAATGCGGCATGGGCGCCATCGACGTTATTTTTACCTGACGCCGCCTGTACATCGCCCGACAGAATGAAAAGAAGGAGAAAAAGCCATGAAGGAAAAAAGATTGTGCAAAGCGCGCGGCCAGCGCATGGTGTGCGGTGTGTGCGGCGGCATAGCGGAATATTTCAACGTGGACCCCACCCTTGTGCGCCTTGCGTTTTTGTTGCTGGCCGCCGGCTGGGGCAGCGGCCTGCTGGCCTACCTTGTGGCGGCCATCATCATGCCGGAGCCGCCTGTAGAACCGTATCAATGATAGTGCAGCACTCCCTTTGCCGCCCGCCTTTTGGCGGGCGGCTTTTCTTTGGGAAAGGGTGCATTTCTTTGCCCGGCGGTGTGAAGCCTTGTGTACGGCCCGTTCCACTTCTTGCTTGCGCCGAATATGAAACGGCCGTACGGCACGAAAGGGGCCTTATAATCCGGCATGTTCACCCGTGCGAACGCCGTGGTGGTCATTGTGGGCGCGCCGCTTATTGTGGGCTTGTTTTCGCGGCGCCTGCATGGCGCGGGGCGCCTTGGCGGGCACATGGCTCCTGCGCGTGGCGCGGCTGGTGATTGCACGGGCGGGTTTTTGGATGCGTGCGGCTATCTTGTGCTTTGCAAATAGGAGAAACAGGTATTTCCATTTTTATGGAACAAAAGGGGCCCGCCTGCGGGAAAAGCCAGGCAGCCGGGCCGGAAGCCATGCCACTGCCCGGCTTTGGCGGGAAATAACGTATTTTCCTTGGCATTTTGCCGCATGGGTGCTATCATAAAGGGCGGGAAATCGTGTGTGCTTTGCACGGCGCGGGGGCTTGCCATTTGTGCTGTGCAGTGCGCTGCAAGAAATAGAAAAGGGGAATGGACATGACAGTTCCGGAAAAACTGGCTGCGCTGCGCGCGGCAATGGAAGAAAAGGGTGTGGACGGTGTGTATGTGCCCTCTGCAGACCCGCACATGAGCGAATATCTGCCGGGGCACTGGCGCGGCAGGGCGTGGCTTTCGGGCTTTACGGGCTCTGCGGGCACTTTGTGTGTGACAAAAGAGAAGGCTGCCCTGTGGACAGACGGGCGCTATTTCATCCAGGCAGGGCGCCAGCTTGCGGGCAGCGGCATCGAGCTGATGCGCATGGCCCAGCCCGGCGTGCCCACGGTGGAACAATGGCTGGCCGAAACGCTGCCGCAGGGCGGCGTGCTGGCCGCAGACGGGCTTTGCGTCAGCGCCGCCATGGTGAAGACGCTGCGCGGCGCTTTTGAGGAAAAGGGCATCTGCCTGCGTGACGAGGATTTTCTGACGCCGCTGTGGACAGAGGGCCGCCCGCCTGTGCCCGCCACGCCTGCGTGGATGCTCACCAAAGATCAGGCGGGCCTTTCCGTGCGGGAAAAGCTGGCCGCTGTGCGGGAAAAGCTGGCCGCGCAGAAAGCGGGCGCCATGCTGGTGACAAGGCTGGACAGCGTGGCCTGGCTTTTGAACCTTCGCGCAAGCGACATTGCCTACAACCCCTTTGCGCTGGCCTATTGCCTTGTGGAAGAAAACACCGCGCGGCTGTTCATCAACGCCGCCCGTGTGCCCGAAGATGTGCAGGCCGCGCTGAAAGCCCAGGGGGTAGAGCTGTGCGGCTATGAGCAGGCCCGCAGCGCCCTGGCCGCTATGGAAGGGCCCGCAACGGTGCTGTATGAGCCGGCGGGGACAAGCTGGGCCATGCTGCGCGCGCTGGAAGAAAACCCGGCCGTAACCCTGCAAGAGGGCGAAGAACCCGTGCAGGCGCTGAAGGGCGTAAAAAACGAGACGGAAATTGCCCGCATGAAACAGGCGCACCGCAAGGATGGCGCGGCGATGGTGCGCTTTGAAATAGAGCTGCGCCGCCGCCTGGCTGCGGGCGAAAGCTGGACGGAGATGGAGGCCAGCGACTATCTGCTGGGCCTGCGCCGTGCCCAGGAGGAAAACCTGGGCGCCAGCTTTGAAACCATTGCCGCCTATGGCCCCAACGCGGCCATGATGCACTATGCCCCCACGCCTCAGGCGTGCGCGGCCATTGAGCCGCACGGCTTTTTGCTGGTGGACAGCGGCGGCCAGTACCGCGACGGCACCACAGACATCACCCGCACCTATGCCCTTGGCGCTTTGACAGAGGAAGAGCGCGAAGATTACACGCTGGTGCTGAAATGCCATATTGCCGCGGCGCGCGCTGTGTTTAAAGAGGGCAGCGCCGGGCAGAACATTGATATTCTTGCGCGCGAGACGCTGTGGCGCCGCGGGCTGGATTACCGCTGCGGCACAGGCCACGGCGTGGGCTTTGTGGGCGGTGTGCACGAGGGCCCGCAAAGCCTTTCTGCCCGCGGCACGGCGCCTTTTGTGCCCGGCATGACCATCACCGACGAGCCCGGCATTTATGAAGAGGGCAAACTGGGCATCCGCATTGAAAACGAGCTTTTGTGCGTGCCCGTGTGCGAGACGGAGTACGGCAAGTTTTATGGCTTCGAGCCGTTCACCTACTGCCCCATCGACACGCGCCCGCTGGTGCTTTCCCTGATGGAAGAAGAAGAGCTGCGCTGGCTGAACGATTACCACGCCATGGTGAGGGCCGAGCTGGAGGCTTTCCTCACGCCGGAAGAAAACGCCTGGCTGGCAGAGGCCTGCGCGCCGGTGAAAAAGTGAACGCGCCCGTAGCGGTTCTTTTGCTGTTCGCAGCGCTGGGCGCAGTGGATGAGGCCCTGGGCGGCAAGCTGGGCGTGGCCCCGGCCTTTCGCAACGGGCTTGCCGCTATGGGTCCGCTGTGCCTTTCCATGGCAGGTATATACAGCGTGGCCGTTTCGGCCCTGTCTGGCATGGCCGGGCAGGGCGGCAGTGCGCTGCCGTTTGACGCGGCGCTGCCCGCGGGCCTTGTGCTGGCGCCGGATATGGGCGGCTGGGCCATTGCGCAGGCGCTGGCAGCCACCCCGCAGCTTGCCGCGTATGCGGGGCTGCTGGTGGCCTCTACCCTGGGCTGCCTTGTCAGCTTTGTGCTGCCCGCCTCGCTGGGCGCGCTGCAAAGCCATGAGGTGATGGGCTTTATGCAGGGCGTTTTGTGGGGCGTGGTGGCGCTGCCCGCCGGTTTGCTGCTGGGCGGGGCCGTTTTGGGCCTTGCGCCGGGCGTGTTGCTGCAGAACCTGTGGCCTGTGGCCCTGCTGTGCGCCGTGCTTTGCCTTGCGCTTCGCTTTGCCCCGCGCGGCTGCCTGCGGGTGCTGGCCTTTCTGGGCAGTGCGGTGCGCTGGCTTGGCATTGCGCTGTTTTGCGCCGTGGTGCTGGGGCTGTTTGTGCCGGGCCTTGCGCCGGCCCCGCAGCAGGCGGTGGCCGAGGCGCTTATCATTGTGGCAAAAATCACGGCAGTGGTGTGCGGCTCGCTGGTGGCCAGCAGCCTTTTGCTGGCAAAGTGCGGCGGCATGCTTTCCCGCCTGGCTGCGCGCCTTGGGGTGAACGAATATGCTGTGCTGGGCCTGGCGGCAAGCCTGGTGTCCAGCGTTTCCATGCTTCCGCTGTACCCTCGCATGGATGTGCGCGGCAAGGTGATGAACGCGGCGTTTACGGTGGCGGGCGCCTTTGTGCTGGGCGGGCAGATGGCCTTTGCCTCCAGCGTGGCGGGCGGCCGGGCCATGGCGGCCTATTTTGCGGCAAAGCTTGCCGCCGGGGCGCTGGCGTTGTGGCTGGCGGCGCGCTTTACAAAGAATACCTGACAGGCGGCCGCGGCGGGGCGGCCTGCCGGGGCATGAAAAAACTCCCTTTCCGGCCGGAAAGGGAGTTTTTCGTTTTGAAAACCGGCCCCGCTGCGTCAGAACGCCAGCACCACGCCGCCGTCATCGGCATACACGGTGGAGATGCCGCCTGTGGGCACCATAATTACGTCCTTCAGCGCCGCACAGCTGGCAAGCAGGTTTTTCTGCAGCTCCAGCGCGCGGGGCGCACAGTTGCAGTAGCTCAAAACCAGCACTATGCTGGCCCGCGCGGCATCCGCCGTCTCGGCGGCCACATGTTCCACCAGCTTTTTCATGGCGTTCGCCGTGCCGCGTATCTTTTCCAGGCACACAATCTCGCCGTGGCCGTTGTCTGCCATCAGGGGGCGCAGGTTCAGCACAGTGCCCACAAAGCCCGCCATTTTCGAAATGCGGCCGTTTTTGACAAGGTGGCTCAAATCTTCCAGCACAAAGCGCGTGCGCATGGGGGCAATAAAGGCCCGCGCGCGCTGCTCAATCTCTTCAAAAGCGAGCCCTGCGTCAATCAAATCGCGCAGCAGCATGACAATGCGCGTCTCGCCCGCGCTGGCGCTTTCAGAATCCAGCACGCAAATTTTCAGCGAGGGGTCTGCCTCCAGCGCCATGTCGCGGCCCACGCAGGCCGCATTATAGCTGCCGGAAAGGCGCGAGGAAAGCGTCACAACGAATGTCATGGGCGCCTGCGCCATCATGGCGGCATAGGCCTCCGGCGCGGGGCAGGCCGTGGTGGGGGCGTTGGCGCTTTGTTTCATGGCGGCCATCAGGGCCGGAATATCCAGGTTTTCGTCATCAATAAATTCGCCGTCATCCACCCGAATGGTGAGGCTTGCCGTGCGCACGCGCAGCACGCGGCGCAAAGTGGGGGTAAGGTCGCAGCAGCTGTCTGCAATAATTTGTATCTCCATGAGGTTTCCTCCGTATGGTTCGGGCTGTCGTTCTTGTAACCTTCATTTTACCGTTCGTACTATGAAAAGTCAATCAAATGGGCGGGCACGCGCTTGTATTCCGGGCGCCGATTTGCTAGAATTTCAAGTGAGAAGCGCGTTTGATGCGCAGGGAGGAAGGCCCGGAATATTTCCCGTGTGGAAAGGAGTTGCCCGCATATGAAAACTGATATCCAAATTGCCCAGGAGGCCGTTTTGACCCCCATTCTGGAGGTGGCCCAGCAAATGGGGATCCCGCAGGAGGCGGTGATTCCCTACGGCCGCACAAAGGCAAAAGTTGTGGCACAGATGGTGCCCGAAAAAAAGACGCCCGCCAAGGTGATTTTGGTTACGGCCATCAGCCCCACGCCCGCGGGCGAGGGCAAAACCACCACCAGCGTAGGCCTTGCCGACGCGCTGCACCGCATGGGCAAAAACGTGTGCCTTGCGCTGCGCGAGCCAAGCCTTGGCCCCGTGTTTGGCATCAAGGGCGGCGCCGCGGGCGGCGGCTATGCCCAGGTGGTGCCCATGGAGGACATCAACCTGCACTTCACGGGCGATTTGCACGCCATCGGCGCGGCCAACAACCTGCTGGCCGCCATGGTGGATAACCATATCCATCACGGCAACGCCCTTGGCATTGACCCGCGCCGCATCACCTGGAAGCGCTGTGTAGATATGAACGACCGCCAGCTGCGCTTTTTGGTGGACGGCCTTGGCGGCAAGGTGAACGGCACGCCGCGCGAGGATGGCTTTGACATCACGGTGGCAAGCGAAGTGATGGCTATTTTCTGCCTTGCCTCCAGCCTTTCCGACCTGAAACAGCGCCTTGCCCGCATTGTGGTGGGCTATACTTACGGCGGCCAGCCTGTCACGGCCGGGCAGCTGCACGCCGAGGGCGCCATGACGGCGCTGCTGAAAGACGCCTTTGAGCCCAACCTGGTGCAGACGCTGGAACACACGCCTGCCTTTGTGCACGGCGGGCCGTTTGCCAACATTGCGCACGGCTGCAACAGCGTGGCGGCCACCCGCTGCGCCATGAAGGTGGCCGATTATGTGGTGACGGAGGCCGGTTTCGGGGCAGACCTTGGGGCCGAAAAGTTCCTGGACATCAAGTGCCGCATGGCGGGCATTGCGCCCAGCGCGGTGGTGGTGGTGGCCACGGTGCGTGCGCTGAAGCACCACGGCGGCTGCCCGAAGGAGGAATACGGCACGCCCAATGTGGATTACCTGGCCGCGGGCAGCGCCAACCTGCGCCGCCATGTGGAGAATATGCAGAAAAAGTTTGGCCTGCCGGTGTGCGTGGCCATCAACGCCTTCCCCACCGATTCCGCCGAAGAGCACGCCTACCTGCGTGAGCTGTGTGCTGACATGGGCGTGCCCTGCGCGCTGAGCGAGGTGTTTGCCAAAGGCGGCGAAGGCGGGCTGGAGCTGGCCGAGAACGTGCTGGGCATTTTGGAACAGCGGCCCATCCGCTTTGCCTACCCCGAGGATATGGACGTGGATAAGAAATTGCTGGCCGTATGCCGCGACATTTACGGCGCAAAGGACGTTGTGTACAGCACGGCGGCCAAAAAGCAGCTGGCCGAAATTAAGGCCTGCGGCTTTGGCAAGCTGCCGGTGTGCATTGCCAAGACGCAGTACAGCTTTTCGGATGACGCCTCGCTTCTGGGCGCGCCCGAGGGCTTTACCATGACGGTGAACAAGGTGCGCCTGTCTGCAGGCGCGGGCTTTGTGGTGGCGGAAATGGGCAATATCATGACGATGCCCGGCCTGCCGAAAAAGCCGGCGGCCGAGGCCATTGACGTGGACGAACACGGCGTCATCAGCGGCCTGTTCTAATCGTATGCACGGAAACGGCGCTTCGCCACAGCGAGGCGCCGCTTTTCTGAGAAAGGGGGGAGGAATATCAAGCAGCCATTTTCGTGGGACACCGCGCGCATCACAGCTGTGCAGGTGGCCTATTGGGCCTCGTTTTGCGCCGTGATGAGTTACGCCACGGTGTTCCTGCTTTCGCTGGGCTATTCCTCTGCCGCCGCGGGCGCTATCATTGCCGCGGGCAACCTGGCGGGCATTCTGTTTCAGCCGCTTTGCGCAGGCCTTGTGCCGCGCGCAGGCAGCGCGCGTGCGGTGGTGCTGGGCATGGCGCTTGCGCTGGCTGCCCTGGCGGGCGCCCTGTGCCTTGTGAACGGGCAGGCGCCGGTGTGCGCGGCGCTTATTGTTTTGATGTACGGCCTTTTGTACACCATGCAGGGGCTGCTGAACGCCATTGCCATGGAGCTTTCGAACGCAGGCCGCCGGCTGGATTTTGGCTTTGCCCGCGGCATGGGCAGTTTTGGCTATGCGGTTTGCTCCTGGGCGGTGGGGGCTTTCACCGCCGCGCGCGGCGTGGGCGTAATGCCCCTGGTGCACCTTGTGCTTCTGGCCGCCCTGGGGCTAAGCCTGCTGCTGCTTCCCGGGGCAAACGGGCAGGTGGTGCACCGCACGGCACACCGGGAACAGGGGCCGCTGGCTGTGCTGAAAAGCGACAGGGCCTTTCGGCCGGTGCTGGCAAGCTGCATTGGGCTGTTTATGGGCTATAACCTCAATATCACCTATATGATTCAGACAGTGACGGCGCGCGGCGGCACCAGCGGCGACATGGGCGCTGTGTTTGCCATTGCCGCCGCGCTGGAGCTGCCCGCCATGACGCTGGCGGGCCGGCTGCTGCGCAGCCGAAGCGCGGGCACGCTGATGTTCTGTTCCGGGCTGGGGCTCACGGCCAAAAGCCTTGTCATTGCCCTTTCGGGCGGCCTTGCGGGGGTATATGCGGCCCAATTCCTGCAGCCGCTGGGCTATGCGCTGGTTATCCCCTGCACGGTGTATTATGCCAACCGTGCGTTTCCGCCGCACCGCAGGCTGGCCGGGCAGACGCTGATGGTGGCGGCCAGCACGCTGGGCACGGTGCTTTCGGCGGCGCTGGGCGGCGTTCTGATAGACGCGCTGGGCGTGCGCGCCATGCTGCTGTTTGCGGCGGCCATCTCGGCCGCAGGCACGCTGGGGCTGTTTTTCTTTGCCCGCGGCCGTGCAGAACCCCTGGAGGGCTAACCGTTTTTGGGGTACAAATGAAAACCGAAAGATTTTCTGAGTTTTTCAGAAAATCTTTCGGTTTTCTTTCGTTTTTTGGCGCGGCCTTTTTTCGTTTCCCTGTGTAAAATAGGGGGCAATGAAACAAGAGGGAGGCGGCCCGGCCATGGACCCCTGCGCGTTTAACGCCATGATGGAACAATACGAAAAGCTTGTATATACCGTGTGCCTGCGCCTTGTGCATGACGAGCACCTTGCGCAGGACCTCGCCCAGGAGACATTCCTCTCCGCCTGGGTGCACCGCGGCGCCTGCCCGGCCGGCGCGCAGAAGGCCTGGCTGTGCCGCATTGCGGCCAACAAGGCGAAAGACCATTTGAAAAGCGCCTGGGCCCGCCGCACACAGCTGACGGATTTTGCCGCAGAAAGCGCGGCCCCCGCGGGCGCGGAAAGCCTTGCGGCGCAGGCAGAGCTGCGCCTTGCCTCGCGCGCTGCGCAGGAACAGATATGCGCCCTGCCCGAGCCATACCACACCGTCAGCGTGTTGTATTTTCTGCAGGGCTGCCCGGTGGAGGACATTGCCCGCACGCTGGGCCGCATGCCCAAAACCGTGCACACCCAGCTTTACCGCGCCAAGCTGAAGCTGCGCGCGCAGCTGGCCGCATGCTGACCTGACGCCCTGCCGCGCCGCGGGTTGCATACGGCCCCAAAAAAGGGTATCATAAAATGCGGCGCCGCAGGGCGCGGGCACGCCCGCGCCCTCTGTGCGCACAGCAGGCCGCGAAGGAGGGCACAACGCATGCAGGCACACATTCTGGTAGTGGAGGATGACGCCGAAATCCGCGAGGGCGTGGCCATCTATTTGAAAAACCAGGGCTACACCGTGCACAAGGCAGCCAATGGCAAAGAGGGGCTGGAGGTGCTGGAACAGCAGAACATCAGCCTTGCCATTGTGGACGTGATGATGCCCGTGATGGACGGCATCACCATGGTGCTGAAGCTGCGGGAAAAATACGATTTTCCGGTGATTATGCTTTCGGCCAAATCGGAGGATATTGACAAAATTACCGGCCTCAACATGGGCGCAGACGATTATGTGACAAAACCCTTTGTGCCCATGGAGCTTTTGGCCCGCGTGGCAAGCCACCTGCGCCGCTACCAGAGGTTTCTGGCCATGGCCGGCGGCCAGCAGGCACGGCAGGGCCCGCCGCGCTATTGTGTGGGCGGGCTGGAGCTTTGCGAAGAGACGGCCAGCGTCACGCTGGACGGCATGCCGGTAAAACTGACGCCGCTGGAATTCAAAATTCTGGCGCTGCTCATCAAAAACCCGGGGCATGTGTTCTCGGCGGACGAGATATACGAGCGCGTATGGAATGAGAAGGCGGTGAACACAGACACCATTATGGTGCATGTGCGCAATTTGCGCGAAAAGATTGAGCTGGATACCAAAAACCCGAAATATCTGAAGGTGGTGTGGGGCATTGGGTACAAAATTGAAGCTCTTTGACCCCGTGCGGCTGGCGGCGACGTTTGTGTGCGTCACCCTGCTTACCGCATTGCTGTGGACGGTGGGCACAGATTGGTCTGTGCGGCAGACACAGCGCTATTTTGACGAGCTGCAGCAAACCTATGGCAGCATGGCAGAGCCCGGCGCGGTGCTGAACTATGCGCAGCTGTATGGGGCGGAGGAAGACACCGCGGGCAATCGCGCAGCAGCCAGCGGGGATGACGCAAGCTGGGGCGAGCAGCCTGCTTTTTACATTCCGCGCGAGGTTGAAATGTTCTGCCAGTTCTTTGCCCTGGCATCTCTGCTTGTTTTTTGCCTTGCGCTGGCCGCCGGGCTGCTGGGGGCGCTTTTCCGCCGCCTTGCGCTGGGGCGCGGCTTTTGGGGCAAGCTGCCGCTGGAATGGCATGTGTTCATGGGCTTTTGCGTGCTGGTGTGCTGCTGGGACGGCGCGGGCCATATTGTGTGGGCCGCACGCGACGGCACGTTTGCTGATGTGGCGCACACGCTGTTCTTTTTAGATGCAGGCGGCAGCATGCTGCTGGGAAAGATTGTGGCGGCATCCCTGCTGTGGCTGGGTGTGTTTTTCGTGTTTGAGGGGGGCGCGGCGCTGGGCGCTGGCCTGCGCGACGGCTTTTGGCGCTATTTGCGCTGCCGCTGCCTTCTGGTGCGCGTGCCGGCCGCTTTGCTGAACACATGCGGCGGCGCCGTACGCCGCTTTGCCTCGGTGGACCTGCGGCGCCCGGTGGAGAACACGCTGTTCCGGCTGCTGCTTATCAATTTCCTTCTGGTGGCTTTGCTGTGCTCTGCCTGGTTTGCGGGCATTGCCGGGGCGCTGATTTACAGCTTTGTGCTGTTTTTCATTCTGCGCCGCTGGTTTGTGCGCCTGCAGAAAAATTACAACACCGTGCTGGCGCACACCCAGCATATGGCGCAGGGCAGCCTGGATGTGCCTTTGGAAGAGGACGTGGGCGTTTTGAACCCCCTGCGTGACGAACTGAACGCCGTGCAGGCCGGTTTTGCCCGCGCCGTGCGGGAGGAAGTGCGCAGCCAGAATATGAAGACAGAGCTTATTACCAACGTCTCGCACGATTTGAAAACGCCGCTTACGGCCATCATCACCTATGTGGACCTGTTGAAAGACGATTCGCTGGACGAGGCCACGCGCCGCGAGTATGTGGCCACGCTGGAGAAAAAGAGCCAGCGCCTGAAGCGGCTGATTGAAGACCTGTTTGAAATGAGCAAGGCGGCCTCCGGCAGTGTGACGCTGCACAAAGAGACGGTGGAGCTTGCCTCGCTGATGCGCCAGCTTCAGTTCGAGCTGGAGGATGCCATCGCCGCCTGCGGGGTGGATTTCCGCTGGAGCTTCCCGCCCGAAAAGCTGTATGCCGAGCTGGACGGCCAGAAAACATTCCGCGTGCTGGAAAACCTGGTGGTAAATATCACAAAATATGCCCTGGCGGGCACACGGGCCTACCTTTCGCTGCAGCGCCAGGGGCAGCGCGCGGTTATCATGATGAAGAATGTCTCTTCTGCCGAGCTGGATTTCGACGCCGCCACCATCACCGAGCGCTTTGTGCGCGGCGACAGAAGCCGCAACACCGAGGGCAGCGGCCTTGGCCTTGCCATTGCCAAAAGCTTTGCCGAATTGCAGGGCGGCACCTTTGCCGTGGAGACGGACGGCGATTTGTTCAAGGCCACCGTCACCTTCCCGCTGTGCGCGGCGCCCGCACCGGTGCAGGAACCCCAGCCGGGGCCGGAAGGCCCGGCCCCGGAAGCTTTGCCGGCGGCAGAGGCGTAAAAGCGGGCACAAACATAAAACAAAAAGCCGGGGCTGGCCAGCCCCGGCTTTTTACGGTTCCTGTTCCGGTTTGCAGCATGGTGCAGCCCCGGCCTGTGCGGATGGCCGGAACTGTGCCGGAAGGCGGACGGCCTGCGGCACGGCGCCTGGGTTTGCCATCAGGCGCAGAATTTCCTGCCCTGCGCACCGGCCCAGTTCCTCCGTGGGCAGGAAGACAGAGGCAAAATACGGCGCCATCCGGCTTTGAAGCGGGGAATCCACATACCCCACCAGGGCCGCCTTGGTATGGTGCTGCATGCAGTAATAGGCGACATCGCAGGCCATTACGCCGTTAGAGACGATGATGGCAGTGCAGCCCAGCGCCAGCAGCTTTTCGCAGCACTGCGGGCTGCTTCCGCGCATGGAATCGCCCGTTTGAACAAAGCCATCTTCCACCGGCAGGCCGCAGGCTGCCATGGCCTGCCGGTAGGCGGCAAGGCGCTCTTTGGTGGAAGAAAGCCGCGCAATGCCCGAAATGAAGCCTATGCGGGCATGGCCCTGCGCGGCCAGGGCTTTTACCGCCTGCCCCAAAGCGGCTGCGCTGTCCACGCTGACGCTGCTGCCTGTGTGTTCGAACACGCGGTCTACCAGCACGGTGGGAAGCCCGGCCGGAAGCAGGGGCGCCACCTGTTCCCACTGCCCGGCCGTGCTGGCCAGCAGCAGGCCGTCTATTGTGCCGTTGCCGGCCCCCTGCAGATGGACGGCCTCGCGCGCAAAATCTTCTTTTGTGTTGGCAATCACCAGCCGGTAACCCGCGGCCACCAGCACGCTTTCCACCGCCTCAATGGCTGTGGCAAAAAAGCTGTTGGCAATATCGGGCACAATAAACAACACCGTATGGTTCCGGCCTGTTTTCAAATTGCGCGCCATCTGGTTTGGAATATAGTTCAACTGGCGAATTGCCTTTTCCACCTGTTGCGTCACTTCTTCCGACACAAACCGGCTTCGGTTGATGACGTGGCTTACGGTGGCGGTTGAAACGCCCGCCAGGCGCGCCACATCGGCCATGCTGCTTTTTTTCACAATACCTGCCTTGCCCCCCGTTTTGCCGGGCAGGGCAAAGATGCGCGCCCTGCCATGTTCTATTTTTATTTTAGAGGCGAAGAAAAGAAAAAGCAAGCGTTTGCATTTGCAGTTAATCGATTAAACAACTTGCACAAAAGTGGGGGCACTTCTTTGGCGGTTTGTGGCATTGAAAAAACAAAGTTTGATGTGTTATTCTGTTAACAGCAGTTAATCGGTTGCGCAATGGTTTAACTGCAAGCAAAGAGAAGGGGAATCTATGGAGAAAAAAGGCATTTGTGCAGCGGGCGAGCTGCTGATAGATTTTACGCCGTGCGGCACGTCTTCGCAAGGGCAGCTGCTGTATGCACGCAACCCGGGCGGGGCGCCTGCCAATGTGCTGGCCATGGCGGCAAAGCTGGGCATCAAAGCGCGTTTGTGCGCTGTGGTGGGCAGCGATAACTTCGGCACATTTCTAATTGAAAGCATGCTGGCCGCGGGCATTGATACGCGCTTTATCAGCCGCACGGCCCGCGCCCGCACCACGTTGGCGTTTGTGGACCTGGACGAAAGAAACGACCGCAGCTTCACCTTTTACCGGAAGCCGGGTGCAGATATCCTTCTTACCGATGCGGGCATCCCCGATGAGGCAATGGAAGGATGCGGGGTATACCACTTCAGCGGGGTGTCGCTTACAGACGAACCCGCGCGCGGGGCTGTGCTGCGTGCAGCCCGGCGGGCGAAAGAAATGGGGCTTCTTGTCAGTTTTGACCCCAATTACCGCCCGTTTTTATGGCCGCAGGCTGCGCAGGCCCGGCAGGCGTTTGAAGAGGGGATGCGCTGTGCCGATATTATCAAGGTTTCCGAAGAGGAAGTAGCTTTTCTTCTGGGGCAGGAAAACGCCGCACAGGGCGCGGCGGAACTGGCAAAGCAGTATGACGCGCTGGTGCTGGCGTCATGCGGCGCGCGCGGCGCGCTGGCGGCCAACCCTTCCGGCCTGCTGGGCAGGGCCGAGGCCCTGCCGGTGACGGTGGCCGACACCACCGGCGCAGGCGATGCATTTCTGGGCACGATTTTGGCGGCGCTGGCGGGCAAAGAGCGCGCCGCGCTGCATTCCATGACGGAGCAGGAAGCTGTAGAGCTGCTTCATTTGGGCTGCATGGCGGGCAGCCTGACGGCTTCCAAGCTGGGCGCAATACCGGCGTTGCCGGAAAAAGAGGAGCTTCAATAAGTTCTGCCGGTAATATCGAAGCCGTCCGGCCTTGGCACACCGGGCCATGCGGCTGAGGGAGGGGTTACAAAACACAGGCCTGTTTTTTGTTTTCATTAAGCTTAAGTTGTAAGGAGGAACGGTTACATGGGTAAATTTACCAACAAAACAACGGACGGGGCAAAGCGGCTGTTTGCGCTGCTGGCCGTGCTGATTTTACTTTTCAGCGGCTTTGCACATGTGCTGGCAACCAATTTTGGGCGCGTAAAGATCGAGCAGATCAACATTGACGCGCGGGGCGCCCTGCTGGACGGGGAATTGTACTACCCTGTGGGAACGACGGACGAAGACAGCCTGCCAGCTGTTATTGTCACACACGGGGCCGGTTGCACCCACAAGGGCATGAACAGTTATGCCATGGAGCTGGCGCGCCGCGGGTTTGTTGTGTTTGCAGTAAGCGCCAACGGTTCGGGCATCAGCGAATTCCCTCAAAGGGATGAGATAGGGGCCGGCGAGCAGGATTACGATGCCCGCAACACGCCGGGCGGCCTGCATGACGCGCTGGAATTTGTGCGCACGCTGAAGTTTGTGGACCAGACCCGCATTGGCATGATGGGCCATTCGCAGGGCTCGCGCAGAACCTCTTATGCAGCGTCCATCGACGTGGGGTATTATACGCTGAACGATATTCTGATCAATGTGCTGTATGAAGAATTCGGGCAGAAGTTTACCGAAAGCGAAATTACGCAGGACGCCAGCACACTGGCAGAACAGCGGTTGAATGAAGACCAGCTGGCGCATTTTAACACCATCAAGGCGGAAAAGACCGAGCATTTCAACACAAGGCTGAAAGCCGCGCTGATTGTGGGCGGCGATGCGCCGCAGGTGTCGCCCATGCAAACCGTGACGGTAGGCGGGTTTGAAGTGCGCAGAAACGCACAGGTAAACCTTGGGCTTATCATTGGAGATTATGATTCCTACATCGGCTACCCTGCAGCGGAAACAACGCTGGAGGCCTGGCATTCGGCGGAAACTGTGGCAGATGAGACCTGGTACAGCATTGATGACATAACCGCTTCTCATGAACAGCTGGGCGGCTATACGGAAATTAGCATTACAGACAACGAACAGCTGCGCCAGGCTGTGGAAGGGCGCTGTGCGAGGGTTGTCTGCTTCAATCCGGAGATGCATGCCACCAACCAGATTTCGGTACGGTCGGTTTCGGACGCGCTGAAATTTTTTGAACAGACACTGGCCTATAACAACGGTGAGCTGCTGGCGGGCGATGCCCAGCCCATCAGCACAGCGAACACAATTTTCTTTGGCCGCGAGGTGCTGAACGGGCTGGCAATGATCTGCATGGTGCTTATGCTGGTTCCGCTTGCGGTGATGATGATGCAGCTGAAACCGTTTGCACGCGAGAGTGCCACAGGGGATGTGGTGCAGGTTTCCTTTGATAAGAAGAAATATTGGGTGTTCGGCGTGCTGATGGTGGCGCTGAGCTTTGTTGCCATCCTGGTGACGAACCGGATATTCAATCCCTTTATGCCGTACTTCGAGGTACTGCCCCTGTTCTTCAACTGGTGGGTTATCTTTATGTATCTCGGCTTTATGGGCCTGCTTGCTGTTGTGCTTCTGGCGGTATTCTACTGGCAGGATAAAAAAGCGGGGCGCAAGGTGTCGTTTGGCCTGAAAGTGCCCGGCAAAACAGTGGTGCGGGCACTGCTGCTGGCAGTGTGCCTGATTGCAGCGGCATACGTTTCCCTGGGCGTGATCCGTTACCTGTTCGGCGAAGACTTCCGCTTCTGGAACAATGTGTTTGGCGCCATGAAGGTGGAATACTGGTGGCTGGCGCTGAAGTTTGCGCTGGTGATTTTCCTGCCGCAGCTGGCGATTAACGTGCTGACGAATTACACGGTGCGTTCTGATATTCCCGAGTGGAAAGACACGCTGTTCACGGTGCTGTTCAGCACGGCGGGCGTGTGGCTGTGCTGCATGGTGAACGTCATTGTGCTGCACACCGGCGGCACGGCAATTTGCAACTGGAACTCGGCCTTTTCGCTGCCGCTGATGCTGCCGCTTACCACATATTTGTCCAGAAAGCTGTATAAGCTGACAGGCAATGTGTGGCTTGGGACAATCCTCATCACCCTGCTGGTAAGCTGGGGCACGGTTTCGTCCATGGGCTATAACACCTATATCGAGCAATCGGTGTGGAGCAACTTCTTCTACATCTGATGCCTGCCCAATGTGCCGGCGCGCGGGCAGTGCTGCGTCCCGGCGCGGGCTGGCAATTTTGAAGAAAAACAGGGCGCAAAGGCGCGTTGACGCAAGAAAACATCGGTTTTGGACTGACAATTTTGGCGCCTAGCGCATTTAAAAAGCCCGGTAATCCGTCAGGATTACCGGGCTTTTTTCACGCTACTATTCGCCCAAAATTGCCGGGCCAAAACTGCTTTACACCTCTGAAGCAGAAATTAGGGTTGCAGAGCAAGGAAAAGTGCCGCCATCCGCCTTCGGCGGGGTCTGCTTGCCTGCTGTAAGCAGGCATTTTACTTCGTAAAACCGCGCCTGCCTACGGCAGGGTCTGCTTGCCTGCTGTAAGCAGGCATTTTACTTCGTAAAACCGCAGAACCCTTTGTGGTTGTCAAGGTGTGCGGTGGCAAAGCCAGCCGCATCCCTGGCGGGATGCGGCAGCACACGACATGGTTTTCCCGCTTGTGCGGGAAAATGCAGGCCGTGCTTTTGGCCTGCAAATGTCCTTGACGACGCTATGCGCCCGAATTTCTGTTTCAGAGGCAATGTTTTCTTACGCCAACGCGCCTTTGTTAGGACGGCGGTTTTTTCAAAAGTCATGCCGCAGCGGAGGAGCTTGCCGGGCTGCTGCCCGAGGGGGCCGAAGAGGCCGTTTGGGCGGCCTGCGCCAGGTTCAGCGTGCTTTGCTGCGCTGCCGGCACAAAGGCAAGGTAGGTTTTGCCGGTGTTCACCCGCAGTGCCTGGCCGTTTTCATCAAACAGTTCCAGCGGGGCCTGTTCGCTTTCCTTCGCCCAGGTGACGGGCATCGATTTGCCGCCAAAGCAATACCAGCCCTGCCCGGTGCCAAACAGATAATCCACAGCGCCGGTGTCGTCCGGCTTCTCGCCTGTCTCGCTGAACAGCACCAGCACATTTTGGAAGGCAAGCTGCGTTTCGCCGTCCTTGTGCGCCTCGCCATACGCCTCTTTCAGGTAAACGCTGCCCGCCTCGTCATACACCAGGCGCACCGGGCACTGCTCGGAAAACTGGAACGCCACCTCGGGCGCATCGCCGCCTGCCGGAGTAAAGGGCGCCTTGGCAAAGCGCAGGAAGGGTACATTGCTGCCCTTGCTTGCGTCCAGGCCCACCGTGCTCATGCCGGTGGAAAGGCCTTCTGCGTTCACATACCAGGAGAATTCGTTGCCGTAATCTCTGCGCTCTGTCATGAACACAAAGCTTTGCGTGCCCACATATTCTCCATCCACGTCCTGATACGTTTTTGCGTTCAGCAGGTTTTCTGCATACACGCTGCCGCCAATGTGCACGCACACGGCGTCCACCGCCATGGCAAGCTGCAGGTGCTGGTCCCACAAGGGGCCCACAGGGCCCACCTGCGGCAGGGTTGCGGTGTTGGCATATAGCGCCATCAGCGCCGTCTGGCCCCCCTGCGTGGCCATCTCTACCAGGGCGTCGGCGCCCGCCAGGCCGCTTTGCGGCCAGCCGGCGCGTTCGGCCCGCACCATCACCGCCACGGGGCGCTGGCCCACTGCCATGCCCTCGGCCAGCGGCTGGCCGGTAATCAGGTTATAATCCGGCGCCTCCTCGCCCTCAAAGCCCGGGGCGTTCGCGCCGGAGGCCGTGGACGGCGCCGCATTCTCTCCGCACGCTGCAAGCCCCAGGCACAGCGCCGCGCAAAGCGCCAGCGCCATGCATTTTTTCATCCAAGCTCTCATGCTGTTTCCTCGCTGTGTGTGCGCATGCACACAAAATTATTGCGCAGCCGTGCTTTCCGAAACGGTGCTGCCCGCATCTGCCCCGCTGGCAGAGCTGGCAACCTCGCTCTCATCCGGCTCAAAGGTGAAGCCCTCTGCTTCCTCCAGGTCTACAACGGCAAGGTATGTCTTGCCGGTGTTGAACTGCACTTGCTCTTCCTCGCCAAAGGCATACAGAATGCGCAGGGCAGAATCCGGCGTGGGCTTCTCCCAGCACACCTTTTCGGCACGGCCGCCGCTGAAATAATAGCCGTAGCCAGAGCCGTACGTCACTTTCTGCAAATCGTAGCCGGAATCGCCCGGGTCGGGCCACACGTCGAACTCTGTCATGATGACCAGCACATTGTCAAAGGCAAGCTGCTGGTCGTTGTTGCGGTCTACACTGGGCTCGATGGAACCGCTGGCGTGCGAATACTGGCTCATCATGTATTTGCCGGCAGCCTCATCCCAGTCGAAATATGTTTTATAGCGGTTGGAATGCGTCACCTGAATACGGGCGGCGCTGGGGCCCGTCAACACGCGGGCGGGCTCGTCATAGGGCACAAAATTGAAGAATGTGCTGTTATAGGTAATTTCTGTGTCTGTGCCAAGCTGTTCAATGGCGCTGGCCAGGTGTTCGGCATTTGTATATGCTTTGTGCTCCGATGCCACATTTCCGCGGCTCTGGTCCCGGCTAAAGCCGGTGTAATCGAAGTTGACGTCGAAATCTTCGTAATCGTAATTGTTTTTATACTGCGTCTGGATGACGCTTTCGCCGATGTGGATATACAGCGGATGGAAGGGGATGATCAGCTGGAAGAACTGGTCGCGGCCAGAGCGCACCGGCGCGATCTGCGGAATCTTCGTATAATCCTGATACATCGCCATGAAGCGCGTGATATTGCCCTCCACCTTAATCTCCACCAGAATATCCGCCTCAGACAGGCCGTCCTGCGGGCGGGCGTTCTGATAGGCGCTGTCAGAGATGTTGTTCACCATCACGCAGGCAAAGCGCTGGTTTGTGGGGTAATCTTCCCCCTGTTTCAGGCCGGTGAGCACCTCCGGCGTATAGGGCTCGGGCGTGGGGGTAGGCTCGGGTGTGGCTGCGGGCTGCGAAGCAGAGGCAGCCCCATCTGCGCTGCAGCCGGCCAGCAGTGTCAGCGCCAGAGCCAGGGCCAGAAGGCTGGAAAGAAGCTTCTTCATGGTTTCGTCTCCTCGGTTTTACGTTGCTTGCCGCCCTGCGGCCGCGCGCTGCACCGCGCGGCC
>UREN01000036.1 GCA_900546885.1 uncultured Oscillospiraceae bacterium
TTTTTTTTCAAGCAGAAGACGGCATACGAGATCACTGTGTGACTGGAGTTCAGACGTGTGCTCTTCCGATCTCGTGCAGAACCGGCGGCCAGGGAGGCGGCTGCCTTCCGGGCGCGTGTGAGGAAAAGGGGCCGGCACGGCGGCTACAGGCCCTGCACCTGCCCGGCAAGGCGCAGGTGCGGGTAGCTGGGCGCCCGCCACCCGCCCTTTGCCTCCAGCAGAATGGAATACACCCCGGCCGCCTGCGGCAAAACAAGCTCGTTGGAAAGCAGCCCCTCGGCCGTCAGGGCAAAAAGGGTGCAGGCGCCTTCACCGGCCGCAAGCTGCACCGTTTTGCCGCAATAGATGGGCACGCCATATTCGCCGGGGCAAAACTGTGTGCGGGCAATGGGGTGCCCCCATGTGTCAAGGCTGCAGGAAAGCTCGTCAGAAAGCTGGTGCCTTGCCATAAATTCTGCTTTTGAGATGCCAGTTACGGCCCAAAACGGCACCAGCAGGGAAGGCAGCTGTATTCTGCGGTGTATCACAAGCGTTTTCATACAAGGCCTCCTTTGGGCAAAAGCGGTATGTGCGCGGGGCCGCAAAAAAATATCCGGGCGCAGTGCATAGCTGAGCCCGGACGCTGTTTTGCCTGTGTGGGCGGAGTTATGCTTTCGCCGCCTCTTTCAAAGCCTTTTCCAGCCAGATGGTGCCAATTTCCAACGCGCTGTACAGCCCGTTTTTCATCGACTGCTGCTGCATGCGCTCAATGGGATTCTTGCGCGTGTCGGTGGAAAGCAGAATGACGTGGATGCGGTCTGCCACCTGCACGCCGTGGTCTTCCTTTGTGGTGAGCACCTGCATGTAAATGACGAACGGGTCGGAAAAACTACCGTAATAAATCTCGTTTTTGCAGCGCACCAGCGGGCGGCCTTTGTATTTCAGTTTCGGGGTAAATGCCATGGATAAAACAGCTCCTCTTTCGGGTTATTCGCCAAGGTAATTTTTCAACAGCACCTGCAGCAGGTCGTCGCGGTCGATGCGGCGGATGTTGGCGCGCGCACCCTGGTAAGTGGTGATGTAGGTAGGGTCTTCCGAGAGGATATAGCCCACCAGCTGGTTGATGGGGTTATAGCCCTTTTCTTTCAAGGCGCGGTACACGCTGGTGAGCACCTCGCGGATCTCCTTATCCTTGTCGTCATAGATGGAAAAAATAGCAGTGGGTTCGCTCATACTACACGCCTCCTTCGAAAAGAACACCCTTGTGCGCAAATGCACCTGGCGATGTTTTGCTTGCATAAAGGGCATCTTTCCCCTTATACAGTTTACTATTCCTATTGTAACCCAAAACAGGGCCCCGCGCAAGAGAAATTTGCGCGGGGCCCTGTGCGGGTTAAAAAGCAGCGCTGTTTTTCAGCGCGCCGCAGGGTGTGCCTTTGCTTAACTGCGAAGGGCCACGCCCATTTTTTCCAGCGCGCTTAGCACCTTGGCCACGGTGGCCTCGGCCTCCTCGTCCGTCAGGGTGCGGTCTGGCGCGCGCAGCACAAGGTTATAGGCAAGGCTCTTTTTGCCCTCGCCCACCTTTTCGCCGGTGTATACGTCAAACAGGGCAAGGCTTTCCAGCACGCTGCCTGCCGCCGTGCGGATGGCTTCGGCCACGTCCGCTGCAGGCACACCCATATCCATGACGAGGGCAAGGTCCCGCGTGACGGCCGGGTGCTTGGGCAGCGGGCGGAACACGGGCGTGCCGCCCCGGTGGGCAAACAAAACGTCCATATTCAGCTCTGCCGCGGCCACGCGCGGCTTTATGCCATAGTTGGCTGCCGTTTCGGGGTGAAGCTCGCCAATGGTGCCCAGTTTTTCTTGCCCAAGGTAGATACCGGCACAGCGGCCCGGGTGGAAGGTGGTGCCCTGCGTGTTGGCCACAAAGCGGGGCGCGGGCGTTTTGGCCGCCTCGCACACGGCCTCCACCACGCCCTTCAGGGCCAGGTAATCCCACGTGGGGCCATAGGCGGCCATCACCACGGTTTCCACCTCACGGGGCAGCTCTTCGGGCCCGCCCTGGGGCAGATATACGGTGGCGTCCTCAAACACGGCGCATTCGGCGGCGCGCGCGTTGTAGTTGCGCGCAACCACGTCCATAATGCTTGGCAGGGCGGTGGTGCGCATTACGCTGGTGTCTTCGCCCAGCGGGTTTGCAATTACCACAGGGCTGCGCAGCGGGCTTTGTGCCGGCAGGCGAATGGCGTCGAACGCCTTGCGGCTGTAGAACGAGAAGCTCTCTGTCTCGTACAGGCCATAGCCCACCAGCCAGTTCAGCACGTTTTCGCGGAACGTCTGGCGCGGTGTGGGCCGGGCCGAGGCCACGCCCTGCATAATGGTGGAGGGCATTTTGTTATAGCCCACAAAGCGGGCCACCTCTTCGGCCAGGTCGCAGTCGCGCTCGACATCCCAGCGGGAAGAGGGCACAATCACGTCATCGCCGTCCATTTCAAAGCCCAGCGGAAGCAGAATGGCCACCATCTCTTCGCGCGAAAGCTGCGTGCCCAACAGGCGGTTGATGGCCTGGGGCCGCAGGGGCACGCGGCGCTCTTCGCGCCTGTGGGGCCACACGTCCACCACGCCGTTTACCACGTCGCCCGCGTCCAAAAGCTGCACCAGCTCCAGCGCGCGCTGCAAACAGCGCAGGCAGCCGTTCGGGTCCAGCCCTTTTTCATACCGGCCAGAGGCCTCGGTGCGCATGCCCAGCTTTTTGGCTGTGGTGCGCACAGACGGGCCGTAGAACATGGCGCTTTCGAAAATAACGCTGGTGGTGTCTTCATACACGCCCGAAAACTCGCCGCCCATCACGCCGGCCACGGCAATGGGGCCCTTTTCGTCCGCTATCACCAGCATCTCTTCGCTCAAAGTGCGCTGCACGCCGTCCAGCGTTTCAATTTCTTCGCCCGCCTTGGCGTTGCGCACGGTGATGTGCCCGCCGTTCACATATTTCGAATCGAAGCAGTGCATGGGCTGGCCATATTCCAGCATCACATAGTTTGTAATATCCACAAGGTTGTTGATGGGGCGCACGCCGCACAGGCGCAGGCGCTCGCGCATCCAGCGGGGCGAGGGCTTCACGCGCACGTTTTCCACCACGGCGCCCACATAGCGGTAGCAAAGCTGCGGGTTTTCAATTTCCACGCGCAGCTTTTCGGCCGCGTTGCCGTGGCCGGGCTTCACCTGGGGCACATGGTCGCAGAAGGGCACGCCAAACGTGGCAGCCGCCTCGCGCCCAAGGCCGCGCACCGAAAGGCAGTCTGGCCGGTTGGGGGTTATTTCAAACTCTACGCTCACGTCGTCCAGCCCCAGCACGGGCGCAATGGGCGCGCCCAGCGGCGCGGGCTCGTCCAGCACCATAATGCCGTCCTCGCGCTGGCCGGGAAAATCGTGCAGGGTAAGGCCCAGCTCGCCAATGGAGCACATCATGCCGTCCGATTCCACCCCGCGCAGCTTGCCGCGGTGAATTTCCTTGCCGCCGGGCAGGCGGCTGCCGTGGCGCGCCACAGGCACATAATCGCCGGGCTTCAGGTTCGTGGCGCTTGTCACAATTTGAATGGCCTTTTCTTCGCCCACGTTTATCTGGCACACAAAAAGGCTGTCGGCGTCCGGGTGCTTTTCTATTTGTTCTACGCGGCCCACCACCACGTTTTCAATGGCGTCTGCCTCGCAGCTGTATGTCTCCACCTTCGAGCCGGACATTGTCATGCGCTCGGCAAATTCATGGGGCGTGCAGGTGAAGGCGGCGAATTCTTTCGCCCATTTCAATGGCATTTTCATCGTTTCATTCCCCCTTAGAATTGCTTTAAGAAGCGCAGGTCGTTTTCATACAAAAGGCGCATGTCGTCAATGCCGTAGCGCATCATTACAATGCGCTCCAGCCCCACGCCAAAGGCAAAGCCGGAATACTCTTCCGGGTTAATGCCGCAGTTTTCCAGCACCTTGGGGTGCACCATGCCGCAGCCCAATATCTCAATCCACCCATCGCCCTTGCACAGGCTGCAGCCCTTGCCGCCGCACTTGAAGCAGCTCATGTCCATTTCGGCCGAGGGCTCGGTGTATGGGAAGTGGTGCGGGCGGAAGCGCACGCGCGTGTCGGGCCCGTACAGCTTTTTAATAAACATCTCCAGGGTGCCTTTCAAATCGCTGAAGGTGATGTTTTTATCCACTACAAGGCCCTCTATCTGATGGAAGATGGGGCTGTGGGTGGCATCTACCGCGTCCGAACGGTACACCCGCCCGGGGCAGATAATGCGAATGGGCGGGGCCTGCTTTTCCATGGTGCGTATCTGCATGGGGCTTGTCTGCGTGCGCAGCAGCACGTTTTCCGTAATATAAAAGGTGTCTTGCGTGTCGCGCGCGGGGTGGCTTTTGGGCATGTTCAGCATTTCGAAGTTGTAGTGGTCCAGCTCTACTTCAGGGCCGCTTACCACATCGAAGCCCATGCCCAGAAAAATTTCTTTCAGCTCGCCCAGCACCAGCTCAAACGGGTGGCGCCTGCCCTGTGCGGGGCGGCGGCCGGGCAGCGTTACGTCCATGGCCTCTGCGGCCAGGCGCTGCGCCAGCATGGCGTCTGAAAGCTGTTTGGTGCGCGCGGCAATATCTGCCGTAATGGCCTCGCGCACTTCGTTTGCCAGGGCGCCAATTACCGGGCGCTCTTCAGCGGAAAGCTTGCCCATCTGCTTTAAGATGGCCGTCACTTCGCCCTTTTTGCCCAAAAAGCGCACGCGCAGCTCTTCCACTTCGGCGGCGCTGGCGGCTTTGGCAATCAGCTCGTCTGCCGTGGCCTTGATGTGTTCCAATGCCTGTTTCAACAAAACCTCTCCTTTTCTTTCCGGGACGAAAAAAGGCTTCGCCCCTGTGTTCTCAGGGACGAAGCCTGTGCGTTCCACAATGCTCCGCGGTACCACCCACGTTTTTGCTTCCAAGAGCAAACACTCTTTGCTTCTGTAACGGGAAGGGCCCGTCCGCGCCTACCAGCACACGCCTTCAGCCCGGCCGCTCGAAAGTGAACTTCCGCCCGGCACACCTGCAAAGCGCTTTCAGCCCATGGCGCTTTTCTCTTTTGTGCAAATGCTTCGCCGCGCGTACTCTCTTTGTCGCCGCGTTTTCTGCCTGTTATTATACAACGCGGCCGTGCCGTTTGCAAGTGGCGTTTTGAAAAAGGCCTATTTCCTGCGTTTGCCGGTTTCTTTTTTGCCGGATTTTGCCCCCGGCAAGTATTGCCAGAATTATGTGGGTTAAAACATCCCTGCCCTCAGCTTTGGCAAAGGGCGGGGATATCTTTTACAATTCTATTTTAGAAATGGAAAGAAGCGTATAAGGGAAGAAGGTGTATGTGTTGGAATATTGGAACTGATATTCCAAATAGCCTATGGGTTCAGGCGGCATGCCGTAATCCTTCCACAATTCTTCTGCTACAACGTGAACGATGCCGTCTTTCAAAAAGGCATGCTCCGGTAAAATGCGAATGTCTGTCATCTGGGCACCATACCCATATGGCATTTCCGCCATACCCTCCGGGCATGAGGCCGAAGCAGTGCAGGGAAGAGAAAAGCCGTACATTTCTTGGGTGAGCGTTTCATATTCCTCAATAGGGTAACAAGAAGCACCCTCCGGTGTACATATGATTTCCCTGCCGGCCTGCTCATACAAAATGCGCAGGCAACCACTGGCAGCTACCTCCATGCAAAAGCTGTTATTATCGTAGTAGTCTTTTGTAGAAGTAAAAGGCTCATTGAGCCAGTCTCCCAGATAGAAGCTCTCTATGTAAGAGATACAACCCGCAATAATCTCATCTTCGCTTAAATTTTCCTGCATTGGCAAAAATGCAAGGCCACTGGAATCTGGCGGTGTAGAGGTGGCATCTTCCAACGAAGCTGAAGGTTCAGCGGGCCCGCTTTCCGGCACGCCGCTGGCAGTGCTGTCTGGCGCAGGGGCGCATGCGGCAAGCAGCAGGGCAAGCAAAAGGCAGCTGACCAGCAGGTTTTTCATCTGGCAGCATCTCCATTTCTTCCGTCCTGCACGGGCACTCCGCCAGCCGTGCAAAACGGCTTTTTTCATTATAGCAGGCCTGCGGCGCACTGGGGCAGTTTGACGCCATGCGGGCACGAATCAATTTTTTGTGGCCTTTCAGCCCGGGCCACGGGCAGGGAAAATAGCTTTGCCATTGCACGGCAGGGCGGCCGGGCGGTAAGCAGAGGGAAAAACTTCTGTGAATGAAATGCAAACTTCTGCGCCGCCCATGGCTTTTTCTGTGCGCGGGGGGTATAATGGAAGTGCCGCCGGCTGTGTGCTTTCTGCAAAAAGCGCGTTTGGCGGCAGGCTTTGAGAAAACAGCGGCGCGCCAGGCATGCGCGCCGGAAAGGGCGGGGCAAACGGCGCATGATATACGGCATTGGCGTGGATACGGCCAGCGCGGCACGGCTGGAAAAAAGCATAGCCCGCGCGCACTTTGTGCAGCGCGTGTTTGGCCCCGAAGAGCGCGCGCTGCTGCAGGGCCGCAGCCCGGCGCACCGCGCCGAAACAGCGGCCGCAAACTTTGCCGCCAAAGAGGCCCTGGCCAAGGCGCTGGGCACAGGCCTTTCGGGCTTTGTGTGGGTGCAGGCACAGGCGCTGCGCGCGCCAAATGGCGCGCCCTATTTTGCCTTTTCGGGCCGCCTTGCCGAAACCATGCGGCAAAAGGGCCTTGCGGCGCATCTTTCCATTACGCACGAGGGCGGGTTTGCCACGGCTTTTGTGGTGCTGGAACAGGCGGCCCGGCCCGCCGCACACACAACGGAGGCGACAGAATGATAACACCGGAACAAATTAAACAGGATAAACAGATTAAAACGTACATCGAGCGCGCAGACGACACCCTGCAGGCGCTGGGCTACACCGAGCACAGCTTTGCCCATGTGACGCGCGTGGCGCATTTTGCGCAGAAGATACTGGAAGAGCTGGGCTATGACGAGCGCACCTGCCAACTTGCGTGGATAGCCGGGTATATGCACGACATTGGCAATGTGATAAACCGCATTGACCACGCGCAAAGCGGCGCGGTGATGGCCTTTCGTATTCTGGATAAGCTGGGCATGAGCGCGGACGAAATTGCCACCGTGTGCTCTGCCATTGGCAACCACGATGAAAGCACGGCCTTCCCGGTGAACGCCGTGGCCGCGGCGCTGATTTTGGCCGATAAAACAGACGTGCGCCGCACCCGCGTGCGCAACCGCGACAAGGCCTCGTTTGACATTCACGACAGGGTAAACTATGCGGTGGAGAAGGCGGCCACCACGCTAAATGCGCAGGAAAAGGCCGTGGTGCTTACCCTGACGCTGGATACAGAGATGAGCGCCGTGATGGACTATTTTGAAATTTTTCTGGACCGCATGCTGCTGTGCCGCAAGGCGGCAGAAAAGCTGGGCCTTTCGTTCCGCCTTGTGGTGAACGGGCAGGCCGTTATGTGACATTTCAACAGGCAAACCGCCCCGCCGTGCAGTGTTTTCTGCACGGCGGGGCGGTTTTTTGTTTGGCAGGGCAAAAAAATTTGCACAGCCCCCTTGACAAATAGCCTAACTGGGTGTATAGTTAATTACACAAGTAATGAACCAATAAACAAGAGGGCAAAACGAAAGATGACCGGCCTGACATCAAATAGAAAAAGGAGGCGCAGACATTGACAGGAAATTTCAGCGACAGCACATCCATTTACCTTCAAATCGCGGAAATGCTGGAAAATGACATCCTGCGCGGCGTGCTGGAGGAAGAGGGCCAGGCCCCCAGCACGAACGAGCTGGCCCGCGCGTACAGCATCAACCCCGCCACGGCGGCCAAGGGCATCAACCTGCTGGTGGATGAGGGCGTGCTGTACAAGCGGCGCGGCATTGGGATGTTTGTTGCAAAAGGAGGGCGGCAGCGCATCATGCAAAAACGGAAAGACGCATTTTTCGAAACTTATGTCAAACGCCTTGTGCACGAGGCAAGGGCGCTTGGCATCACACGCGAAGAACTGGCCGCCATGTTGGAAAAGGCGGGCGGCGAAAAGGGAGGAAACGACGAATGAACAAGGTATTAAGCGCACAGCACATCACCAAAAGCTATGGAAAAAAGCAGGTGCTGCACGATGTGAGCCTCGAGATAGAGCCCGGCGTCATCTATGGGCTGATTGGCCGCAACGGGGCGGGCAAAACCACGCTGCTCAGTATTCTTACGGCGCAGAATACCTGGGATGCGGGCACCGTCACCTATGGCGGCGAGCCCGTGTGGGAGAACGCCAGGGCCCTGGCGGACATCTGCTTTTCGCGCGAGCTTTCGCCCATGATGATGTTTGGCGAAAACACCTATAAAGTGCGCGACTATTTGAAAGCCGCGGCCACCTATTACCCCCACTGGGACGAAGCCTATGCGCAAAAGCTGGTGCAGCGCTTTGGCCTGGAGACGAAAAAGCGCATTTCGAAGCTTTCGAAGGGCATGCTGAGCATGGTTACCATTGTGCTGGCGCTTGCCTCGCGCGCACCCGTCACCATTCTGGATGAACCTGTGGCCGGGCTGGACGTGGTGGCCCGTGAAGATTTTTACAAACTGCTTTTGGAAGATTACACCGAAACAGGCCGCACGTTTATCATCTCTACCCACATCATTGAAGAAGCGGCCAATGTGTTTGAAAAGGTTATCATCATGAAAGAGGGCGCCATTGCCGAGGTGGCCGAAACCGAAAGCTTTGTGGCTTCGTTCAGCTTTGTTTCGGGCAAGGACGAAGACGTGGCCGCCGTGTGCGCGCAGCTGGGCGCCTCGAAGGTGCTGCACACCGAGCATTTTGGCCGCCAGACGGGCGTGGCCCTGCGCGCTTCGCTTGCCGCGGCACAGCAGGCGGCCGCGGGCCGCGATGTGGACGTTTCGCCCGTGAACCTGCAAAAGGCCTTTGTGTACCTGGCTGGCGAAAAGGAGGATGCGCCATGCTGAGAACAACACGCTTCTGCGTCTGGTCTTACCGCTGGGCGGTGCCTGCCATGGTGGCGGCCATCTTTCTCATTTCGCTTATCAACCTCACGGGCACACGGGCCAAAGAGAGCCTGGTAAGCTATATTATCAGCACGAGTGTGGTTTATATGGTGCTGATTCCCCTCATCCTCTCTGTTTTGCAAACGCCGCAAACGGTGCGGTTCGCCCTTACCATGGGCCAAACGCGCCGCAGCCTGTGGGCAGAGCTGCCCTGCGTCACCCTTGCCTTTACCCTTTTTCTGGACACCGGCCTGTGCGCCGCGTTTGCCGTGCAGTGCCGCCTGTTTCTGGGGCAGTGGGTGCCGGGGGTTTTTGTCCCCGCCGTCTTTGTGCTGTTTGTAGCGGCCAGCATTTCGTTCTCTGCGCTGGGGCAGCTGGTGGGGCTTTTGGGCCACCGGTTCGGCGGCCGCGGCTGGCTGGGCGGCCTTGTGGGCCTGCTGGCGCTGATTGTGGCGGCCGGGCTGGCTGTGGCATTTGCGCCCTATTCTGTGCAGCAGGGCATGGTGCTGCTGTTTTTCGACCCCGCCCGAACATGGGCGGCCGTGGGTGCCAGTGTATTGGGCGCGCTGGTGGTGTGCGGCGCCGTGCAGGCGGCCAGTTGGCTGATTTTGCGGCGCATTTGCGTGAAGTGAGGTGGCTGGAATGCTGAAAGCAATCAAACGGGAAATGAAAGGCGGCCTGCCCATGCTGTGGCTGGCGCTTGGAATCAGCTGGGGCCTGGCGCTGGTGCTGGAAGTGACGGTCAATTCCATCAGCGCGGCCAGCGGGTTTCAAAACGACGGCTGGCTTTCCATAGGCGGCGTGGTGGCGCTGGGCGCAGCGGGCCTTGTATTCTTTGTGAGTGGGGCGGTGCAGTTCTCTTCCTCGTTCCATCTTGCCATCACCATGGGCTGCACGCGCCGCACCTACCTGCTTAGCGCCTTTGTGGCCAATGTGGTGCTGGCGCTGGCCGCCCTGCTGGCCACCTGGCCCATCAGCCCGCTGGCGCGCCTGGCAAAGCAGGTGCTTTTCCCCATGGCCCCGCTGGAGGGCGGCAGCCTTTACAGCGCCGTGCCTGCGCTGTGGGTGTTTGAAGGGCATATTTGGATGGTGCCCATGATTGCCCTGACGGTGGTGGCCGCTGGCGGTGTAATGGGCGGCCTGATGCAGCGCTTTGGCCAGGCCGGCTTTTGGGTGGTGTGGGTGTTCAGCATGCTGCTGGGCGCCTGTGCCGGCAGAATGGCAGAGCTGATTGTTTCCGCACAAAGCGGCCTGCTTTTCCGCATCAAGCAGTTCTTTTTGTCTATTGGCGCGCTGCACGAATGGCACTGGGCGCTAATCTGGCTGGCCGGTGCGCTGGCACTGGCGGGCGTGGTGTGGCTGCTTTTGCGCCGCGCGCCTGTCAAATAAAAAAAGAGGGGCCGGGCATGGCCCAATTGCAAAGCGCGCCCCATGGCGGCCACCAGGCCGCCATGGGGCGCTGTGTTTTTGCCCAAAAAGGCAAAGCCTTAGGCGTGTTGATGTAAAAAACATTGCCTCTGAAACCGAAATTCGGGTGCATCGCATCGTCAACGCGCCTTTTATGCCGTTTTGGTTGCTTCATGCGGCGGCGTCTGGTATGATGGACATATCCGCACGCGCAAGGCGTGCAAACCAGGGAAGGGGGGCGCCCGGGGTGGAGCTTTCGTTTCGCGCGCGTGTTTCGCGCACGGCCGGGGCATACGCCGCGCTTTTGCTGGCCACGCAGGTGGGCGCAGTGCTGTGCGCGGCGCTGCTGCGCGCCGTTTGGCCGCAGCTTGTGCAAAGTGGCTGGGGCGTGTGGCTTGTCACCGACATCCCCCTTTACGGCGTGGCCGCGCCCGCTGCCCTTGCCTGGCTGCGCCGCGCCGTGCCCGCCGGGCCGCGCCCGGCGCGCGGGCCTGTGCGCCCCTGGCGCGCCGTGCCGTGGCTGGTGTGCGTGCTGGGGCTTGCCTACCTTGCCAATTTTGTCACCTTGCTGGTGGCCCCGGCGGCACAGCAAAGCGGGCAAGTTGCCTCGCTTGCGCTGGGCGGCAGCATGTGGGCAAACGCCCTGTTTGGGTGCGTTGTTGCGCCCTTGGGGGAGGAATGGCTGTTTCGCAAAACGCTGCACGGCGCCGTGGGCCTGTATGGGGAAAAGGTGTATGTGGCGCTTTCGGCGCTGATGTTTGCGCTGTTTCATTGCAATATGGCGCAGTTTTTATACACGCTGTGCGTGGGTGCGGCGCTGGCCGCCCTGTATGCGCGCACGGGCCGCCTGTGGGCCGCCGTGCTGGCGCATATGGCTGTGAACGCCACAGGCTTTCTGGCTGCGCCGCTGGCTATGCAGAATGCCACGGCTGCGCTGTGCTTTTCCGGCCTTGCGTTTTTCTGCATGTTCACGGGTGCGCTGTGGCTTGTTTTCCGCCTGAAAGGGTTTTGGCAGGGGCTGCGGCCCGGCCCGCGAAGCGTGCTGCACCCCGTGCACGAGGCGCTGCGCGCCCGCGGCCTTGTGCTGTATGCCGCGCTGTGCATTGCCTTTGCCCTTGCGGCGGCATGGCAGGGCGCATAAGAAAAAGCAGAGAGGAAGCGATACTATGTGGTGGGAAGACGCGGTGGTATACCAAATTTATCCCCTTGGCCTGTGTGGCGCGCCCGCGCAGAACAGCGGCGGCGAGGCCCGGCCGCGCATCCGGCAGCTTTTGGGCTGGGTGCAGCACATCAAAAGCCTGGGCGCCGGGGCCGTGCTGTTCAACCCTGTGTGGGAAAGCGACGCGCACGGCTATGACACGCGCGATTATTTTGCGCTGGACGCGCGCCTTGGCACAAACGAAGATTTTGCCGCTGTGTGCAAAGCAATTCACGGCGCGGGCATGAAGGTGATGCTGGACGGCGTTTTCAACCATGTGGGGCGCGGCTTCTGGGCCTTTCGCGATGTGCAGCAGAAAAAACGGCAGTCGCCTTATCAGGATTGGTTCTGCATCGATTTCGGCGGCAACAGCAACTACGGCGACGGCTTCTGGTACGAGGGGTGGGAGGGCCACTACGAGCTTGTGAAGCTGAACCTGCAAAACCCCAGTGTGGTGCGCCACCAGTTTGACGCCATTCGCGAATGGGTGCGCCTGTTCGACATCGACGGCCTGCGGCTGGACGTTGCCTACTGCCTGCCGCCGGAGTATCTGCGCGCCCTGCGCGCCTTTACAAACAGCCTGAAGCCGGGCTTTGTGCTGCTGGGCGAGGCGCTGCACGGCGATTACAACCGCTGGATGAATGATGAAATGTGCCATTCCATCACGAACTACGAGTGCTATAAGGGGCTGTATTCCAGCTTCAACACCATGAATTTGTTTGAAATTGGCTACAGCCTGAACCGTCAGTTCGGCCCCGAGCCGTGGACGCTGTACCGGGGAAAGCCGCTTTTGAACTTTTTGGATAACCACGATGTAGAGCGCATTGCCAGCATTTTGACGGAAAAAGCGCACCTGCGCGCGGCCTGGGGCCTTTTGTTTGGCATGCCCGGCGTGCCGGCCATTTACTATGGCAGCGAGTGGGGCATGGAGGGCCGCAAGGCAGACGGCGACGCGGCCCTGCGCCCTGCGTGCGCCGCGCCGCAGGAAACAGAGCTGACGCAGTACATCGCCGCGCTGGCCCGTGCGCGCGCCCAAAGCCCGGCGCTGCGCCATGGCGGCTACCGCCAGGTGCTGCAGACGAACCGCCAGCTTATTTTCGAGCGCGCGTGCGACGGGGGCCGCGTGCTGGTGGCCGTGAACGCGGACGCGGCGCCCTTCCAGGCACATTTTGACGCGGGCGCGCCCGCCGGGCAGGACCTCATCACCGGCGAAACCCAGCACTTTGGCGGCGCGGTGACACTGGCGCCGCACCGCGCATATTACTGGCATGTGGGCTAGGCCCGCGCGCCGCACACAGGAGGGGGACGGGAATGGAAGCATATATCGAGACGCCGCGGCTGATTCTGCGGGGCTTTTGCCTGCAGGACGCACAGAGCATGTTCGATTCCTACTGCAGCGACGAAGAGGCCGCGCGGTATATGCCGTGGCATGCGCACAAAAGCGTGCAGCAGACAGAGCGCGATTTGCGCGAGCGCCTTTTGCCCCGGCAGGCGGACGAAAACTGGCTGCCGCTTGCCATTGCAAAAAAGCAGCGGCCGCAGCAGGTGATTGGCAACATTGGCGCATTTCTGCACGGCGGCGTGGCCGAGCTGGGCTATGTGCTGGGCCGCGCCTGGTGGAACAAAGGCTATATGAGCGAGGCGCTGGCCGCCGTGGTGGAATATCTGTTCACCTGCACGCCGGTGCACAGCATTGCGGCCTGGTACGAGTGGGCAAACCCTGCCTCCGGCGCGGTGCTGAAAAAGCAGGGCTTTGTATACGAGAAAGAAATTTTCGATAAGCGCAAGGTGGATTCGCCCCCGCAGGACACGGTGCCTTGCGCATACTGCCGCCTTACAAAAGCGTGCTGGGCCGCGCGCACAGGGCGGGCGGCCAGCCAAAGGGAGGAATAGGCATGGATCAGCGCATTCTTCTTTCGGCCTCGCAGACGGGGTACGATTCCTATGCGCAGGCCCTGCGCCTTGTGGGCGGCGCGCCGCAGGGCGGCTATTGCCCCCAGGTGGATCTCTCGTGCGCGGGGCTTATTTTGTGCGGCGGCGTGGATATAGAGCCGCACCGCTATGGCCAGGGCTTTGCGGGCACAGAAGAGGTGGACGCCGCGCGCGACGAGGCGGAATTTGCGCTGGCGCGCGCCTTTCTGGCCGCGGGCAGGCCTGTGCTGGGCGTGTGCCGGGGCCACCAGCTGTTGAACATTGTGTTCGGCGGCGCCATCCAGCAGGATATGCCGCAGGCGCAAAAGCCCTTTCACCGCCATGCCTCCGGCGAGCCGGAGGACAGGGTGCACGCCATCCGCGCCGTGCCGGGCAGCGCCCTGCACGGGCTGTACGGCGAGGTGTTCAGCGTCAATTCATGCCACCATCAGGCGGTGGAAACGCCGGCGCCAGGCTTTGAGGCCACGGCCTTCAGCGAGGGCGGCGTCATCGAAGCCATGCGCCACACATCTCTGCCCGTGTGGGGCGTGCAGTTCCACCCCGAGCGCATGTGCGGCGCCTGGGCCCGGCCGGACACCGTGGACGGCGCGGCGCTGTTTGCATGGTTTTTGCGCCAGTGCGGCGGCGCCTGAGCAAAACAGAAAAAGCCCCCTCTTGCCCTGCAGGGCAAGAGGGGGCTTTCTTGGCGGCAAGGGGCGCCGGCCCGTCACAGCGCCAGCAGCTGGCGCAGGTCATCTATCACCGGCGCGCCGGTGGCGGCCAGCTTTGCGCGCGGCTGGTGGCCGCCCGCAAACAGCACACAGCGAATGCCCAGGGCTGCGGCCACCTCAAAATCGTGGTCTGTGTCGCCCACCATCACGGCGCGCTCTTTTTCAAGGCCGCTTGCAGCAAGCCAGGCAAGGCCGCGCTGCACCTTGCTGTGGCCGTAAAAATCGCTTTGCCCCAAAACCTCTTCAAAATACCCCATAAGGCCGAAGTGGGCAAGCTGTTCGTCCAGCATGGCCTGTTCGGAAGCCGAAAGCACCACCTGCCGCGCGCCGCGCGCTGCCAGCGCTGCCAGCACCTGCCGGGCGTGCGGCTGCAGGGGGCATTCCAACAGGCGGGCAGGGTAAAGCTGCATGTACTCCGCCGCAAGCTGGCGGTAGGAACAGCGGGCAAAATCAAACCCGGCGTCTTTATAATATTCCTCAATGGGAAAGCGGAACACGCGCCGGTATTCCTCCACGCCGCCCAGAGGCGCGTGGCCGTGGCGCTGAAGCTGGCTGTTCAAAAGCTGGCTGCAAAGGGCCACGTCATTTACCAGCGTGCCGTTCCAATCCCACAAAAACATGCCGGGGGCGTCCATTCTGCGTCACTCCTCAAACCATTGTTTTAAAAGGGGGCTTTTTTCCACCGTGCGCACCAGCACAAGCCCCAGCCCGCCCGCGCACACGGCCTGCCCAACGCCCACGGTGAGCATGTTGAACAGCAGCACGGGAATGCTGGCCGTTTCGGGCATGAAGATATAGGTGATTTCCAGCCCCACCACAACGGCGTTTATCAAAACGGGCGGCACGGCGGCCGCCAGGGGCAGGCCCCTGGTGCGCACATGGCGCAGCTTGCGGGTGGCCAGCGCCGCCGTCAGGGTGGCCAGTGTGCCAAACAGCATGTCCCACGGGCTCATGCTGAACAGGTTCGATAAAAAGCAGCCCACCGTCACGGCCCAGACGGCGTCCGGTGTGAAGATGGGAAGCAGCGTAAGCGCCTCGCTGACGCGGAATTGCACCGGGCCGTAGGCAAGCGGGTGCTGCACAAGGCACAGGGCTACATAAATGCCGGCAATGAGCGCGGCGCGGACAAGGCGTTTTGTATTGTGTTTCATAACAAGGTACACTCCGGCGATGAGATTTTGACCCTGCGGCCTCGCCCAGCTGCAGGGGTGCCCGCGCCCGCCGGGCGCGGTGGGCACAAAATCAATAAGTTGCCCAGCTAGGCTATTATAGCACACTGTGTCAAGTGCCTGCACTTCATTTTTGTGCCACCCTTGCACGTTGGCACAGGGCGGGGTATAATATACCTTGCATCTGTGCGTCCGGAGGGTATTGCGCCTTGTGCGGCGCCTGCGCAGGTGCCGCACAAACGTGTGCCCGGCAGCCGCCCGCTGCGCGGCTGCCGCGTATGCAGAAGGGGGTGCCGGATGAAAGAAAAACTGTGGCGCGCGGCCTTTGCCCAAACGCTGCCCGTGCTGGCGGGGTATTTGTTTTTGGGCTTTGCCTACGGCGTGCTGATGCGCCGTGCAGGCTTTTCCACGCTGTGGGCCGTGGGCCTGAGCCTCTTCATCTATGCGGGCAGCATGCAGTATGCCGCCGTGCCGGTGCTGACGGGCGCGTTTGACCCCATAGGCGCCTTTCTGCTCAGCATCATGGTAAACGCGCGGCACATGTTTTACGGCATCTCCATGCTGGAAAAATACCGCAGGGCCGGCAAGTGGGCCCCCTACCTTATTTTTTCCCTGACGGACGAAACTTTCAGCGTAAACGTGGCGGCAAAAGTGCCGCAGGGCGTGGATGAAACGGCCTTTTATGCGGCAACCAGCGCGCTGGACCATGCCTACTGGGTGGGTGCCACACTGCTGGGGGCCGTGCTGGGCGGTGTGCTGACGCTGGAGGTGAAGGGCATTGAATTTGTGATGACGGCCCTGTTCGTCACTATTTTTACCGACCAGTGGCTGGCGGCAAAGCGCCATGGGCCCGCGCTTTTGGGCCTTGGGGGCGCGGCGGTGTGCCTGGCCGTGTTCGGGGCGGCAAATTTCATGCTGCCCGCCATGGCGCTTATCACGGGCGCGCTGCTCATCTGGCGCAGCGTGGCCGGCGGGGCAAAGGGGGCGGCGGCATGACGGCGGTGCAATGCCTCATTACAGCTGCGGCCATTCTGCTGGGCACTTTGGCCACGCGCTTTGCGCCCTTTGTGCTGCTGCCGAAAAACAGGCCTGTGCCCAGGCTGGTGGAATATTTGGGCGGCACGCTGCCCTATGCCGCCATGGGCCTTCTGGTGGTGTACTGCCTGAAGGACGTAGCCTGGCTTTCCGGCACGCACGGCGCGCCGGAGCTGATTTCCATTGCGCTCACGGCGGGGCTGCATGTCTGGCGGCGCAACACGCTTGTCAGCATTGCGGCGGGCACCGTGTGCTATATGCTGCTGGTGCAGTTTGTGTTTGTGTAAGGCGCGCGGCGCATCTTTGTGCCGCCGGTGTGTAGTGTGTGCGGGGGCTGGCTCGTTGTAAGGGGTGAAGGAGGGAACCCCCATGCAGCAGCAAAGCCCCGAAACTTCCGGCGCGCTGTGCAAAGCGTGCCCGATGGACGGCCTCACCCCGCAGGAGGCTGCGGCGCGTGCCGCGGCCGGCCTTGCAAACGAAGCGCCCAAACCCCTGACGAAAACCGCCGGGCGCATTGTGCGCGATAATTTGTGCACGTTTTTCAATTTTGTGTTTCTGGCGCTGGCCGCCTGTTGTGTGGCCGTGGGCGCATACCGCGACACGCTGTTTCTTGGCATTGTGGTGATCAACGCGCTCATTGGCATTGTGCAGGAGCTTCGCGTGAAGCACACGCTGGATTCCATCGCCCTGCTGGAACAGCGGCCTGTGCAGGCCGTGCGCGGCGGCGAAGTGACAGATGTGCCGCCGCACGAGCTTGTGCTGGGCGACATTGTGGTGCTGAGCGCAGGCTGCCAGGTGCCCGCGGACGCCGAGCTGTGCACCGGCGAGGCCGAGGTGAACGAAGCGCTTTTAACAGGCGAGGCAGACAACGTGCGCAAGTGCCCGGGGGACCGGCTGCTTTCCGGCAGCTTTCTTTCGGCGGGGCAGTGCCGCGCACGGCTTACCGCCGTGGGCAAAGACTGCTGGGCCGCCCGCCTTTCGCAGGAGGCAAAGCGCGATAAAAAGCAGCGCTCGGCCATTATGTCTGCGCTGGACGGCTGGCTGAAGCTGGTGGGCCTTTTTATTGTGCCGCTGGGCGCAGCCATGCTGGTGCGCCAGCTTACGCTGGACGGCGCCACTTTCCGCTATGCTGTCACCAGCACGGTGGCCGCGCTGGTGGGCATGATACCCGAAGGGCTGTACCTGCTTACCAGCATTGCGCTGGCGCTGGGCGTTTTGCGCCTTGCAAGGCAGCGCACGCTGGCGCACGAATTATCCTGCATCGAGGCGCTGGCGCGCATCGACACATTGTGCATTGACAAAACTGGTACGATTACCACGGGCAATATGCGCCTGGCGCAGGTGTGCCCCGCAGCCGGGCAGCCGCCCGAGGCCGCGCGCGAGGCGCTGGCCGCCTTTGCGGCGGTGCAGATGTCCCAAAACGCCACGGCGTGCGCCCTTCGCGCCGCTTTGCCAGGCGCGCCGCACTGGGCCGTTGTGCGGGAGGTGCCCTTTTCGTCTGAGCGGAAATATTCCGCCCTTGTGCTGGCAAACGGCCAGTGCTGGGCCCTGGGCGCGCCGGAAAAGGTGTTGGGCGCCCCCTGTGAGGACGAAGCCGTGCACGGCTTTCTGCGCCAGGGCCTGCGCGTTTTGTGCCTGGCCCGCGCAGGCGGCGCTGGCGAGGACGGCGCGCTGCTGGGCCCTGTGCAGCCTGTGTGCTGGGCCGTGCTGCGCGACGAGCTTCGGCCCGACGCGCAAACCACGCTTGCTTATTTTGAACAGCAGGGCGTGACGGTGAAGGTGATATCGGGCGACAACGCGCAAAGCGCCGCGCGTGTGGCGCAAAGCGCAGGCATTGCCGGCGCGCAGAATTTTCTGGATTGCGCGGCCCTGCCGGAAGAGGCGGATTTTGGCCCGTATTGCGAGGCCACGGCGGTGTTCGGCCGCGTGAGCCCCCGCCACAAGCAGGCCATCATCCGCGCCTTGCAGGAAAAGGGGCACCGCGTGGCCATGGTGGGCGACGGCGTGAACGACGTGCTGGCCCTGAAACAGGCCGATTGCAGCGTGGCCATGGCGGGCGGCAGCGACGCCGCGGGCCAGACGGCCCAGCTGGTGCTGCTGGACGCGCAGTTTTCGGCCATGCCGCACATTGTGCGCGAGGGCAGGCGCGTCATTGCCAATATTTCGCGCTCGGCCTCGCTGTTTCTGGTAAAAAACATCTTTTCGTTTTTTCTGTCAGCCATTTTGCTTGTGTGGGCCATGCCATACCCGCTTCTTCCGGGGCAAATCAGCCTCATCAGCGGCGTGCTTATTGGGCTGCCTTCATTTTTGCTTACATTCGAGCGCTCGGATGTGCGCGCAAACGGCCATTTTCTGCGCGGCGCCCTGCTGAACGCTTTGCCCGGCGGGCTTTGCGGCACGCTGTTTCTTCTGGGCACGTCCGTTTTGGGCAGGGCGCTGGGCCTGCCGCAGGGGCAGATCTCGTCCGTTTGCACGCTGCTGGCCGGGGTAACAGGCCTGTGCGTGGTTTTCTTTTTGTGCTGGCCGCTTACAAAGCTGCGCGCTGCTGTGATGGCGCTGACAGCGGCCTGTTTTTACGGTGCCACGGCCTTTTTTCCGTGGATGTTCAGCATTGAAACACTTTCGGCGCGCGCCTGGGCCCTCACTTGCGGGCTTGGGGCCGCGGTACCCTTGGTGATGAGCTGCCTTGTGTTTGCGGTAAGTTTTGTTAAAAGGCGGCTTGCAAAAAAGGAGGAAATACCATATGGCAGTGTGCGTCCTGATCCCGGCATATGAGCCGGAGGAGCGCTTTGCAGAATATGCCGCGCTGTGCGCACAGCGCGGCCCGCTGGTGGTCGTGGACGACGGCAGCGGGCCACAATTTGCCCCCATATTTGAAAAGATAGCGGCCCTGCCGGGCTGCACCGTGCTGCATCACGAGCAGAACAAAGGCAAGGGCGCGGCGCTGAAAACAGGGTTTGCCCACATCTTGCATTTTCTGGAGGATTGTGACGGCGTTGTCACTGCAGATTGTGACGGCCAGCACGCTTTGCAGGATGTGCAGCGCCTGTGTGCGGCCGTGCAGGAACAGCCGCGGGCCCTAAGCCTGGGCTGCCGCCACTTTGGCCCCGAGACGCCGCGCCGCAGCATGGCGGGCAACCGCGCCACCAGCGCGGCCATGCGCATTTTGTACGGCATTGAACTGGAGGACACCCAAACGGGCCTGCGCGGCATCCCGCGCGGCCTGCTGAAAGAGGTGGAGGCCCTGCCGGGCCAGCGCTATGAATACGAGCTGGAGATGCTTTTATGGGCCAAACGCAGGGGCGTGCCCATGAATGTGCTGCCCATTGAAACGCGCTATTTCGACAACAACTCCGGCAGCCACTATGACACCGTAAGGGACAGTTTGCGCATCTGTGTGCCGCTTTTGCGCGGCCTTGCACAGTATATGGCGGCGGGCGCGGCCAGCGCCGTGGTGGATGTGGCCGCCTACGGCCTGCTGGTAAGCCTTGTGTTCGGCGGGCTGAACCTGGTAGACAGGCTGATGCTTTCGGCCGTGCTGGCGCGCATCCTTTCTTCGCTGTTCAACTATCTGTGCAACCGCCGCCTGCCGCAAATGCGGCGCAAGGCGTTTTGGCCCACGGCGGCGCGCTATTATGTGCTGTGGGTGTTTCAGCTGGCCGGCAGCGTGCTGGGCACCTGGGCGCTGTGCACGGCTTTTGGCGCAAACGAGCTGCTGGCAAAATATGCCGTAGACATTCTGCTCAGCCTGCTCAGCTATCAGGTGCAGCTGCGCTGGGTGTTCGGCGGGAAAGGGGAGAAGGCGGATGTATAGCCGCGCGGTGCGCGTGCTGCGGGCGCTGTTCCGGCTGGAGGGCTGGCGCGCGCAGGGCACGCCTGCCCCTGCCCCGGCGGTGTATGTGGTGCATCACCAGAACATGGCCGGGCCCATCCGCGCTGTGGCGCATCTTCCTCTTGAGGGGCATATCTGGGCCTTAGAGGTTTTTTGCAACGCAAAAACATGTTTTGCGCAATATTATGGCTATACCTTTACCAAGCGGTTCGGCATGCCCAAACCGCTTGCCTTTGTGTGCGCCAAGCTGGTTTCCGGCGCGGTAAGCGGCATTGTGCGCGGCTGCGGGGCCATTCCGGTATACCGCGGCCGCCGCGAAATTGTCGAGACCATGCGCCTGTCTCAGCAGGTGCTGGAAAAGGGCGAGAACATCATCCTTTGCCCGGATGTGGATTATTCCAGCAGCGCCGCCGAAATTGGCGCAGTGTACGAGGGCTTCCTTCATTTGGAAAAGGGCTATCACCGCGCCACGGGCAAGCACCTTGCCTTTGTGCCGGTGGGCCTGTATGCGCCCACAAAGCGCGTGCGCATGGGCGAGCCCATCCGCTTTGCGGACGGCGTGCCCTTTGCGCGGCAGAAGGCGCAGGTGGCGCTGCGCCTGCGCCAGGCCATCACCGCGCTGTGCACGCAGCCCGAATTTCCGCCGCAAGAAAAGCAAAACAGTTGAAAACGGGAAAATTTTGTGTTATTATTGATATAAGTTATCAATAATGATGCTTGTGCGGAAAGGAAGAGAACGGGATGGATTTGAAAGCATTTTATTCTCTAAGCTGTGGGCTGTATCTGGTTGGTGCCACCCACGAAGGAAAAGATTACGGCTGTGTGGTAAACACCGTCACCCAGGTGACGGCCGAACCCGCGAAACTGATGGTGGCCATCAATAAGCAGAATGCCACCACGTCTGCCGTGCTGGCAAGCGGGCGCTTTGAGGCCGCCGTGCTGTGCGAGACGGCCCCCATGGAGCTGATTGGCACTTTCGGCTTTCAAACCAGCCGCGAGACAGATAAATTTGCACCGTTCCAAACGGCGCGGGACGCGCACGGTGTGCCCTATGTAACGCAGGATACAGCCGCCCATTTCAGCTGCAAAGTGGTGGATACGCTGGATGCAGGCACCCACATGCTCATCATTGGCCTTGTGGAAGATGCCGAAACGCTGAGCACCGGCGCCCCTATGACGTATGCCTATTACCACAAGGTGAAAAACGGCCTTACGCCGCCCAAAGCGGCCAGCTATCAGCCGCCGCAGCAGAAGAAAGCGGGCGGCTGGCGCTGCAAGGTGTGCGGCTATATCCACGAGGGCGAAACGCTTCCCGATGGGTTCCGGTGCCCCATTTGCGGCCAGCCCGCCAGCGTGTTTGAAAAGCTGTAACAGGCAGGCGCCCCATCTTGTGCACAACAAAAATACGCGCGGCAGCCTTTAAAAGGCTGCCGCGTGTATTGGTTTGTGTGGCAGGGTGCCAGCGGGTTAACCGCCGCGCTGCATGGCAGCGAGGAAAGCCCTTCCGGCCTGGTTTTGCTGCCGCATGCACTGAATAAAACTCTCTTCTGTAATATCCGGGGCGCGGAATTGCCATTCTGCGCCTGCCTGCGTTCTTTTGGCAATTGCTTCAAACTCGCTCTCGTCAATGTCCAGCTCGTCAAAGCAGACGGGCAAACCAATTTGATGGTTGAATGCCATGATGCGGTTCCGCTGTTCCAGCTGGCCATCATAGGTAAGAAGGCACAGCACGCCCAGGGCCACAATTTCGCCGTGCAGGTGGCGGCCGCCAAATTGGGTGGCGGTGGCGCCGTTGTATACGCAGTGGGCCAGCGACGAATTGTAATAATATTCCGGTATGCGCGTGGTCATGTTGGACACAAGGCCTGTGGCGACAATGATATCCAGCACCACCTGTTCCAGCTCTGGCGTAACGCGTTTTTCCCTGCACGCAGCCAGCGCCTGGGCGCCGTACATCAGCAGCGGCTCGGTGCAAACTTTGCTCAGCTGCACGCCCATCAGGGGCTCAAATTTCAGCGTGGCGCCTTTGCTGGCAAACACGGCTTCACATTCCTTGGAAAGCGCGTCCCCAATGCCGGCCCAAAGCAGCGCATAGGGGGAACCGGCAATGATGCCGGTGTGGATGAAGGTGTGTTCCGGCAGGTTGGGGTAATAATCTTCCCGAAAGGTGCCGTCCGGGTGATACATCACGCTGATGGCCGTGACGGAAGCGCAGTTGCTGGCCACTGTGGGAAACAGAAACAGCGGTTTATCCAGCTTTGTGGCCACATATTTGCACAGGTCACAGGCGCGCCCGCCGCCCACGCCAAACAGCATATCCGCCTGGCGCACAGCCTCGTTGTCCATCAGCGCCTGCCCGTTTTCATAGGTGCAGTCGCCGCCATACCAGATGAAATCTAAAATTTCAATGCCGCTGCCGTCAATTCCCTGCAGCAGGGCGCCCCTGGCTTTTTCCATTGCAGTTTTTCCGCCAATCACGGCCGCCTTTTTGCCGCAATGCCTGGCATAGTAGCCAATTTTTTGGTAACAGTCCTCCCCAACGGAATAATTGGGAAGGCATAAGCTGTGGCTCATGGATGTACACCCCTCTCTGTTCTGTTGAAATGCCCAAAAACCGCCCGCCAGGCGGCCTGCCGCCCTGGTGCGGCAGATTATGTAACAGTATAACATGCATTGGCGCGGTTTTCAATTTGCAGCGGCCTGGGCGAGAATGCGCGCCCATGCACAGAAAGCGCAGCGGGAAAAGGCGCGCATTTGGGGAAGGGCAAAGCGAAGAACAGTAGAAAATAAAAAGGCCCGGCCATTAGGCGTGTTGGCGCAAGAAAACATCGGTTTTGGGCTGACAATTTTGCTGCCTAGCGCATTCAAAAAGCCCGGTAATC
>UREN01000037.1 GCA_900546885.1 uncultured Oscillospiraceae bacterium
GGGCATTTTCCCGGGCGCGGCGGCCTTATTCTCTACTTGGCTCTAATTTTACTCGCCCAAAATCAGCTTCGTCAGCTGCATGGGTTCCACAATCTTGCCATCCTTGTACACGCGCATATTGCCGGAGGCAATCTCATCGATGAGGATGACTTCGTCGCCGTTGTAGCCGAACTCAAACTTGATGTCATACAGCTGCATGCCCTTGGCGGCCAAATCGTCCGCCACCACTTTGGTGATGGCCAGCGTCTGCTTTTTCATATCTTCAAACTGCGCCATCGTCATCACGCCCAGCGCCTCAAGGCCTTCGGCCGTCACAAGCGGGTCGCCCAAAGCGTCGTTTTTAAACGTGCATTCCACATAGCCGCCGGGCAGGGGCGTGCCGTCCTTGATGTAATCGCCATAGCGGCGGATGAAGCTGCCGGTGGCCACCAGGCGGCAAATCACTTCCAGGCCGTGGCCGAACACCTTGGCGGGCAGCACCTCCATGGTGGCGTCCTGCACATTGGCGCTTACATAGTGCGTTTTCACGCCGGCTTTTTTCAACAGCTCAAAAAAGTGGATGGACGTTTTCAGGTTTTCACGGCCAATGCCCTCAATGGTGAGGCCCACCGAGTTCTCGCCCGGGTCGAACACGCCGTCCTTGCCGGTGCAGTCATCCTTGAATTTCAGCAGCACGTTGCCGTTTTCCAGCTCAAATACGTCTTTTGTTTTGCCTTCGTATACTTTTTTCATTGTGCAAAAAGCCCCTTTCCGTCTTCCTAAAATTCGGCCAGTAAACATTATAACAGACAAAAAACGCATCCGCCAGCCCTTTCCCGCCTGCAAAGGGGAAATTTTTGCATTTTCCATTCAAAAGGCCGGGCAAAAAGCAAAAGGCCGGGGCGCCCCGGCCTTTTGCACATGGTTACAACACAAAATGGAAAAAGCGCATGGCGTCCGCATAATTTTCACACGCAAAGCGCACGGTCTGCTCTTCGCACAGGCTTGCGCCGGGGTAAAAGCTGGCGTGATAGGCCAGCTGGTGGCTGCGGTAACGCACAAACACCTCAAACTGCAGCGGCATGGGCACGAGGCACGTTTTATACCGCTCGGAATCCAGCTGGTCATACAGGGCTTTTTCAATGCGCTCGGCCGCAAGGGCGGGGTGCAGGCTTGTGGCGCCGCCGCCCTCCCCTTTCACCACAGGCACGGCGGCAATGCCGGGCACCATACGCCGCGCGGCATCGCACAGGGCCGCGTCGCCCGAAACAAAGCACACGGGAACACCGTGCAGCCCCGCCATGTAGGCGTTCAGCGTGAATTCGCTGGCGCGTTCGCCGTTGATCTCGATATAATCCACCTTCTGCGGCTCCATGGTATGGGCCATGGGGCTGCCCGAGGTGCCTGCCCCGGAATGATAGCCCAAAAACACTGCGCCATCCCAGCTTCCATGCTGAATGCCGCTCATCATCCCATAGGGGTCACCTGCCCAGCCGCGGTTCACCTGCACCTGCACGGGCAGTTCCTCCAGGGCGATGTTGCGGCCCGTGTCGTGCGCGTCTTTTACCAGAATGCGCTCGCCGCCCGCGCGCACAGCGGCGCGGCAGGCCGCGGCCACCTCGCGCGTCATCTGCCCGCACAGCGCCTGCAGCTCGGGCGTGCCGGGCGCAAGCTGGCCCCAGGCGGCCGCGCCGCTCACCCCCTCGATGTCACAGGAAAAGAAAAGGTCCATGCAAGCCCCCCTTTTGCCTCACACGCGCGCCGCAGGCATAAAGATAGCGCCCACCGGGCACTGTGCCGCGCACACGCCGCAGCCCGTGCATTTCTCTTCATCAATGCGGGCCACATTGTTCACAACCGTCACTGCGCCGGCCGGGCAGTTTTTGGCACACTTCATGCAGCCGATGCATCCGGCCGTACAGGCCTTGCGGGTGAGGGCGCCGCGGTCTTCATTGGCGCACAGCACCACCGGCCTGTCAAGGCGCGTGTGCAGGCGAATAATGCCCTTGGGGCACGTTTCCGCACAGGCACCGCAGCCCGTGCACTTTGCCTCGTCAATATGTGCCAGGCCGTTTTTCACCTCAATGGCGCCAAACTTGCAGGCCGAGGCGCAGTCGCCGCAGCCCAGGCAGCCAAACGGGCACACCGCGCATCCGCCGTGCAGCGCCGCCATGGCGGCACAGCTTTGCACACCCTGGTATTCATATTTATCCTGCGTGTGCTCATAGCTGCCCTGGCAGGCCACATAGGCCGTGCGCTTCAGCACGCTGCCGGCCTCCACGCCCATAATGGCCGCGGCGGCCTTTGCCACTGCCTCGCCGCCGGGCACGCACTTGTTTACCGGCGCACCCTCGGCAATGGCCTTTGCATAATCTGCACAGCCCGCATAGCCACAGGCGCCGCAGTTTGCGCCGGGCAGCGCCTCTTGCAGGCGGCCCACGCGCTCATCCTGCGGCACAGCCAGAAAGCGCGAGGCCAGCACCAGCACCACGCTGCCCAAAAGGCCAAGGCCCGCACACACGGCAGCAGCCCAAAGAATTCCTGTCCACATAGCAGCCGCCCCCCCTTACGCACCAAAAATGTGTTCGATGACGCCGCCGAAGCCCATGAACGACAGGCTGACAATGGCAGCGCTCACCAGCGTGATGGGCAGCCCCTCAAAGCACTTGGGGGGCTTTGCGTCCGCCAGGCGGCGGCGCACGCCCGCAAACAGCACCATGGCCAGCATGAAGCCGAACCCGGCGCCCACGGCGCACACCATGCTTTCGGCGAAATTGTACCCCTCATCAATGACGGAGATGGTAACGCCCAGCACCGCACAGTTGGTGGTGATGAGCGGCAGGTATACGCCAAGTGCCTTATACAGCGGCGGGATGACCTTTTTCAGCACCATCTCTACCAGCTGCACCAGCACCGCAATAATGAGGATGAACACAATGGTCTGCAGATAGGCCATGCCGTTTGGCTCCAGCACATAAGTATAAATAGGCCATGTGACGGCTGTGGCGATGGCCATGACGAAGATGACCGCGCAGGACATGCCGAAGGCGGAATCCAGCTTTTTCGACACGCCCAGGAACGGGCAGATGCCCAAGAACTGCACCAGCACATAGTTGTTCACAAGGATCATGCCAAAGAAAATCATGGCAAGGTTTCTCATTTCATCCATGTGTTACGCGCCCTCCTTCCCGGCATCCTGCGCGCCTTCGCACGCGCCACCGCAGGCGGCAGCGGCGGGGCAGCCCTCGCAGCCCGCACGGCGCGTGATGCGCGCGCCCATCTTTGTCTCAAGCGCCACCACCAGCGCCATCAGCACGCCAAACACCAAAAAGCCGCCCGGCGGCATGATGAAAAGCGTCATGGGCTGGAACGTAAAGGGCAGATGCAGCGCCTCGAACAGCATATCCATTACGGGCACGTTGAACAGTGTGCCTGCCCCCAGCAGCTCGCGCACGCTGCCCATCACCAGAAGTGTCAGCGTAAAGCCAAGGCCCATGCCAAGGCCGTCCAGCGCGGAATCGACCACGTTGTTCTTGGAGGCAAACATTTCGGCGCGGCCAAGAATGATGCAGTTCACCACAATAAGCGGCAGGTAGATGCCAAGCGCTGTGTCCAGCGCGGGCATATACGCCTGCACCAGCATCTGCAGAATGGTTACAAACGCCGCAATCACCGTGATATACGCCGGCAGGCGCACTTTATCGGGAATTACCTTGCGCAGCGCGGAAATGGCAATGTTGGAACCAATCAGCACAAATGTGGCCGCAAGGCCCATGCCAAGGCCGTTCGTCGCCACGGTGGTGACGGCCAGCGTGGGGCAGGTGCCCAGCACAAGGCGCAGCGAAGGGTTTTCTTTAAGCAGGCCATTGGTTACAATGCGAAGCCGTTCTTTCATTCCTGCACGCCTCCTTCCTGTGTGCTCTGTGCGCTCTGCCCGCCCGAGGCAAGTGCCTCATAGGCGGCGCAGGCGTGCTCTACCGCCACAATGGCGGCGTTGGAAGAAATGGTTGCGCCAGAGATTGTGTCTATCTGGTAGGCGTTCTCTGCGGTCTTTCCGGCAAATTGCGAGCTGAAATCTTCATTTCGCACCTTCTGGCCAAGGCCGGGGGTCTCGTCGTTTGCCAGGAACTGCACGGCGCGGATGGTGCCGTCCTCGCCGAAAGCCACCATCACCGGCACCATGCCGCCATAACCCTGCGCCTGCGCGGTAATCACCCATCCCGCGCCGTTTTCGGCGCGCGCCGCCTCGGTCACGCCTTCTGCCTCCACCGGCACAACTTCAAAATTGTCCGCTTCGGGCAGCAGCTCCAGCCGCGTCTGCTGGGCCGTTGCTTCGGCATTTGCGGCAATAATCGGCGCCGTAATGCCATTTGTGGCAGCCAGCAGCACCGCCACAATCAGGCAGATGCCGGTAAGCACAAAGATGGGTTTTAATGTCTCCTTCATTTGCGCTTCCCTCCCCCCAGCGGCCTTTGCCGTGTAAGCTCGTTGATATAGGGCACCAGCAGGTTCATCAGCAGCAGCGCAAAGCTGACGCCCTCTGTCATGTTGCTGCAAAAACGTATCAGGCAGGTGATGCAGCCAAGCCCTATGCCGAACACCAGTTTGCCCAGCCGGGTAAAGGGGCTGGTGACATAATCGGTGGCCATGAAGAACGCGCCCAGCATCAGGCCGCCGGAAAGCAGCTGCACCAGCACATCATGCCCCGTGACAGCGCTGAGCACCGCCACCGTGCCAAGGTAACTTACCGGAATGATTGCGCTGATGGTGCCGGTGAGAATAAGGTAGATGCCGCCCAGCAAAAGGGCAAGCGAGCACGTTTCACCCAGCATGCCGCCGTGCTGGCCCAAAAACAGGGCAAACATGCTGCCTGCCGGAATTTCGGCCGCAGCCAGCGGCGTGGCCGAAGCCACGGCATCGGTGGTGGCGCTGGCCACCAGGTCGATGCCGCCGTTCACCGGGTAGGCATAATTGGTCATGTAAGAGGCAAACCCAATAAACAGCGCAAGGCGCCCCACCAGCGCCGGGTTTGCAAAATTGGTGCCAAGGCCGCCAAACAGCTGCTTTGCCACCACAATGGCCGCAAAGCTGCCCACCACGGCCGTCCACAGCGGAATGTTCGCGGGCAGGTTGCAGGCCAATATCACGCCAGTTACAAGGGCCGAGCAGTCTTTCACCGCCTCCGGGCGCTTTGCCAGCCAGCAATACAGCGCCTCGAACGCCACACAGCTGACGGCACACACCGCCACCACCAGCCATGCGCGCGCGCCGAAAATCATGCCAGAGGCCAGCACCACGGGCATGAGCGCGATGAGCACATGGATCATCAGCCCCTGTGTGGAAGTCCCCTCATGAATATGTGGGGAGGCTGACACAAAGAACTTTTCCCGTTCCATCTCATTTGCCTGCCTTTCTCTGCATGGCCTTTGCAAGGCTCATGGTCTGCGCCACAGGGCGCTTTGCCGGGCATACGAATGTGCAGCAGCCGCAGCCCATGCACAAATCCACCATCAGCTTATCCAGCCGGGCCGCATCGCCCTGCGTATAAGCGCCGGCAATTTCCACCGGCGAAAGGCCAAGCGGGCACGCCTCGATGCAGCGCCCGCAGCGCACGCACGGCTGCGGGGCGGCCAGCTTTGCCTGCTTTTCCAAAAACACCAGAATGCCGTTGTTCTGTTTCAGCACCGGAAAATCCACACTGCAAAGCGCGGTACCCATCATGGGGCCGCCCATCAGCACCTTGGCCGCGCCCTCTTCCATGCCGCCGCAGAAATCCAGCACGTCCCGAATGGGCGTGCCAATAATGGCCTCCACGTTTTTCGGCTCTTTCACGCCGGGGCCGTCCACCGTAAGGCGCTTTGTGGTTAGCGGCATGCCGGTGGCCAGAAACTTGCCCAGCGCAGACACGGTGGTGACGTTCATCACCAGCACGCCCACGTCTGCAGGCAGGCCGCCGCGCGGCACCTCGCGCCCGGTGGTGCGCTCAATCAGCACCTTTTCCGCCCCCTGCGGGTAGCGTGAGGGCAGCGGCTGCACCGTATAATCGGCATCGTTCTGCACCAGGCTGAACATCAAATCAATTGCCTCGGGCTTGTTGCGCTCGATGGCAATGATGACGCGCCCAATGCCAAGGTGCTGTTTCACCGCCGCAATGCCCGCCAGCACTGTGTCGGAGCATTCCAAAAATTCACGGTTGTCCGCCGTGAGGTAGGGCTCACATTCCGCCCCGTTAATCACCAGCGTGTCAATGGGCGCCTCGGGCTTCACCGTCAATTTTACCGCCGTGGGAAAGCCCGCGCCCCCAAGGCCCACAAGGCCCGCCGCGCGGGCCGCTGCCACAAGGCTTTGCGCATCCGTCACCTGCGGCGGCACACAGTGTTCATCCGGTGTCTGCGCGCCGTCCGGCACAATCACCACGGCGGGCACATCGGCGCCGTTTGGCATTTTCAGCACGGTTACATCGCTCACCGTGCCAGAGACGCCGGAATGGATATCCGCGCCCACAAAACCCTTGGCGCGGCCCACCACAGTGCCCACTTTCACGGTGTCGCCCTTTTTCACGGCAACCTCACATGGCGCGCCAATGTGCTGGCTCATAGGCAGCACAATTTTTGCCGGAAGCGGCATCACCTGCGTGGCGCTTCCGGCCGTGTTTTTTCTGTGCGGCACTGCCGCGCCCTTTGCGCTTCGCGCAAGGCTCCAACTCATCTTCAGACCCCCTGCCTTCTCTTCCTCCGGCGGGCATGCCCGCCCCAGAGCATTCAAATCGCATGGATTCATTTTAGCACCCTGTTTCCCGGTGCGTCAATCGTTACAATGGATGAATATTCGATTTTACTGCGCTTTTTTCCAGAAAAACCGGCTTTGCCAAGCAAAGAATGGGAAACGTTTACATTTTCACCCCACTTCGTCAATTTTTTATCATTTTTGCCATGGTTTTTGCCTGTTTCTTTTTTACTTTTATGCGGGATGCATAGCGCACAAAATTTCATCTGTGCCGGTGCCGCAGGCGCCTTGCACTTTCCCGGCAGGGTATGCTATACTGTATGTATAAATTTTCGCATGGCCGGTGTGCCGGGCCGTGCGCCTTCTGGAGGCCGCCGCATGCCCTTTCTGGTGACGGATTCTGCCGTGTCCCTGCCGGCAGAAACACTGCCCGCGCTGAAGCTGACGCACTATTATGATGCGCCCGCGCGCGGGGACGTGTATGCGTATCTGCGCTGCTACATCTATAAAGGGGCGCTGTGCTATAACCTTCTGGTGTTTGACGGGGCCCCGCCGCCTACAGAGCGCATTGGGTTTGCGCTGTGCCCGGCGGAAAGCGAGGGTGAATTTTTGTTTGCCTCGTTTGGCAAAGCGCCGGGCTCTGACACGCTTGCCCTGTGCCGGGCACAGCCCGGCGGCGGCTATGCCGCGGTGCGGGCGTTTTCGGCGCCGGCGGCCAGGCGCAGCGCAGGCGAAGATGAACAGGGCCCCTATTGGTGCGCCGAGGGCACGGTGCCCGCAGACGTGCTGCGCAGCGCCTTTGGCTGTGTGCCGCAGGCGGGGGGCTTCTGGCCGGGAAACGTGTTTTTATATGACACTGCCGCGCCGGGGTTTGGCGCAGCGTTTCCCTGCCCCGGCGGGCCCGGCGGCTGGCAGCCGGGTTTTGAGCCGTTTGTGATTGTCCCTTATTGATAAAACAGAGTAAATACCTCACTGCGGGTTTCCGCGCATGTGCCGCGGTGCGCAAAGTTAAAAACAAGGTTTGGGAGGCTGTTGTACCATGTTGAAATTTCTGTTGAAGCTGCTTGCCTGGGTGGGCGCCATTGCCGCAGCGCTGGCCGCGCTGGCTTATTTTGACAGGGCCAAGGCGAACGATTATATTGAGATTTATTCCGACGACGAGGACGATGTGTTCTGAGTTTACACCGGTAACACAAAAGGCACCCTGCCATTCGGCGCGTTGACGTAAGAAAGCAAACCGGGGGCGGCTGTACGCTTCCCCCACAAAAAGCTTCTTATTTCACCGCCTTATTGTGCAGGGCGCCTTTTTCTTTCCGCTTCGGCCGTCAGCCGGCCTGTTCCACCGTGACGGAAACCCCCGCGGGCGCGCACACGGCAGCTTCGCCCTCCAGGCGAAGCCAGCCGGTGTTCTCGCAGATATGGTCCGGGCAGACGCTGTTCACAAAGCGCACCGCGCCGTCCTTCACTTCCAGCGTCACAGGCAGGGCTGCGCCCTCTATGGGGTAGGTCCCATCCTGCGAAAGGGCCAGGCGCACGGTGCCGCCCCCGGCAATATCCACACGCGCAGCGCCGCCCGCGCCGCCGGGGCGCGCCCAAAAAAACAGCGCGGCTGCCACAGCCAGCACCCCCAGCACGAACACCATGTTCTTCTTCAAGGCAGCGCCTCCTTCCCCTTGCGCTTTTTTCTCTTCCCCACTATACTATAATCAAATGCAAAATGCAAAATGCAAGGAGCTGATGACGTGATAAACGAACAAGAACTGATGCAGAGCATTGACAACTTTCTTTCTGAAAATAAAGAGGCCATGCTGGCAGACCTGAAAACGCTGATTGGCCAGCCCAGTGTGCGCGGCGAGGCCGCGCCCGGCGCCCCCTACGGCACAGACGTGAACGCCGCGCTGGAAAAAGCGCTGGCCATTGCCCGCCGCATGGGCCTTGAGACGGAAAACTGCGCGGGCAACATCGGCTGGGCCGACCTGCCCGGCAAAAGCAAAAAGCAAATTGCCACCATCACCCATCTGGATGTGGTGCCCGCGGGCAACGGATGGACTTCCGACCCCTTTGAAATGATTGTCAAGGACGGCTGTGTCATCGGGCGCGGCACGCTGGATGATAAAGGCCCCGCCGTGCTGACGCTTTATATTGCCAAATTTTTCAAAGAGCGCGGCGAGCAGCTTCCCTACACCCTGCGCCTGCTGTTCGGCACGGATGAAGAGACCGGCATGGAGGACGTAGAGTGGTATTTAGAGCACCACGACGCGCCCGCGTTCCTGTTTACGCCGGACGGTGAGTTCCCCGTGGGGTACGGGGAAAAGGGCGGCTATGGCGGCGACGTCATCTCGGCGCCCGTTTCAGGCAATTTGATGGAATTTGAGGGCGGCGTGGCCGGAAACGTAGTGCCCGATAAAGCCAGCGCACTGGTGAAAGCGGACATTTCCGTGCTTTCCAGCACAGAGCGCGTGACGGTAGAGCCCGCGGGCAACGGCCTTGTGCGCATCACCGGGCACGGCATCGGCGGGCACGCCTCGATGCCGCAGGGCACCGTAAACGCCATTGCCCTGGTGGTGGAGTATCTGCTGCAGAACCGGCTGTGCAGCGAAAGCGAAAACCGCGCGCTGGAAATGCTGCACACTTTGCTTTCCACCACGGACGGTTCCAGCATTGGCGTTGCCAGCTGTGACGATGTGTTCGGCCCGCTGACGTGCATCGGCGGCACCATTGCCCTGAAGGAAGGCTGCCTTGTGCAGAACATCGACATCCGTTACCCCACCAGCATCACCGACGAAGAGATGTTCGCCAAAATCAGCGCTTTCGCCGCCCAGTACGGCGGCAGCTTCAAGCCCATGAAGCCCATGAAGCCGTTCTATATCGAACCCAGCAGCCCGGCCATCCGCGCGCTGGTGGACACTTACAACGAGGTGACCGGCCAGGATAAAAAGCCCTTCACCATGGGCGGCGGCACCTATGCGCGCCATTTCCCCAACGCCGTGAGCTTTGGCATTGAAGAGCCGGAGGAAACCTGGCCCGCCTGCTGCGGCGCCATGCACAGCGCCAACGAGGGCGTGCCCATTGAGCATCTGATGAAGTGCCTGAAGATTTACCTTCTGGCCACCGCCCGCCTGATGGAACTGGAATTCTAAGCTCTGCACAAAAAATAATATAAGGCCGGGGCCGCCCATTGGGCTGAACCGAACCAGCAAAAACAGACAGTGACAAAATGCCCCCCTGATGCAGGAAAACAGACTACATCAGGGGGCATTTTCATGGAGAAACGAAATTATGCGCATGTTCAAGCACTGCTGCCTGAGATCAAGCTCATGCTGGCAGAGGGAAAAAGTCAGCGGGAAGCTGCAGAATACGATAGCTTTCGGGACAAGCAAGTGGTAAAAAGGCTGCTTGAGCGTGAATGGAGAAAAGAACACAAGCTGGAAGCCGGAAGCCTGCCACGGCCCAAGGGACGGCTGAGAAAAGATGCTGCGCCAAGAGCCATTGTGGCTGAACAGGCCTATGAAATCCAACGGCTTCGCTTGGAGGATAACCTGCTGCGGGATTTTCTGCAATTCACAGGAAGAAGGTGAAACCGAGAATAAAATACCGCATCATACATCGCCACAGCAGAGAATATCCGGTGTCCGTCATGTGTGTTTTTGAAGTATCCGGAAGCGGTTGCTACGCCTTTGTCCATCGCTTGAGCAAGCCGGAAAGGGCCGCCGCTCTTGCGGAACTTATCGCACAGCAGCGGGAATGCAGTTACCGCACCTGCGGGTACCGACGGATGTGGTTATGGCTGAAACGTCAGAATATCTTCCGCATCTGTTGTTGTAAAAAGATTTGACCGAAGAGTTTGGGTTAATCTGCGTAGAGTTAATAGCCTGCTTTTATAACTCTCCTTTTCTTTTTGTAGCATATCGCGAGTATTCTTACGGCTATTGAGAGAAAATTCCCTCTTGCTTTTTGGTGCCTTTAAATGTCGTATATTTTCCTCAATACTCATAAGGCCGCTGCAAAGATTAGCTTCTAAGAGATTATGGAGAAGTCAAAGATATGTGGATTATAAACTTGTGGAAGGACAACGGAACCGGTTATACTCCTCCAATTTTACTCTTTATTAAAAATAATACCCCCGAAATAACAAGAAACCCGCTTTTGACCTAAATCAAAAACAGGTTTCTTTTCTGGCGCAGCGGGAGGGATTCGAACCCTCGTGTGGTTTCCCACAAACTGATTTCGAGTCAGCCCCGTTATGACCGCTTCGATACCGCTGCATAGAAAGCGCCGCTGTACGCGGTGCCCATTTATTATAGCAAAAAGAAGGGCCAGCGTCAACGAAAAAAGCTGTGAGGCTGGCATTTGGCGCGAAAAATCGGTGTGGGCAGCATGAGCCTGTGCAGAAAGGGGTTCCGCACAGAAAAAGATGTGCTATAATAATTTTCAAGAGGGCGCCTGTGCTAAAGCGCGAAAGTGCGGCGCGGGCATATCTTTACAAGGCGCGGGCATATACATCACACAGCGGAAAAGGGGGCCTGGGGGATGGAACTTGTAAGAGGAATTGCAGCCTCTGCCGGCCTTGCGGTGGGCACGGTGCGCCGGCTGCGCCATATCCAGACAGGCCTTGGGCGGGTGGTGATGAGCCCCGCACAGGAATTTGAGAGCTTCTGTGCGGCCGCCGAGATTGCGCGTGCCCAGCTGGAGGAAATGGAAAAAAAGGCAGACAGCACGCAAAAGGACATTTTGGGCGCCCAGCGCATGATGCTGGATGATGAGGGCCTGCGCGAAGAGATAGAGCGGTATATCAAAGCGGGTGCCGGGGCGGCCGCAGCGGTAGAGCGCGCGGCCGGCATCTTTGCGGGACGCATCCGCGCGCTGGACAACGATTATATGCGAGAGCGCGCCTGCGATGTGCTGGACGCCTGTTACCGCGTGGTGGAGGCGCTGGACGACAGCCCAAGGCAGATTTTGCAGCTTTCGGGCCCGGCCATCATTGCCGCACACGAAATATACCCCACCGATATTTTTTTGCTGGACCGCAGCCTGATTTTGGGGTTTATCACGGCCCAGGGCTCGGTGAACGCCCATGCGGCCCAGCTTGCCCGCACCATGGGCATCCCCGCTGTAGTGATGGCGGGCGAAGACTTTTTGGAGGCATGCGACGGCCGCCTGGCCGCGCTGGACGGAAACGGCGGCGAAGCATACCTGGACCCGGACGAGGGCACAAAGGCGCGCTTTTCCCACAGCATCCGCCTTTCGCGGCGCCGCAGCCTTACCAAGGAAAAACTGCGCGAGGCCATATGTGTCACGCGCGATGGCACGCGCATCACATTAATGGCCAGCTGCGCCACGCAAAGCGGTGTGGCGCAGGCCATGGAAGAGGGCGCAGAGGGCATTGGGCTTCTGCAAAGCGAATATCAGCTTTTGGCCCAAAGCGAGGCTGGCGAGGACGCACAGGTGCGCTTTTATTCCCAGTGCCTTGTAAATGCAAAGGGCAAGCCGGTCACCATCGCTACCTACGATTTCAGCACAGATAAACAGCCGCCCGGCTTTGAGGCGCCGCCGGAAAAGAACCCCGCCCTTGGGCTGCGCGGCGTGCGTTACAGCCTGGCGCATCCCCAGTTGCTGCGCAGCCAGTTTGCAGCGCTGCTTCGTGCAGGTGTGGCGGGCAGCCTGCGCGTGGCGCTGCCCATGGTATCCTCGCGCGAAGAGATGGAGCGCGCGCTGGATATCATGCACGAGACAAAGCGCAGCCTGCGCGAGGCAAAGCGGATGTTCAATGAAAATGTGCCGGTGGGCGTGGTGGTGGAAACACCGGCCGCAGCGCTGTGCGCACGTGAGCTGGCGCAGAAAGCGGCGTTTTTCTGTGTAGACCTTGCAAACCTGGCCCAGTATACACATGCGGCAGACAGAACACAGGCAGATGTGCAGCCGTATTTTTCTGTCACGTCCCAGGCGGTGCAGCAGCTGGTGGGCATGGTGCTGGAGGCAGCCAAAAAAGCCAATATTCCAATGGTGCTGTGCTGCGACAATGCGGCACAGCCCAGCATGGTGGAAAGCTATGCCCGCCTTGGCGTGCGCTGTTTTTCCATGGCTGCGGGCGATATTCTGCCAGCCAAAGAATACCTGATGGGAATGAGCCTGCAATAAGTTGGCAACGAACTGGCCGTGAGTTTGCCGAGAATTTGCAAAGAAGAGATGCGTGTTGTTTTGCGCATTGCAAAAAGGCTTCTGCAGCACAGCTGCAGAAGCCTTTTTATACCTCCGCCCGCGTGTGGCGGGCGATTTGTTTTTAGTTGCGGCTTTCTGCCAGGAAGAACAGCGCCACCGTGCCGGGGCCGGAATGCGCGCCAATCACCGGCCCAATGGGGTTTGTATAAATATCTGCTGTGCCGAAGCGCTGGCGAATCTGCTGTGCCACATATTCCACATCGTCCTTGCAGTCGCCATGGCTGATGAAGATGGTTTGGTGAGCATTGTCGATGCCCGTCTTCGCCATATGTTCCACCAAAGCGTCCAGGCTTTGGCGGCGGCCGCGCACTTTTTCCATGGGGATAAGATGGCCTTCATCGTCCACATGCAGCACGGGCTTGATGGAAAGCATGGTGCCGAAAAACGCCGCCGCGCCGGACACGCGCCCGCCGCGCTTTAAATGGTTCAAATCATCCACGGTGAACCAGTGTGCCAGATGCAGGCGGTTTTCCTCCACCCACTGCGCCACTTCTTCAATGCTTTTGCCCTTGTCGCGCTCCTGGCAGGCCAGGTAGACAAGCAGGCCCTCGCCCATCGAGGCGCCCAGCGTGTCTACGCACAGCGCCTTGCGCTGCGGGTATTCCTCGGCCAGCTCGGCAAAGGCAATGCGGGCGTTGTTGAACGTGCCCGAAAGGCCGGAAGAAAACGCCAGATACAGCACGTCCTCGCCGCCTGCCAGAATGGGCCCCACGGCCTCTTTAAAATCCATGGGATTAAGCTGGCTGGTGGTGGGCATGCTGCCGGCACGAACTTTATCGTAAAACACTTTTGAGGACATATCGGTCTCGTCCGGTGTATTGCGATAAGTTTTTCCGTCCATTGTAAACGTCAGAGGCATTACGGTGACGTTCATTTTTTCCACCAGCGCAGGGGAAAGATCTGTGGTGGAATCGGTCAAAATACGGTAAGGTGCCATAAAGCTCCTCCTTTATTGATGAAAGAATTCCGGCATCAGTATAGCATATTGCAAGATAATTTTCCATTATTTTTCTGCGTGCCGCCGCCTGAACCAGGTGAGGATGTGTTCTTCAGACGCCAGGCACAAAAGGGCCACAAGCCCTGTGACGGCAAACACGGCAACCGACACCTGCCACGAGCCCTCGGCCAGCTGGCTTGCGGCAAAGGTACTGGTGAGCACCGACGGAATGCGGGCCAGCGTAGAGATGATGAGAAATTGCCAGGCCGGAATGGGAAGGAAAGGCCCCAGATAAGTGAGAAGGTCTTTCGGCGTGCCCGGAATGAAAAACACCAGGAACACCGAAAAGCGGATGTGCGCTTCATCCCGAAGAAAACGGTATTTGGTGAAAGCCTTTTCGTCAATGCGTTTGGCGCCGAACAGGCGCACGAAAGCATATACGGTGCAGCTTGCCAGCAGAATGCCCAAAAGGCACAGCAACAGCCCGGCCCAGGTGCCGTAAAGAAGGCCCGCAGCGAATTCAACCGCTTCACCGGGCAGGAAAGCCACCACCACCTGAAGAAGCTGGATGCCCAGAAAGATGAATACACCCAGCACACCCTTGCCGCGCACAAATTCAATGAAAGCGTCACGGGCCTGCGGCTGGGTGAGCACAGCCCATATCTCACGCCAGTAAGTAAGGCCGAACCCGGCCAGAATGAGAAGCACCAGCACGCCGGCCAGTTTTCCGGCGTGCTTTTTCCACCATTGTTTCATTTACAATTCCTTATATTCTTCCAGTGTAATGCCGCGCTGCATCATAATTTGCGCAGCCTCTCTGCCTACATAACGATAATGCCAGGGTTCATACGTCACACCGGTGATCGATTCTTTGCCCTGCGGGTAGCGCAGAATGAACCCGTATTCGGCGCAATGCGCTTTCAGCCAGGCAAACTGCGGCGTTTGTTCGAAATCTGCCGTCAGGTCGGAATGATTTGAGTACCAGTCTGCACTGACAATATCGGCCGCAAGGCCCAGGTTGTGTTCACTGGTGCCCGGGCGCGCCACCCATTGGGCGGCATTCTTCTCGGCCTGTTCGCGGGGCAGGCCCTCTTCCACAAACGAGGCCACTTTGCGCTCGAACAGCGCCTTCTGGCGGGCCACGCTGCGATAGCCGGACACTAAGTATAGCTTGTTTCCGGCTGCTTCGGCGTCTGCCAGCATCTCTTCCAGTGCGGTGGCAGCGCGCGCATCGAACGGGCGGTTTTCATACCCTTCAATATTCACGGTTTTCACAGAGAAATCTTCCGGCAGAGGGTTTGCCGCATTCACCAAGCGCGTGGCCCATTCGTCCGCGGCCGCGGCTGTTGCCGCGGCACTGGATGAACCGGCCATAGAGGAAGAACCTTCCAGCGTTTCTTTGCCTTTGCTGATGGCGCTGGAAACGCCGCTTTCCACCTTTGACATACCGCTTTCGATACTGCCGGAAGAAGAGCTGCCGGACATGCTGGAAGAACCGCTTTGCGTGCCGGACGAGGAAGAGTGCTTTGAAGACGAGCTGCTAGAGCTGCAGCCCGCAAGAAGGGCCGCGGCAAGCGCCAGGCAGCTTACAAGGGACACTGTTTTTTTCAGCAACATACAAACTCCTTTTCGCCCCGGCGGGGCAAAAAGCAGCCGCGGGGCTATTGTAAATTGCCGGTCAGTGCCATTGTGACAGCCAGTGCAGCAAGGGGCGCCGTCTCACAGCGAAGAATGCGCGGCCCAAGGCCCACCGGCACAAGGCCGGCGGCCACGGCGGCCTGTGCCTCCTCGGGGGAAAAGCCGCCCTCGCTGCCGGTGACGATGGCAATGGTGTTTCCACCAGCCAACCGGCTATGTAAGGGCGCGCCGCCTTTTTCGTAACAGAACAAAGCGGTATCTGCCGCTGCGGCCTCGGCCAGCATCTGCTGATATGTGAGGGGCAGCCCCACTTCCGGAATCACGCCCCGCCCGGCCTGCTTGGCGGCCTCGAAGGCAATGCGGGCATACCGCGCGTGCTTTTTTTCTTCATTTTTTGGTGCGGCCACGCAAAAGCGGCTGAAAAACGGCACAATGCGCGCAGCGCCCAGCTCGGTGGCCTTTTGAATGATGTGTTCCAGCTTATCCTGCTTGGGATAACCCACATATAGGATGACACGCACCGAAGGCTCTGATACACATGCTTCGCTGGAAAGGATATCCAGCCCGGCGCGCGTGGGGGAAACTGCGGCAAGGCGGCAGGCATAATCGGTGCCGCGGCCATCGCACACCGTAACGGCCTGCCCTGCCTGCGCGCGCATCACCACGCACAAATGGCGGGAATCCGCCTCGCTCAGCCATGCCCTGCCCTGCGTGATCTCTGTGGAAAAATACCGGTGCGGCATGCAGCGCCCTCCTTTTCTGCCGCCCGCTTCAGGCGGCGTGATGGGTGCACACAAGGCACACCCAGCCGTTTTTTTCTTTGATTTGCTGCACGGCCAGCCCGGCCGCCTGCACGGCCTCCACCACTTCGTCTTTGCGGGTGTCGATGATGCCGCTGGCCATGAAGATGCCATCCGGCTTCAAAAGGGCGGGCACACCGGGCACCAGCGCCTTGATGGCGTTGGCCACGATGTTGGCACAGATGATGTCGTACTGGCCGCTGGCCTGGTTGGACAAATCGCCCACCAGCACCTTGAAATTCTGTTGCACGCCGTTGCGCTGGGCGTTTTCGCCCGCGGTGCGCACGCACATGGGGTCAATGTCCACGCCTTCGGCCCCGGCCGCGCCCAGTTTCAGCGCTGCAATGGCAAGAATGCCGCTGCCGGTGCCGATGTCCAGCACGCGCTCACCGCCGCGCACATGTTCGTCCAGCGTCTCCAGGCACAGGGCGGTTGTCTCATGGGTGCCGGTGCCAAACGCCATGCCGGGGTCCAGCGTGATGACGGCGCGGGATGTTGTGCAGGTTTCCCAGCTTGGCACAATGGCAAGGCGGCGGCCAATCTCCATGGCGTGGTAATATTGCTTCCAGCCGTTTTCCCAGTCCTCCTGCTTCACGCCCTCGCAGCTCAGCGTATAGGGCACCTCGGCGCGTGTCAGCCTGTCCTGCATCAATTCGGCAATTTCGGCAAAGTTTTCGTCCGGCGCAATGTAAAGATGCACCGTCACCTCGTCGCGCGGCTTATCGCGAAGCGATTGCTCAATCAGGTCTACATGCGCAATGGCCTGCACCTGCTCTTCCAGGTCGCGGTAATCTTCAATATAAATGCCGCCGCCGGAAATGCCGGTGGCGATGGCTTCGGCCGTGTCGGCATAGCGCGCAGGCACAACCGTTTTGATATCTGTCCATTCCATAGTGTGAGAAAGCTCCCTTCTCTTCCGTTCGCCGGGCGCAGGGGCATGTGCGGCGTGCCGCGGCGGCCCGCCCCGGTTCGGCTTTATTATACACGCTTTGCACGCCGCGGAAAAGGGCGCGCGCAAATTTCGGCTTTTCCGTTTGCCTGGCGCGCCGTGTTGCCGGGCCTTTGCGCGGCAGGCGGTGCACAAAGGGTGGGAAGGCGCTGCGAACTGTGCAAGAGAATATGTTTGTTAAAATTTTGTCAATTTGACAAAAACCATGCAAGGAATCGAAAAATATTCAGCAGAACGGCTTATTGATAGATTTTTCACAATACGGTACAATAGAATCAGCGAAGATTCGCAAAGTGACATGGAACATGCAAGACGTCAATTACAATATTTGATTTTGGAGGAAGACGCTATGGCAGAAAAGAAAGCAGCGCCCGTCACCACGGTGAAATCGGAAGTGGACACCATGATTGATGCGCTGGTGGAAAAGGCGCAGGTGGCCCTGCAGGAGTTTTTGAAGCTGGACCAGGAGCAGGTGGACCATATTGTGCATGAAATGGCCCTGGCGGGCCTGGATAAGCACCAGGAACTGGCGCGCATGGCCGTGGAGGAAACGGGCCGCGGCGTATATGAAGACAAAGTAATCAAGAATATGTTTGCCACGGAATATATCTGGCACGACATCAAGAACGAAAAAACCGTGGGCATTCTGGACGAAAATGAGATGGAAGGCTATGTGGAAGTTGCAGAGCCCGTGGGTGTAATTTGCGGCGTGACGCCCACCACGAACCCCACCTCCACCACGCTGTTCAAATGCCTGATTGCGATGAAAACGCGCAACCCCATCATTTTCGGCTTCCACCCCTCTGCGCAGAAATGCTCTGCCGAGGCGGCCCGCATTGTATACGAGGCGGCTGTAAAGGCCGGCGCGCCAAAAAACTGCATCCAGTGGATTGACAAGCCCTCCATTGAGGCCACCGGCGCCCTGATGAACCACCCGGGCGTGGCCACCATTTTGGCCACGGGCGGCCCGGGCATGGTGCAGGCGGCTTATTCCTGCGGCAAGCCCGCGCTGGGCGTAGGCCCGGGCAACGTGCCCTGCTATATTGAGAAAACGGCCGATTTGCACCGCGCCTGCACAGACCTGATGATGTCGAAAACATTCGACAACGGCATGATTTGTGCGTCGGAGCAGGCCGTGATTGTGGACGAAGCCATCGCAAAAGATTTCGAGGACTATATGAAGGCCAACAACTGCTACTTCCTCAACAAGGAAGAGACCGAGCAGCTTGCGAAATATATGTTCCCGGACCCGAACAAGGGCGTGTATGCACCGCTGGTGGGCAAAAGCGCAAACTGGATTGCCGAGCAGGCCGGGCTGAAGGTGCCCGCCAAGACGAAGATTCTGATTGCGCCGCTGGATAAGCCGGATAACAACCACCCCCTGGCCAAAGAAAAGCTCAGCCCCGTGCTGGCCTATTTCAAAGTGAAAAACACGCAGCAGGGCTTTGACTATGCCAATAAGATGCTGGAACTGGGCGGCCTGGGCCACTCGGCCGTCATCCATACGGGCGATATGAAAATTGCGGACGAATACGGCATTGCCATGCGCGTGGGCCGCATCATCGTCAACAGCCCGTCCTCTCAGGGCGCCATCGGCGATATTTACAACACCAACACTCCGTCCCTCACGCTGGGCTGCGGCTCTTACGGCAAGAACTCGGTGAGCCAGAACGTCACCACCGTCAACCTCATCAACAAAAAGCGCATCGCGAAACGGAGAGTCAATATGCAGTGGTTCAAAGTGCCGCCCAAGATTTATTTTGAGGAAGATTCCATCCAGTATCTGGAGAAGATGGAAGACATCTCCCGCGCATTTATCGTCACAGACCCCGTGATGGTAAAGCTGGGCAATGTGGACAAGGTGCTGTACTATCTGCGCAAACGCGAGCAGTACTGCCATGCGGAAATTTATTCCGATGTGGAAAGCGACCCCAGTGTGGAGTGCATCATGCGCGGCGTGGAGGCCATGCGCGCCTTCCAGCCGGACGTGATTATTGCCATTGGCGGCGGCAGCGCCATTGACGCGGCCAAGGGCATGTGGCTGTTCTACGAGCACCCCGACACCAGCTTTGACGGCCTGCGCCAGCGCTTTTTGGATATCCGCAAACGCGCGTTCAAGTTCCCGAAGCTGGGCACGAAAACAAAGCTGGTGGCCATTCCCACCACCTCCGGCACGGGCAGCGAGGTGACGAGCTTCTCTGTTATCACCGATAAGAAAAACGGCAACATCAAATACCCCCTGGCAGACTACAGCCTGACGCCGGACGTTGCCATCATCGACCCGCAGTTCACCTGGAGCATGCCCAAGAGCATTGTGGCCGACACGGGCCTGGACGTGCTGACGCACGCCATTGAGGCGTATGTGTCCACCATGGCCAACGACTACACCGACGGCCTGGCCCTGCATGCCATTGAGATGGTGTTCACCTATCTGGAAAAATCGTACAACGGCGACCGCCTTGCCCGCGAAAAGATGCACAACGCCTCGTGCATTGCCGGCATGGCCTTCACCAACGCCTTCCTGGGGCTGAATCACTCGATGGCGCACAAACTGGGCGGCGAATATCACATCCCGCACGGCCGTGCCAACGCCATTCTGCTGCCGTATGTGATTAAATACAACGCCACAAAGCCCACGAAGTTTGCCTCCTTCCCGAAATATAAGGAGTATGTGGCCGACGAGCGCTATGCCAAAATTGCCCGCCGTGTGGGCCTGTGCAGCGCAAAGGCGCCCACGCAGGAGGCTGTGGACAGCCTGATCAGCGCCATTGAGGACCTGATGCGCGCCACCGAGCGCCCGCTGTCCATCTCTGCCTGCGGAATCAGCGAGGCCGAGTTCATGAGCAAGGTGGAAGAGCTGAGCTATAAGGCGTTTGAAGACCAGTGCACCACGGCAAACCCCGTGTACCCGCTGGTGAGCGAAATTGAAGAACTGTACAAGGCCGCTTTCTATGGCAAGGAAGCCAAAAAAGCGTAACGGTGCTTTCAAAAAATTTCGGGCCCTGCTAAATGCAGGGCCCGAATTTTTGCACTGGGCCAGGCGGCGCAGTATGCGCAGCAAAACTGCATGCGGGCGGCGGCCGCTTTGGGCGGGGTGCCCAAAGCCCGTTCGCCTTTTATGGTGCCTTTTTTTCGGGCGGATATGGTAAAATAGGGCAGGAAATATCACATCCGTGTGTAAGGGGGCGCGTTTTTGTGCATCAGCAGGAGCTCAAAACGCCCGGCCGTGTGCTGGACGGCCGCGGCATCATTCATCCGGGGTGGGCCGCCCGGCCTGTGCAGGTATACCGCAGGGCCGATATCAAGGCCTCGCCGCTGCGCATAAAAGAATGGGATTTTTACCAGGTGTCCGACCGGGAAAAATGCCTGCAGTTCACCTTCGGCCATGCCTCTTATGCCGGGCAGGCCGGCATCATGCTGTTCGATTTTCAAAACGGAAAGATGATTGCCGACATCAACAAAATCATCCCCTTCCCCTTTGGGCGGCTGCACTTGCCGGAGAGTGCAGAAACCGACAGCGACATCGCCTATGACAAGCAGGGTGTGCACCTGCGCTTCAAAACAGAGGGCAGCACGCGCTTTCTCTCTTTTTCAGCGCCCGATTTTGAAGCCAACATCACGCTGGAACGCACCATGCCATTTTCTGCCGTCGTTCAGACGCCATTTCGGGAATCGCCCCGCATGTTCTACTATAACCAGAAAATAAACTGCATGACGGCGCGCGGCCGGGCGGTCTACAAAGGGCAGGCATACACATTCGGCGAGGATGCATTTGGCCTGCTGGATTGGGGCCGCGGTGTGTGGCCCTATCACAATGAGTGGTACTGGGCCAATGGCACCGCCCCGGTGGCAGGGCAGCTGTTCGGCTTCAATTTGGGCTGCGGCTTTGGCGACACCTCAAAAGCCACCGAGAACATGCTGTTCTACGGCGGAAAAGTGACAAAGCTGGGGCGGGTGCACTTTGATTTGGGCACCGCTTATATGAAGCCGTGGCATTTGTACGATGACGAGGGCAGGCTGGATTTGACGCTGACCCCCAGCTTCGACCGCACCACCAGAATTCGGGCCGTGGTGGTGAACAACTGCTGCCACCAGATGTTTGGCCTGTTTGAGGGCACGGCTGTTTTGGCGGACGGCACAAAACTGCTGGTTGAAGAACTGCCCGCCTTTGCCGAACATGCAGTGAACAACTGGTAAAGGCGGCTTTGGGTGCACAAACAACAAATGAAAAAG
>UREN01000038.1 GCA_900546885.1 uncultured Oscillospiraceae bacterium
AATGCGCTGTTTGGCGAGGTGGACGACCAGTTCCGCGCCTTTTTCTCTACCACAGTGGCCACCAACCGCGAGGACGTGCAGCGCGCGCGCCGCAAAAAGAAGGGCGGCGGCCTGTTTTCCCGCCTGAGGAAAAAAGAGCCCGCCGACACGGCAGAGCTTGCCGCCCTGTGGGGCGAGGAGGCCAGCGAAAGCTTCACGCAAGAGCTTGGCAACCTTGGCGCCATCCGCGACGCCATCGACCAGCAGAAGGCCCAGGCGCCCGGCGCCGCGGCCGCCGCGGGCGAAAAGCCTGTGGAAACGCCCGCCCCGGCCCGCGCCGCGCAGGCGGAGGAAAAGAGTGCTCAGTTCGATTTTGGCGCGCCCGTGCCCGAAAAGAAGGGCGGCGTGCGCAGCGCCTTTGGCAACATTCATGTGCAGTATGACGACCTCACCGGCGCGGCGCCGCAGAAACAGCCCATCGACATCACCCTGGGCGAGCCGGTGCCCGCGCCGCACGCCGCCCAGCCGCCGCGCCGCAGCGTTTCGGTGGCGCGCGAAGAGATGGACGAATATGTCTCGCTCAGCGATGCGCCCGCCGTGGCGGAAAACCTGGACGACATGCGCCGCACGCGCCTGCTGCGCGCCGTGGCCTGCGGCCTTTCGGCCGTGCTGCTTTTCTACCTTGGCATTGCGGGCCGCACCGGGGCCGTGCCGCCCATGCTTTCCCCGCAGGAAAACCCGCTTGTGTTCCTGCTTGTGAATGCGGTGCTGCTGGCCGCCGCGGCGCTTATCAGCCTTTCTGCCATCATCACCGGCGTGCTGGGCCTTTGGGGTGAGCCAAGCACCGATTCGTTCTGCGCGGTGGCCGTGCTGGCCGCGCTGGCGCAGAACGTGGCCTGGCTGTTTGCCCCCGCGCAGTTTGACGCCGCGGCGTCCACGCTGTATGCGCCGGTGGCCGCGCTGCTTTTGTGCGCCAACGCCGTGGGCAAGTGGATGCAGATGAACGTGGTGTGCCTCAACTTTGACCTGATTAGCGCCAGCGACGAGCAGGCGGCGGCCTTTGTGCTTCCGCGCGAGCAGATGGTGCGCAGGCTGTGCAGCGGCCTTGCCGAGGAAGAGCCGGTGGTGCTGGTAAGCCGCCGCACCGCCCTGGTGAAAGATTTTCTGGCCCAAAGCTTTTCTGTGCGCCTGAACGACGCCATGGCACAGAAGCTTTCGTGGGTGATGGCCGCAGGCGCCGTGGCGTGCGCCATTGTGGCGGGCGTAAAAGGGCAGGGCGTGTTTGGCGCCATGGGCGCGCTGGCCGCCGCGGCATGCCTGGCGGCCCCGCTGGCGTGCACGCTGGTGTATGCGGTGCCCGCGCGGCTGATGCAAAGCTATGCGGCGCGGCACAAGGCCGTCATTCCCGGCCCCAGCGCGGTGAACACCCTGCAGTATGTGAACACGGTGCTGCTTTCGGCAGAAGACCTGTTCCCCGTGGGCAGCGTGCAGCTGCACGGCATCAAGACGTTTGAAAAAGAGCGCATAGACCTTGCCATTCTGTATGCCGCCAGCGTGCTGGAATCGAACTGTGAAACGCTGCGCGACATCTTCATGGCCATTTTGCAAAACGACAAAAAACTGCTTTTGCCCGTGGAGGGCGTGAAGCAGGAGGCGGGCTATGGCTTCACCGCCTGGGTGGACCATAACCGCATCATCCTGGGCAACCGCGCCATGATGGCGCGCCATGACATTGAGCTGCCCAGCATGGATTACGAAAACCGCTATACCAAAAACGGCGCACGCGCGGCCATTTACCTGGCCGTGGCGGGCAAACTGTACGGCATGTTCCTGGTAAGCTATCTGCCCAACCGCAAGGCGGCCTCCATTCTGGAACAGCTTACGGGCAGCGGCACCAGTGTGCTGATTCGCTCCAGCGATTTCAACGTTACCAGCGAGCTGGTGGCCGCCACCTACGGCGTGCCCCGCAACATGGTGAAGGTGCTGACGCAGACAGAGTGCGACCTGCTGGAGACCGAGACAGCCTACCGCCCCGAAAGCGAGGGCGTGCTGATCCATTCCGGCTCGTGCGCATCGTTCCTGGGCGGCCTGCGTGCGGCGCTGTGCGCGGCCCAGGGCGAGCACATGGCCCGCCTGGTGCAGGCGGCGGCCATCATTCTGTCGGCCATTCTGGGCGTTGTGCTGGCCTTTGCGGCCGGCCTGGGCGCGCTGAGCCTGGGCGCTGTGCTGGGCTATCAGCTTGCCTGGTGCGTGCTGACGCTGGCCTTGCCTGTGCTGAAAAAGCCCTAGCGCCCGGCCCGCGGGCGAAAGCGCCTTTGCGGCGCAGGCCGCCGCGCGGGCTGCCGGTGGCGCCACGCCCCAATTGCCGGGGCAAAAACGAAATACAACAAGGCCCCCTTCGCCGTTCGGGCGAAGGGGGCTTTGCCGTGAACTTGGCCACAGGCTTGCGCCAAGCGCTATGAAACAGCGTACTCGCAGTACATAAATGACTCATCTACATACACGGATGAGGTACGTGTGCCGTTTGAAACATTGCACAAAAGAGTTGAAGAACACTGGCAAAAACAGAAGCTCCCCGCCCCGGCAAACGCCGGAAGCGGGGAGCACAGAGGCGGGCCGGGCCGCGGCCTGCCGTGCGGCAAGGCCCGGTTTAGGCGCGGAAAGCGCGCTGGGCCTCGCTGCGGTACTGGTGGGTGTAAAGGCTGTAATAGCGGCCCTTTTGGGCCATCAGCTCGTCGTGGGTGCCTGCCTCGGCAATGCGCCCGGCGTCTATCACCAGAATTTTGTCTGCCGTGCGCACAGTGGAAAGGCGGTGCGCCACCACAAAGCTGGTGCGGCCTTTCAGCACGGTGTGAATGGCGTTTTGAATCAGCTGTTCCGTCTCGGTGTCAATGCTGGAAGTGGCCTCGTCCAGCACAAAGATGCGCGGGTCTGCCACCAGCACGCGTGCAAAGCACACCAGCTGTTTTTGCCCGGTGGAAAGGCGGCCGCCGCCCTCGCCCACCTGCGTGTCATAGCCCTGGGGCAGGGCGGCAATAAAATCGTGCGCGGCGCACAGTTTGGCCGCGCGCACCACGTCCTCCATGGGGGCGTCGGGCCGCGCAAAGCGGATGTTATCGGCAATGGTGCCGCTGAACAGGTGCGGCGTTTGCAGCACATAGCCCAGCGCCGAGTGCAGCCAATGCTGGCTGCGGGTGCGGTAATCGGCCCCGTCAATGCGCACGCAGCCCTCGGTGGGCTCGTAAAAGCGGCACACAAGGTTTACAATGGTGCTTTTGCCCGCGCCCGTCTCGCCCACCAGGGCAATGGTTTGGCCGGGCTGCACGGTGAGGTTGAAATGTTCCAGCACGCGCTCGCCCGTTTTGTAGCGAAAGCCCACGTCGCAGAACTCCACTTTGCCCTCAATGGGCGGCCAGTTCTCTTTGCGCGGCGCAAAGGCCGTGCCAAAGCGGGCGATTACCTCGGGGGTGTCCACAATGTCGGGCTTTGTGTCCAAAAGGTCTATCACGCGCTCGGCCGAGGCCTGCGCGGCCTGCATTTCGGCCAGAATGTTGGCAAGCTGCTGAATGGGGTCGAACAGCTGCGTGGTGTAGCTGAGAAAGGCGGCCAGGGTGCCAAAATCCAGCACGGCGGCAAACACCAGGTTGCCGCCCCGCACAAGGGCCAGCGCCGTAGAGATGCTGCCAAGGCTTACCACAAGGGGAAGAAACAGCGCGCTCCACAAAGCGGCGCGCACGCTGGCGCGGCGCATGGTGCCCGTAAGGGCGTAAAACTCTTCGCAGCTTGCCTCTTCGCGCACCAGCGTCTTGGTGGTTACCGCGCCCATAATGCCCTCGTTGAAGGCGGATGTGATGCGGCTGTTGGCCGCGCGCACCAGGCGCTGCTGGCGCAAAATGCGCCGCTGAAAGAACACACACAGCACGGCCAGCACCGGCGTAATGCACAGCACCAGCAGGCCCAGCTGCCAGTTCATCCACAAAAGCACCGCCACAATGCCCACCACAAAAAAGCCGGACCAGCACAAATCTACCAGGCTCCAGGCAATCATGTCGGAAAGGCGCGCCACGTCCGAGCCCATGCGGGCCATCAGCCAGCCCACGCTGGTGGTGTCGTAGAAGCTGAAGCTCAGCTCCTGCAAATGGGTGAAGGCGTCCTGCCGGATGTCGTAGCAGATGTTCATTTCCAGCCGCCCGGCCCCGCGCACGAAGAAAAACACGCCAAAGCCCTGCACGGCAATGACGGCGGCATAGAAAAGCGCAAAGGCCCAAAGCCCCTGTGTGGTGTTGCCCTCAATAAAATGGTTGATGGCATAGCGCGTAAGCTGCGGGTAGAGGATGTCGATGGACGACACCACCAGCAGCACGCACGCAAGGCGCGCCACGTCGCCCTTGCGGCGCATGGCATAGGCAATCAGGCGGCGCCACACGCGCAGGTCTATTTTTTCGCTGGAATATTCTTTTTGGTCCAGCGGCCTTGTCACGGCGTCCATCTTCAGCGCCCTCCTTCCTGCGGCACGGCCTCGTCCAGCTCGGCCTGCAATTCGCACACGCGGCGGTACATGCCCGCCTCGCGGCACAGCGTCTTGTGCGTGCCCATCTGCACAATGCGCCCGCCGTCCATCACCAAAATCAGGTCTGCGCGGCGCACCGTGGCAATGCGGTGGCTAATCAGCAGCATGGTGCCCCCGGCCCGCGCGCACAGCGCGTCGCGGATGGCGGCGTCCGTCTCGGCGTCCACCGCGCTGAGGGAATCGTCAAAAATAAGGATGGGCGCCGCCTGCAGCAGCGTGCGCGCAATGGCCACGCGCTGCTTCTGCCCGCCCGAAAGCGTCACCCCGCGCTCGCCCACCACGGTGGAATAGCCGTGCTCGAAGCTTTCAATCACATCGTGCACGCTGGCCGTGCGCGCGGCGGCGGTGATGTCGTCCATGGCGGCGCCGGGCCGCGCAATGGCAATGTTTTCGCCAATGGTGCGGCTGTATAAAAACGGCTCTTGCAGCACAAGGCCCACGCTGCGCCGCAAGTGGTGGCGCTCGATGTCGTTCACGTCCACGCCCGAAAGGCGCACATGGCCCGAGGTGGCCGTGTACAGCCGCTGAATCAGCTGCACCAGCGTGCTTTTGCCCGAGCCGGTAGAGCCCAAAATGCCCACCGTCTGCCCGGGCTGCACCCGAAAGCTGATGTGCTGCAGCACAGGCACGCCGTCGCCGTAATCGAAGCACACGTCGTCAAATTCGATGCTGCCGTCAATGGCGGGCGCAAGGGCCCTGCCGGGCTCGGCCTCCTCTGGCGTGCACAAAATATCCTCCAGGCGCGTCAGGGCCACGTCGGCCTTGCCCAGGTCTGCCAGCACGCGGCCAAGCTGGCGCATGGGGAAGGTGAGCATGGAGGTGTAGGTGGAAAACAGCATCACCTGCCCAAGCGTCAGCTCGCCGTTTGCGGCAAACCACACGCCGCAGCACAGGCTGAGGGCAATTTGCAAATAGCCCAGCGTGTCGGTGGCGCCCCAGAACATGCCCATCAGCGTGTTCAGGTGGGTGATGGTGCGCCGGAACGTCTCGTTCTTTTGGGTGAAGATGCCAAGCTGCGTGCGCTCGGCCGCAAAGGCGCGCACCACGCGCATGCCGGTGAGGTTTTCCTGTATGACGGTGGAAAGCTCGCCCTCGGCCTGGTCTGCCTTTAAAAACCGGGCCTGCACGCGGCGGAAATATACAAAGCTGGCCGCGATAAGCAAAGGGAAGAAGCACGAGGAAAGCGCCGTCATTTTGCCGCTGATGGGCAGCATGATGGCAAAGGCCGTCACGGCCATGCACACCGTGCGCACCACCTGCACCAGCTGCATCTGCACAAAGCGGCGCACCGTCTCCACGTCGCTGGTGCAGCGCTGCACCAAATCGCCCGTCTGCACATTTTTGTAATAGGCGTAGGGCACGGCCTGCAGGTGGCGGAACAGCCGGTTGCGCAGCCGGCACGAAAACCCCTCGCCAAAAAAGGCCATGGCGTGGCCGCGCAGGTAAGAAAACGCGCCGTTTACAAGGCTTACGGCCACCACGGCAACGCCCATCAGCCACAAATGTTCCGCAAGGGCCGCGCGCCCGCCAAAGGCGTCTGCCAGCGGCTGTAAAAAGCCCGGCAGGCCCATGGGCTTTGTGCCAATGACACTGTCCACCGTGAAGGTAATGACAAGCGGCACAAGGTATGCCGTGACGGTGGAAATGGCGGTGGCCGCCACGCCCAGCGCCAGCCAGCGCCAAAGCCCGCGGAACAGCCCGGCCAGCAGCTGCCTGCGAAAGCCGGGCGGTATCTTCTGCTTTAACTGTGCGGTTTGCTGTGTCGGTTCCATAGTTCCCCCTCAAATGCTGAAAAAGCCGCGCGGCAAAGCGCCGCATGCCGCGCTGCGCTGCGAACGGATGAAAAAGGGGCACGCCCCGAAAAGGGCGCGCCCCGCGCAGGAAAGGGCCGCCGGTTTGCGCACGGGCGGGCTTTCCGTTATGCTTTGGGTGCCTGGTCCGGGTGGTACTGGGCGCAGGTGCACTTTTTCCACTTCAGGCCGCTGCCGCAGGGGCAGGGGTCGTTGCGGCCTATCTTCACCGCCTTTTTCACGGGCTGCTTTTTGGCGGGGGCCGCGTCGCCCGCGCCCGCCTCGCCTGTGGGCTTTGCCACCTGCTCGCGCTTGGGCTGCTCGTTGGTTTTCAGCTCCATCGTCAGCAGCATGCGCGTGGTGTCCTCGCGGATCGATTCCACCATTTCGTCAAACATGTTAAAGCCCTCGAAGCGGTATTCCACCACCGGGTCGCGCTGGCCGTAGCTGCGCAGGTAAATGCCTTTGCGCAGCTCGTCCATGGCGTCGATGTGCTCCATCCACTTCATATCCACATTGCGCAGCAGCACCACGCGCTCGAACTCGCGCATCAGCTGCGAGCCCCAGCGCTTTTCCTTGTCGGCACACACGGCCTCGGCGCGCTTCACCAGCACGTCCGTCACGTCCTGGGGCGTCAGGCGGTTCAGCTCGTCGGCCGAATACTGGAAATCGTCCGGCTTTGCCAGCCAGCCCAGGTAGTGCTGGCGCAGGCCGGCAAAATCCCAGTCGTCGGGCGTCTCGCCCGCAAGGAACAGCTTGGCGTTGGCCTCGATGGATTCCTTCATCATGCCGCGCACGCTGGCCGAGACGTCCTCGCCCGCCAGCACTTTCTGGCGCTGGCCATAGATGATTTCGCGCTGGGCGTTCATCACATCGTCAAACTGCAGCACGCTTTTGCGAATGGCAAAGTTGCGCGCCTCCAGCTTTTTCTGTGCGTTTTCAATTACGCCGGTTATCATTTTGTTTTCAATGGGCATGTCCTCTTCCACACCCAGCGTGTTCATCAGCGTCTGCACGCGCTCGCCGCCAAACAGGCGCATCAGGTCGTCCTCCAGGCTGATGAAGAAGCGGCTGGCGCCGGGGTCGCCCTGGCGGCCTGCGCGCCCGCGCAGCTGGTTGTCAATGCGGCGGCTTTCGTGGCGCTCGGTGCCCACAATAAACAGCCCGCCCGCGGCGCGCACTTTATCGGCCTCTTCGCGAATGGCCTCTTTGTGCTTGGCCTCCAGCTCGGCATAGCGCCTGCGCACGGCAAGAATGTCCTCGTCCTCGGTGTCGGCGTGGCCGGTGCTTTCGGCCACCAGCTCTTCCGAAAAGCCCTCGCGGCGCAAATCTGCCTTGGCCATGTGCTCGGCATTGCCGCCCAGCATAATGTCTGTGCCGCGGCCCGCCATGTTGGTGGCAATGGTCACAGCGCCAAATTTGCCCGCCTGCGCAATAATCTCGGCCTCTTTTTCGTGGTGCTTTGCGTTCAGCACCTCGTGCCTGATGCCGCGCTTTTTCAGCATGCCGCTCAAAAGCTCGCTTTTCTCAATGGAGATGGTGCCCACCAGCACGGGCTGGCCCTTTTCGTGGCATTCCAGCACCTGGTCAATTACGGCGTTGAACTTGCCGCGCTCGGTTTTATACACGGCGTCGTTCATATCCTGGCGCACCACGGGCTTGTTTGTGGGCACCTCCACCACGGCAAGGCCGTAAATTTCCTGAAACTCGGCGGCCTCTGTCTGGGCTGTGCCCGTCATGCCGGCCAGCTTGTCGTACATGCGGAAGAAGTTCTGGAAGGTGATGGTGGCCAGCGTGCGGCTTTCGCGCGCCACGGTGACGCCCTCTTTCGCCTCAATGGCCTGGTGCAGGCCCTCGTTGTAGCGGCGGCCCACCATCAAACGGCCGGTGAACTCGTCCACAATAATCACTTCGCCGTCGCGCACCACATAGTCCACATCGCGCTTCATCACGCCGCGCGCCTTGATGGCCTGGTTGATATGGTGCTGCAGCGTCATGTTTTCGGCGTCGGCCAGGTTTTCCACATTAAAATACGCCTCGGCCTTTTTCACGCCCGCCGCGGTAAGGGTGGCCGTCTTTTTCTTCTCGTCCACCACATAGTCGCCGTCCACCTGCTCGTCGTGGTCTTCCTTGTCGTCCAGCTCGGCCACCACCACGGGTTTCAGCGTGCGCGCAAAGTTATCGGCTATTTTGTAAAGGTCGGTAGATTTATCGCCCTCGCCCGAGATGATAAGCGGCGTGCGAGCCTCGTCGATGAGGATGGAGTCCACCTCGTCCACAATGGCGTAATAGTGCCCGCGCTGCACCATCTGCTCTTTATACGTCACCATGTTGTCGCGCAGGTAATCGAAGCCAAACTCGTTGTTTGTGCCGTAGGTGACGTCCGCCGCATAGGCGGCGCGGCGCTCCTCGTTGGTGAGCCCGTGCACAATCAGCCCTACCGTCAGGCCCAAAAAGCGGTATACCTTGCCCATCCACTCCGAGTCGCGCTTGGCAAGGTAATCGTTCACCGTCACCACATGCACGCCCTTGCCCGTCAGCGCGTTCAGGTAAACGGGCAGGGTGGCCACCAGCGTTTTGCCCTCGCCGGTTTTCATCTCGGCAATGCACGCGCGGTGCAGCACAATGCCGCCCACCACCTGCACAGGGAAGTGCTTCATGCCCAGCACGCGCCAGGCTGCCTCGCGGCAGGTGGCAAACGCCTCGGGCAAAATGTCGTCCAGGCTTTCGCCGGCGTCCAGCCGCGCGCGCAAAGCGGGCGTCATGGCGCGCAGCTCGCTGTCTGTCTTGGCGGCAAACTCGTCTTCCAGCGCCAGCACCTTGCTGGCAATAGGCTTTATTTTTTTCAGTTCTTTTGAAGAGAACGTTCCGAACATTTTTTCGAACAGGGACATGTTTTGCACCTCGTATGTTGAACCGGCAGGCGGCCTGCCGCCCGCCGGGGAAGCTGATGGCCTCCTGCAGTAAATACCCATATTATACTACTACCAAAGGGCAAAGCCTGTCAATGAACGGGGCGTGAATAAATGGCGCGCGGGCAAACGCAAAAAACCGGGCACCCTCCCGAAGGAAGGCGCCCGGCCCGTGCGCTCAATGTATTTCCTGCTCAATCTCGGCAAAAATGTCGCTGGCAAAAAATTCGGTGATGGTAATGTTCAGCCCGTCGCACACCTTTTGAAGGGTGGACACCGTTGTGCTGTGGTTGCGGCCGCCCACGATGTTGTTCAGTGTGGACTGCGTCACGCCGCTCAGAACTGCCAGCTTGTTCACAGTAATGCCGCGCTCCCGGCACAACTGCAGGATCCTCTCGCGCACAGCCATACCGATCGTCATGACATTCCCCTCCTTGATACGATTCCAGGCCGCGGGCATATGGTAAATTCATATTTTTAGAATAACAGGTATCGCGCGCAAAATACAACCGCTTTTGGGATGAATTTTGTTCGGTTTTGTACGAATCTGCCGCAACGGGGGGAATCGTTTTATGCCTATTGCTGAAAGCGCTGCCCCAAAAGGCCGCAGCGCGCGCCGCAGGCGGCAAAAAGGCCTGTGCCCGGCGCGAAAAAAGACGGCGCGGCACCTTGAAAAATGCGCCGGAAAAGGATATAATGAAAACAGCCTGTGTTGTTAAAAAACTATCAAAGAAAACACCGCAGATCATCGGAGCAAAGGAGAAGGAGCATCGCTATGACTTATTCACATGAAGTAGAGCAAATGTGTCCCATCGCGAAAGGCCCGCACCACGGCCCGGCACCCATTCCGGAGGAAGGCCGCTGGGTAAAGGCGTATGAGATCAAGGATATCTCTGGCCTCACGCACGGCGTGGGCTGGTGCGCGCCGCAGCAGGGCACCTGCAAGCTGACGCTGAACGTGAAAAACGGCATTATTGAGGAGGCCCTGGTGGAGACCATCGGCTGTTCCGGCATGACGCATTCCGCCGCCATGGCGGGCGAAATTCTGCCCGGCAAAACCATTCTGGAGGCCCTGAATACAGACCTGGTGTGCGACGCCATCAACGTTGCCATGCGCGAGCTGTTCCTGCAGATTGTGTATGGCCGCAGCCAGACGGCATTTTCCGAGGACGGCCTGCCCGTGGGCGCCTCGCTGGAAGATTTGGGCAAGGGCCTGCGCAGCATGACGGGCACCATTTTCTCCACAAAGGCCAAGGGCGTGCGCTACCTTGAGCTGACGGAGGGCTATATCACCAAAGTGGCGCTGGACGAGAACAACGAGGCCATTGGCTATCAGTTCGTGCGCCTTGGCAAAATGATGGAGGATATCCGCCATGGGGTAGACCCGAAAACCGCCTACGAGAAGAATGTGGGCACCTACGGCCGCTTTGCGGACGCGCCCAAATACATCGACCCGCGTGAAGAGTAAAGGAGGACGAAACCATGGCTACATTTGAAAGTCAAGAACGCCGCATGCCCAAAATTAATGAGTGCCTGGCGGCCAACGGCCTCGAATCTCTCGACGCCTGCCGCGCCATGCTGCTGGAGAAGGGCATTGATGTGGAAGCCATTGTAAAGGGCGTGCAGCCCATTTGCTTCGAGAACGCCGTGTGGGCCTACACCCTGGGCACCGCCATTGCCGTGAAGCGCGGCCTGAAAAGCGCGGCCGATTGCGCCGCCGCCATTGGCGAGGGCCTGGAGGCCTTCACCGTGCCCGGCTCTGTGGCCGAGCAGCGCAAGGTGGGCCTGGGCCACGGCAACTTGGGCGCCATGCTTCTGCGCGACGAAACCGAGTGCTTTGCCTTCCTGGCAGGCCACGAATCGTTCGCCGCTGCCGAGGGCGCCATTGGCATTGCCCGCACCGCCAACAAGGCCCGCAAAAAGCCCCTGCGCGTCATTCTGAACGGCCTTGGCAAGGACGCTGCCTATATCATCAGCCGCATCAACGGCTTCACCTATGTAGAGACAGATTACGACTTCAAAACCGGCGAGCTGAAAGTGGTGCGCGAAAAGGCCTTCTCGGACGGCGAGCGCGCCGCCGTGAAGTGCTATGGCGCCAACGACGTGCTGGAGGGCGTTGCCATCATGAAGAAAGAGGCTGTGGAAGTCTCTATCACCGGCAACTCCACCAACCCCACCCGCTTCCAGCACCTGGTGGCCGGCACCTATAAAAAGTGGGCGATGGAGAACGGCAAAAAATACTTCTCTGTGGCCAGCGGCGGCGGCACCGGCCGCACCCTGCACCCGGACAACGTGGCCGCGGGCCCTGCTTCCTACGGCCTGACGGACTCTATGGGCCGCATGCACGGCGACGCCCAGTTTGCCGGCTCTTCCTCTGTGCCTGCGCACGTGGAGATGATGGGCCTGATTGGCGCCGGCAACAACCCCATGGTGGGCATGACGGTGGCCTGCGCCGTGGCCGCCAGCCAGGCCTGATTTGACGGCTTTTGCGTGCATCGGCGCCTGGCGTATCAAAATACGCGGCGGCGCCTGCTTTGCGCAAAATCCATCCAAACAGGTGTGCGGGCCTTGGAAAAGCGAGGCGGCGCGCGTTGCTGCGCCAAATGCATCCAATTCCGCACAGCTGCAAAACCAATCAAAGCCGCCGCACCCAAAAGGTGCGGCGGCTTTTGCTTGCCCGGGTGCAGCATGTATGGTATGATAACACAAACAGGCCGCGTGCGGTGCATTTTGCCGCGCCCGCGGGCCTTTGGCAGCAAGGGGGGCCAGCCATGCGTTTTTTTGAACGGTTTTTCCAAAACAAGAAGGCGCCAAACACACAGCCGCAGGGGCAAACAGCGCAGCCAGGCGGGCCCCGGCCGGAGGAACTGCCGCCGGAAGAGGCGCCCGCCGCAGGGTGGGATGCCATTACACAGGCGATGGAGCGCCTTTACCCGGGCCAGAAGCAGCCGCTGCACTATGCGGCGCTGGTGAAATGGCGCTTTGGCGGCAACGACCCGCTGGACGGCATCAGCATTTATGACGGTGGCAGCTATTGGCATTTTGTCACCTATGGCTTTTCTGAACTGTATGAGAAGGAAGAAGAGACCCCGGAGATTAGTGGCTATGGGATGGAGTTCACGTGCAAGCTGAGCAAAGCTGGCCTTGCGGATGTGGACGCAGAGCAAAAGTGCCTTTGCGGCGTTTTGCAGGCGCTGGCACGGATAAGCTTTACCAAAGGGGAAGTTTTTGGCCCCTTTGAATATATTTACACCGGCCAGGCACAGGGCATTGACGCCGGGCAAAGCTCGAACATCACGGGCTTTTTCACGGTGCCGGACGCAGGCCTGGGCGAAATTTGCACGCCGAACGGCCGGGTGCGGTTTGTGCAGCTGGTGGGCGCCACCGATGCCGAGCTGCAGCTTTTGCTTCACAAGCAGCTTACCGTGCGGCAGTTGTATGAAAAGCTGGGCACAGACGTCACAAGTTATCACAGAGCCTCGCTGGCATAAGCGCGGCAGAAAAGAGACATGGATGAAAACATGGAAACTGGCGGCCGCGTCCGCCGCGGCGGGCGCGGGGCTTTGCGCGGCCGGGCTTTGGCTGGGCGCGAACAAACTGTTTAACGAGGCCATCCGGCGCAAACAGACAAGCCCGGACGGCGGGGAGGACGCGGCGGACGTGCGCCTGCGCGCCGCTTTGCGCGCCGAAGGGCGTGCTTATCTGGACAGCGTGCCGCATGAATTCTGGCGCATGCAAAGCTTTGACGGGCTTTCGCTGGTGGCGGAATATATACCGGCGGCCGTGCCCACGCCGCGCACGCTGCTGTGCATCCACGGCTACACCTCCACCGGCCGGCGGGAGTTTTCGCCCGTGGCCCGCGCGCTGCGCGAGGCGGGGTACAACCTTATTTTGCCGGACGGCCGCGCCCACGGCCAAAGCGAGGGCGAATATGTGGGCTTTGGCGCCACCGACCAGCGGGACTGCCTTGCCTGGGGCTATGAGGCGCAGCGGCGCATCCCCCGGTGCGAGCTGGCGCTGTACGGCATCTCGATGGGGGCGGCCACCGTGCTGCTGGCCGGGGGCAGCCAGGCTCTGCCCGCGTGTGTGCGCGGCATTGTGGAAGACTGCGGCTACACCAGCGCCGCGGATGAGTTCCGCCATCAGGTGCGCACCCTGGCGCATGTGCCGCCCTGGCCGCTTTTGCCGCTTACCAACCGTGTGTGCCGCCGCAAGGCGGGTTACGATTACCGCGAGGCCAATGCCCTGGCCGCCGTGCAGCGCATCCGCGTGCCGGTGCTGTTCATCCACGGCGAAGAGGATGCCTTTGTGCCCACCTGGATGGGCCGCGCGCTGTATGAGGCCTGCGCCGCGCCAAAGCAGCTTTGGCTGGTGCCGGGCGCGCGCCACGCCATGAGCTATGCCGTGGCGCATAAAGAATATGTGCGCCGCCTGTGCGCCTTTTTGGCCGCGCTGCCCTGGCGCGGCGCGCAGGCATAGCGCCCCGAAGGCAAAGAAATGGTGCCCGGCCCCTTTTGGGGCCGGGCACCATTTTTGCAGTGCAGCTTATTCCTCTGCGGCGCGCAGGGCGCCCGTCTGTTCAATTTCGCTAATCATGTCCACACGCGTCTGGTGGCGCCCGCCCTCGTAGGTGGCCGCCAGCCATTCGTCCACAATCATTTTGGCTGTCTCAATGCCAATGACGCGCGCGCCGAAGGCGATGATGTTGGAATTGTTGTGCTGTTTGGATAAGCGCGCGGTGTACGGCTCGCTGCACACGCAGGCGCGGATGCCGTGCACCTTGTTGGCAGCCAGCGAGATGCCCACGCCGGTGCCGCAAATAAGCACGCCGCCGTCCACTTCGCCGGCCGCCACCAGCTTGGCCACCCGGTAGCCGCTGATGGGGTAGTGGAAGCGCTCGGTGCTGTTTGTGCCAACGTCCAGCACTTCAATGCCCTTTTCTTCCAGATAGGCCTTGATCTCTCGTTTCATCTCCACGGCCACATGGTCGTTTCCAATTGCCAGTTTCATAAAAACCTCCTGTGAAATGCTTCAGTGTGCGAAACGGCCGCCATGCCCCGGCGCCGGTTTTGGGCGGGGCATGGCGGTGTGCGCCAAAAGCGCGGGCCGCGCGCAGAAGGGCGGCCCGGGCATGTTACAGATATTGCGGGTCTGCCATGCGTTTGCAGGCATAAATGGCCGCGCCCACGGGGCCGTTTTCCTGGTTGGGGCGCGAATAGCGCAGCCGGAGGTCCCGCTCGGGGTAGGGCTTGCGCGCATAGCGGTGCACCAGCGCTTCCAGCTGCTTGCAGGGGAAGCCTTCCATCTGAAGCAGGCCGCCGCCCAGCACCATGCAGTCCGGGTCGAACAGGTTGATTTCCAGCGCCACCACCTGGGCCATGCCCACCAGAAAATCCTGCATCACCGCGGTGCCCATGTGCCGGGCAAACAGCTGGTGAATGGGCGTCTGCGGGAAGTGTTCGGCCTGGATGCCCTCCAGCGCAAGGCCCGAGACAACCGTCTCCAGGCAGCTGGGGTTTCCGCATTTGCATACATGCCGGTTGCCGTATACGGGCAGGTGGCCCAGCTCGGCCGCCGCGCCGTGGTAGCCAAGCAGCAGCTTTTGGCCCAGCATGACGGCGTTGCCAAGGCCGGTGCCAAAGTAAATGGCCGTCACACAGCCGCAGTCCGTCAGGCCAAGGTCTTCCAAATCGAACAAAAGCAGGTTGTTCACATCGCGGTTGATATACACGGGCAGGCCCAGCTCGCCGCCAAGCTCCTGCACCACGGCGTAATTATCCGGGATGCCCTCGATGTTCGGCGTTTGCAGCACCACCGTGCGCGCACGGTTGATGGTGGAGGGAAAGCCGATGGAAACTGCCGCGGGCGCCTCGCCCTGCAAATGGCGCGCGCAGTAGGCGCGAATTTGCTGTGCCAGCTTTTGTGTGGGCTGCGCCCCGTGTGCAAACACGGCCTGCGTGCTGAGCTGTTCGTACGCGCGCAGGTGAAGCGCCCCGTCCACAAGGGCAAAGCGCATATTGGTGCCCCCGATGTCGATGCCGAGCACCGGGTGCTGTAATGTCGTCATGATGACGCCCCCTTGCCTCAAAGCTTCACGCCGGTTTCCTGCGCGAACAGCCTTTTCATTGTATCGCATGCCGCCTTCAAATCGGCATCCAGAGAGAACAGGCCCGAAGAACCCATCACAAACACGTCGGCCCCGGCCTCATACAGGCGCCGGAAGGTTTTTTGGTTGCACGAGCCGTCTATCATGATTTTGTAGTGCCAGCCGTTTTCCTCGCGCAGGCGCGCCGCCTGCGCAATTTTTTCCAGCATTTCCTCAATAAAGGGCTGGCCGGCATAGCCCACGTCCACCGTCATCAGCGTCAGCACGTCAATGCGGTTCAAATAGTGCTGGCAATACGAAAGCGGGGTGGCGGGGTTCAGCGTCACACCCACCTGGCAGCCGGCGGCGCGAATGCGGTTCAGCGTGCGGAAGCAATCGGTGTTGATGGTTTCTGCATGCGGGCTTATCATGGCAGCCCCGGCCGCGGCGCAGGCGTCAATCCAGTCGTTGGGGTTCGTGGTCATCAGGTGCACGTCCATGGGCTTTTTGGCCACACGGGCGCACGCTTTCATAAAATCGGGGCTCAGGGTGATGTTTTTGCAGTAGTGGCCGTCCATGATGTCAATATGGTAGCCGTCCAGTTCCCCGTCCAGCACCTCTATTTGGTGCTTGATGTCCAGCAGGTCCATACACATCAGGCTGGCGGTAAATTCAGGCCGCATAAAACGCATACCTCCTCAGAATGATAAAATCCAGACCGCATAAAAAGTATACATCCTTAGAATGCCAAAGTCCAGACCAGATCAGTTCTTGCGGCTGGCGCCGAAGAAGCGGTCCAGCGTCACGGCCAGAATCAGCAGGCAGCCCATGGCCAGCTGCTGATAGTAGCTGGACACGCCCACCATGTTCAGGCCGTTGTTGATAACGCCGATGATGAGGCCGCCAATGACAACCTTGGGAATTTTGCCCACGCCGCCGAAGAACGAGGCGCCGCCGATGATAACGGCCTCGATGGCGTACGTCTCATAGCCGGTGCCTGCGTTGGGCTCGGCCGCGGCCAGGCGCGCAATGTTCACCATGCCGGCCAGCGCCGCGCACACGCCCGAGATGGCAAAGGCCAGAATGGTGTGCTTTTTCACCGTAATGCCCGCATACCAGGCCGACTGCGAGTTGCCGCCCAGCGCATACAGGTTGCGCCCGGCCTGCAGCTTGGCGGTGAAGAACGTCAAAATCACCGCCGTCACCACGGCCACCAGAATGGGCACCGGAATCAGCCCGAACACGTCGCCGCCCATGGTTTTGGAAAACGAAGCGGGCAGGCCGGAAACGGCGCGCGCATCTGTGATGATGTACACAAGGCTGCGCAGAATGGCCTGCGTGCCCAGCGTGATGATGAAGGGGGGCAGGCCCGTGGCCGTAATCAGAAAGCCGTTTACCATGCCAATGGCTGCGCCGAACACCAGCACGCCCAGGAAGATGGCCAGCAGCGGGTGCAGCCCAACGTTCACCATCAGCTGTGCGGTAAGCGCGCCCGAAAGCGCCATGGTAGAGCTGACGCTCAAATCGATGCCGCCCAAAAGAATGGCAAAAAATTCGCCCAGGCCCAGCAGAATGGTGATGGAGCTTTGCTCGATAATTTTGACCAGGTTGCTGCCGGTGAGGAAGCTGCCGGGCCGCAGGATGCCGAACACGGCCACCATCAGGGCCAGGATGGTGATGGTGCTGTATTTATCCCAATAGTCATTGAAGGTGAACTTCTTTTTCTGCAATGGTTTCAATTTCTGTTCCTCCCATCTCATCAGGCGCTTTGGCCGGCCTCTGCGGTGGCGGCCCTGGCCAGCTTTTCTTCTGTGGCTTCTGCGGCGTCATAAATGGCGGTGATGCGCCCGTCTGCCATCACGGCAATGCGGTCGCACAGGCCAAGCAGCTCGGTCATCTCGCTGGATACCACAATCACGCCAATGCCCCTGTCTGCCAGGCCGCGCATCAGCTTGTAAATCTCGCTTTTTGTGCCCACGTCAATGCCCTTGGTGGGCTCGTCAAAAATCAGCAGCTGCACGTCCGAGGCCATCCACTTGCCCAAAATCACCTTCTGCTGGTTGCCGCCCGAAAGCTCTACGGTAAGCTGGTCCAGCGAGGCGCATTTGATTTGGATATCCTCGCGCTGTTTTTCGGCAATGGCCTGCTCTTTCTTTTCGTTTGTGAAGCCGCCCAGGCCGTCCAGCGAAGAGTTTTTCAGCTGGTAGGCAATGGAGATGTTGCGCTTATTTGAAAAGTTCTGGAAAAAGCCCGTCTCGCGCCGGTTTTCTGTCACAAGGCCAATGCCCTGGCGCAGCGCGGTGTACGGGTTTTTGATGGAAAGGCGCTTGCCGTGCAGAATAATCTCGCCCGAGGCCTTTGGCGCGGCGCCGTAAATGGCGCACATGGTTTCGCTTCGCCCTGCGCCCACCAGGCCGGAAAAGCCCAGAATCTCGCCCTGGCGAAGCTGGAACGAGACGTCGCGGCAGCGCCCGTCCTTGCGCGTGAGGTTGCGGCACTCGAAAATCACATCGCCAAACTGGTAGTTCTCTTCCGGCGCGTGCTGGTAAGTGCCCTTGATCTCGCGCCCCACCATCAGGCGAATCATGTCGTCGGTGGTCAGGTCTGCCACCGGGTAGGTGCCCACATAGCCGCCGTCCTTCATGATGGTGATGCGGTCGCCAATTTGGGCAATTTCAGACAGTTTGTGCGAGATGAACACAATGCCCTTGCCCTCGCTGCGCAGCTGGCGGATGATGGTGAACAGCCGCTGCACCTCTTCCTCCGTCAGGCTGGAGGTGGGCTCATCCATCACAATCAGCCTGGCGTTGAACGCCACGGCCTTGGCAATTTCCACCATCTGCTTTTCGCTGATGCTCAGCTCGCTCACCGGGGTGGTGGGCTTTCTGTGGCCAAGGTTCACCTTTTCCAGCAATTCGCGCGTGCGTTTGTCCATCAGGGCCCAATCTACCACGGGGAAGGGGCCCGCCTTTTTCATGGGCAGGTGCCCCATGAAGATGTTTTCGCGAATATCCAGCCAGTTCACAACGCTCAGTTCCTGGTAGATGATGCTGATGCCGCCCTCGGCGGAAAGGTGGGGGGTAAGGCGCTTATACTCTTTCCCGCCCAGGCGTATCGTCCCCTCGTCCGGCGTATATACGCCGCTGAGCACTTTCATCAAAGTGGATTTCCCGGCGCCGTTCTCGCCAAGCAGAACGTGCACTTCGCCGGGGCGCACTTCAAAATTGATGTTGTCCAGCGCCACTACGCCCGGGAACCGCTTTGTAATGCCGCTCATCTGCACAATCGGTTCCATCCAGTTCTCCTCCTTCTTGACAGATATGGTGAGATGCTGCCGGCAAGCGGGCGCGCCCCGGGCGCATGCCGCGCGTGCGCCCGTTTGCCTACAGCACCTCTTTACAGGGCCCGGCCATGCGGCAGGCGCCGCATGGCCGGGCATGGAAACACTTCAAACACGCAGTGCGTCAGGCCAGATTCTCAGCAGCATTGTCAATGGTGATGAGGATCGGGTCGATGCGGGTAACGGGGATGTCAACAGTGGGCTCCATGGCGGCGTCCGTCTCCACGGCCTCCACCATCAGCTCCAGGCCCGTGGCGCCCACAAGGGCGGCGTCCTGCGCAACAGTGGCGCACAGGTTGCCATCGGCAACCGACTGGATGGCGTCCGCGTTGCCGTCTGTGCCGCAAACCTTGATGTCCTTGCCGGAAGCCTCCACAGCCTCCTGCACGCCCATGGCCATGGTGTCGTTGCAGCAGTAGATGGCCTTCAGGTCGGGGTGGGCGGTGATGTAGTTGGTGGCAAGGTCATAGGCCTTGGTGCGGTCCCAGTCGGCGGGCTGGCTGTCCACAACGGTCAGGCCGGCGGCCTCAAACGTTTCCGTGGCGCCATCGCGGCGGTTGTCGCCGTTGATGGTGCCGGCTTTGCCTTCCACAATGGCCACTTCGCCTTCGCCGCCAATTTGCTCAATGAGGTATTCGGCGCCCATCTGGCCCACTTTCACGTTGTCGGTGGCCACATAGGCATACACGGCGCCGCCCAGCTCTGTCAGGGCTTCCATGTTGATGGCTTCGTCGATGTTCACAATTTTGATGCCCTGCTCGGTGGCGTCGGCAATGGCGTTGTTCAGGTTCACGTCAGAGATGGGCGCCACGCCAATGGCCTTGTAGCCCTTCGAGATGGCGTTTTCCAGCAGGGAAACCTGGCCTTCCACGTCGTCCTCGGTGTTCGCGGCGTAGATGTCCACTTTGATGCCCAGTTCTTCGGCTTTGGCCTCAATGCCATCGCGCATGGTCTGCCAGTACTGGCTGGACAGCACCTTCAGAATGACGGCGTATTCGGCGTCGCCCTCGGCCGTGCCTGCGCTGGCCGCAGAAGCAGACGCAGAGCCAGAGGCGGGCGCGCTGCTGGAAGCGGGGGTGCCGCCGCAGGCAACCAGGGTCAGGGCCATGGCCAGCGCCAGCACAAGTGCAAATGCTTTTTTCATGTTATCTCCTCCATTTTCATAATTTCCGGCCGGGTTGGCCGGCTGCGATTCCCGCGCGGCGGCGGGTAATCGTTTTCTCGTTTGCTATAATAGAATTTGGACAAATAAAAGTCAACAAGCCGGTTTCATTTTCATCGGAATGATGGGTAAACGATTGCTCAAATTGTGCAATATTACCGTAAAAAAAGGAAGAACTCTTCCAGAAACGGAAAAAACACGGAAAAGGCCCACCGGCGGCGGCGCAGGCGGCCTTAGATGGCGCGGGCAACCCAGCGCAGAATGTTGCCGAACAGGGTGGGGTAGCTTTCCCACGCCACAAATTCCGGCGAGCCCCAGTGTTCGACACAGTCGGAGGCAAAGGCAAAACTGCGGCCCTTGCCGTATTCCATGCCGGCCATAAACGTGTCGCCGTCCCCAATGGTGGCAATCAGCTGCGCCTGCGGTTTGGCCTTGATTTTGTTGTAGCCAAGGAAGTGCGGCCACTCCGGTGCAACGCCCTGCAAAACGGGGTGGGATGCATCCTGCATGGTGGGCGTCACACCCTCGGGGTATTCCATGCGGTCGTCATAATTCAAAACCTCTACGGGCAGCACTTTGGCAAGCGGCGTCATGCCATAGCGCGCCTTGTTGGCCACGCCGGAAAAGCTGAGGTAGCCGCCGCACATGAACAGGCCGCCGCCCTGCTCCACATACTCGCACAGGGCAAGCAGGCGGTTGCCGCGGCGCACGCCCTTGAACGTCTGCGGGTGCAGCAAAAGCGTGTTGCTGCCGCAATCGCTGAGAATGACGGCATCGTATTCCTTCAGCTGCTGGGCCGTGTCGGGGAAATGCAGCTGCGCAATGTGGTTCGGCATGTACGTTACCTCAAAGCCGTTGTGCTTCAGCGCGTCAATCAGCGGTGTGCCCGCCTCTTCATAACGGCACAGAGGCACAGAGTCAAAGCCCTTGGTGTGGGTCTCTGTCAGGCTCCAGGATTCGCCCGCCATCAGAATTTTCATTGTCGTTGTCATCCTTTCCTTTTTCTGATATTTGAAAAAGCCGCCGCACCGGGTGCGCCAGCCTTTCATTTTCCCCAAGTGCGCCCGCCCCCCTGGTGCGGCACCCGTTTTGAGTAAAGGATTACTCATCTTTGTTATCTAGTATAATCCGAAATCCCGGGTTGTCAATATGATAAAAAAACTATAACTATGCACACAAATTATGGGCAAAATGTTTGTGCAACTTGAATAAATGAAAGGAGCGCGGGCAGGCCTGCGCCGCCTTGCGCGGGCTGCGGCGGAAAAAGAAAAAACAGGGG
>UREN01000039.1 GCA_900546885.1 uncultured Oscillospiraceae bacterium
AACTATAAGTTTATTGAAAGGTATATATCCGAGGATTTGTGGGAGAAACTTTTGTCCACCTACCGGATGGATTCCTATGAAAACATATGGGAAGCATTATTTCTATGCCATCAATTGTTCAGGGCGGTATCCGGTGAGGTGGCGGAAAGGCTTCATTATGCCTATCCGGAGTATGATACCATGTTAGCACTTGTCCAAGGGCCACGGGGGTCATTGTCAGGATTCTTATATTGTTCTGTTTTTCTGTCGGTTCCACGGAATACCCGGTGTCCGAATTGCTTTGTATAACACACTACATACTCGTGGTCTATTGAAACACCGGTAATGTTTCGATTATCTTTTCATTTTTTCTTCCAGCTCCATATCCAGCCGCATGGCGTCAAAGAACTGGCTCTCCTGGTGCTTCATATATTCCTGCCGAAGCTGGTTGATTTTCTTCTGTGCAGCCAGACGTTTCAGCCGGTCGCCGGTGACGGCCTCCAGCTCCGCTTGCGCCTGCTGTACCTGGCTGTCCAGGGTGTTCAGTTCTCGGCTCAATGCCGCCTTATCAGCGGACACTTGCTGCTTCATCCGCTCCATTTCCTCGGCCTGGGCAGGCGAAAGGCGCTCCAGTTGCTCCGCCATCATCTTATCACTCGGCACCAGCCGATCCAGCGGGTGGGGGCGGCTGGTTCCTTTTAACCAGTGGGGGGATCTCCGCTCATCCTCCGTGCTGCTCTCCACCGGCAAGTCAAAGATGCTGCGGCAAGCTGCATCGTCCAGGGCCTTGCCGCTATCAGTCAAACCGCACAGTACGGCGTGTTCTGTGCGGCTGGAGCCTGAAACCAGGGTGACAGTATAAAGGGCTATCTGGCACGGCGCCTGCACCGTCGGGATGGTCAGCACTCCCTCGTTGGCACACTCCAGCTCGTGGAGAATCCCACGGCCTATGATACTGGACAGGGTAATCTGTCCGGCCTTGGGTTTGAAGTCTTTTGCCATGCCGTACATCTTCTGGCTGCGATAGGGCCGGTTCCGGCTCCCCGTCCAGTAGTAGAACAGCACCGGCAGTTCCCGGTACTCCGTGGCCGTGATCGTACGGTTGAATTCGTCAATCACAAAACGGCAATCATCGTTCTTTTCATTATAACGAGTAAAAAACCATTTGGTAATTTCCCAGAGGTCGTTGTTCAGCTCCTGTCCACGGCGATTCACATACTTGGGATTGATCTTCACCTTGTCGGCCAGTTCCTTGGTGAAGGTGGTAAACAGAATATCCTCCGCTGCGGAGACGGTCTGCCGGTTATCTTCCTCGTGGGTACTCAGGGTCTGGCGGTATGCCTGCTCAATCTGTGCCCTGGGCCGCAACCGCTGGGCAATGACCGGAAAGGCTGCTTTTACATCATCTGTAAAACCGCCCAGCACGTCATCGGTAATACCAAAGACACCGTCTGTCACCAACATCCGCTTGTTGACCAGCTCCAGCTTGCGAACATCGGCAAAGTTGTTCTTGTCGATGAAGGCCACTGACAGCACATCGTTTTCCTGACCCAGCCGGTGGCAGCGGTCGATACGCTGCTCCAGCTTTAAGGTGTTGTACGGCAGGTCGTAGTGGATGATGAAAGCAGCCTCCTCCAGATTGAAGCCCTTGGCACCGTTATCGGTGGAAATCAGCACCTCGCCATCCTCCTTGAACTGGCGGATCACGGAGTAATCGGCGCTGCCGTTGTAGGCCAGAGTGCGGTACCGGTCAGAAAGAAGATTCTGGAGCATCTTCTGGGTTTCCACGCTCTCGGTGAAGATAACCGCTTTCTGTTTGGCTCCCGTTTTCTTCATCAGGGAAAATCCCTGTTTGAGAACGGTCAGCAGCTCACCGGCCTTGGCATCCTGGGGAATGCTTTCGGCTGCGGTTTGAATCTCTTGCCATTGGCTTAGTTCGTCCGCTGCGTTTTCCAGCCCCTGGAGCCGCTTGACGATACCTTTGATGGTTTGCAAAATTGCCGCCGTAGAGGAACCCAACAGGCCCAGCAGCCGCAGAGCCAGGTCATATTGGTTCATTTCGGGAAAGGCTCGCTTTTCCGGCTGGTTGATGTAGGCGTACAGCAGCTCATAGAGCTGCCGCTCTGCCTTGCCGGGGGTGTACTCCACGGTCAGCAGCACACGTTCCGTCACCTTGGCGTAGTGCTTGGCCTGGGAACGGAGGGTACGGAAACAATAGCGGCTGACCTGTTCGCTGAGTTCCGGGTAGTTCTCTGGTCGGCGCAGATACCGGGCCAGAAACTCTTTTTCTCCCGGCAGCAGCGTTTCGTCGATGAACCAGATCAGACCGTATAAGTCCATGATGTTCTTTTCAATGGGAGTGCCGGTCAGCAGCAGCTTGAAGGAGTCTCCGGCGATCCGCTTGAGGGCCTTGGCCTGCTTGTTGTCCTCCCGGTAGACTGGAGAGAGGGCATTGGCTTCCTCGAATACCGTCAGATCCCAGTTAACTACCTTTGCGGCCTCCTCATTGTCGGCGGCGAAGTCGTAGGTAGTAATAACAATGGCATCTTGGATAAAAGCGTTGGAGTTGTCCTCACTGGTGTTCTGCCGCCATTGGTCCCGATTGGTCAGCACCACATATGGGACGGTATAGAATCGCTCCAGCATTTCCGTCCACTGGTGCAGCAGGTCGGCATTGGGAATGACCAACAGAATCCGGCTGTATCCCTCCAGCCACTTTTGATTGATGACCAGCATGGCCTCGTGGCTCTTGCCCATACCTGCTTCATCGCACAGAACGGCACCTTTCTGATAGGGGGAACGCAGGGCAAAGCTGGCCGCTGCAATCTGAAACGGATAGATTTCAATATCCGATGATGCAAAGACCGGAAGGAACTGTTCTGCTTCCGGCAGTTGTTCCAAAAGTCGGGCCTTGTAATAGGCATGAAACGGTGTTTGCGGCATGGCAATTCCCCCCTTTTTCTTTTATTTACACTTCTTTTTATTATGGCAGATATTGACGAAAAACGCAACGACGATTGATTCCTTTATTTAAGGGGAAAATGTCATTTCCAAAATAAAGACCACAATCAGTGCCGGACTGATTGTGGTCAAAAAGCATTATAAAAATGTGATATTGTTTATGCCTTAATTCGTTGCTGAATGGTAAAACACCCTTGACAAATCTCTTTCCAGAAAGCCCTGCTGAGCAAATACGCCGCCGATCATGGATTTCGGAACACCCGGTTCTTCGTGGACGATGGCTTCTCAGGAACCAGCTTTCAAAGGCCGGGGTTCCAGGAGATGATGCGATATGTGGAGGATTACAGCGTATCCGCTGTAATTGTCAAAGACCTGTCCCGGCTGGGCAGGGAGTATTCCTACATGGGGCGATTGCAGGATTTCATCTTCCCTGCCTATGACGTCCGCTTTATCGCCATCAACGACGATGTGGACAGCGCCAAAGGGGAAAATGATTTTGCGGTGTTCAAAAATGTATTCAACGACTACTACGCCAAGGATACCAGCAAGAAAATCCGGGCAGTGGTTAAGATGCGGGGCGAAGCCGGGGAGCATATCGCCAGCAATCCGCCCTATGGGTACATAAAAGACCCGCAGGACAAAAAGAAATGGATTGTAGACGAAGAAGCGGCAAAGGTGGTGCAGCGTATCTTCAACCTCTGCATTGCCGGAAAAGGCCCCATGCAGATTGCAAAAACCCTCACAGCCGACAGGGTGCTGACCGTCACCGCCTATCACGCCAGGCAAAAGGGCTGGGTCATGCCGGAGAACCTATACCGTTGGAATACCAACGCCGTGCTTAGAATTTTGGAGCGGCGGGAGTACACGGGCTGTACCGTAAACTTCAAGACTTATACCAAGTCCCTGAAATTCAAAAAGCGGATGGAAAACCCGGTTGAGAACCAGCGAGTTTTTGAGGACACACAGCCCGCCATCATTGATAAGGGACAGTGGGAACGGGTACAGGAACTTCGGAAGAACAAACGCAGGCCGACAAAAACAGGAAGAACCAGCATGTTCTCCGGCCTGCTCTACTGCGCCGACTGCGGGGCCAAGCTGTATTTCTGCACCTGCAATACCTACAAAGACGACAGCCAGAATCATTTTGTCTGCTCCAATTACAAGAGCAACACCGGCTCCTGCAAAATCCACTATATCCGGGAACAGGTGCTTTACCGGATTGTGCTGGAAACCATACGGCAGACATTGAGTTATGTCCGTATGTTCCGGAAGGATTTCAAGCTGGAAATGCTGGCGCAGGACGAGGAAAGCCGCAAGGCCGAACTGGCAGAAAAACAGAAAGCCCTCTCCGGGGCGAAAAAACGGATGGAGGACTTGGACCGGATTATCCAGCATATCTATGAGGACAATGTGCTGGGCAAGCTGTCTGACAGCCGGTACCTAAAATTATCCCGCCAATATGAGAAGGAGCAGGCAGAGATTGAGCAGCTTGCCGCCGTACTGGAACGGGAAATTGAAACACAGGCCGGGCAGGTTTCCGATGTGAACGAGTTTCTGAAGCTGGTGGACAAGTACCTGGATATTCCGGAACTCGACGCCGCCATCCTCAATGAGCTTGTGAGCAGGATCGTGGTGCACAGCCCGGTAAGGGAGAACGGAAGGAAGCAGGTGCGAATCGACCTGTACTTCACCTATGTGGGGCAAATCCGCATCCCCTTGAAGATTGGAAGGGAGTCCCTAAATGAATCGGAACCGGCGTGACCTAACACGCCGGTTCCTACCAAAATTCTTTTTACTTCCTTATGGGACGTTGCCTAAGGGCCGGGGTGGCTTTTTGCAGGGCATGTGCCCTTGCGGGTTTGCGTTTAATATTGGTTTCTGCGCTTGCGCATGGCCTTGCGCCAATAGCCGTAGGCCGAAAGGGCCAGCATCACGGCCAGCATCACGGGGAACACCCAGTCCCGCCCGGAGGAATCGTAGCTGCGCACGTCGCTCCACGCCTTGCTCATGGCGTCGTTGATGTCGGTGGGCAGCACCAGCATGGTTTCGCACAGGGCCAGGTATTCTTCCGAGGGGTACATCAGCTCGCTTTCCGCCAGCTCGGGCGGCAAAAGGCCGCGCACCTCGGTTTGCGGGGAGGAATAGCAGATATACTCGGCGTTGGCCAGGGCAACCTCGGTTTCGCACATGAAGTTGATGAACATTTCGGCTGCCTCTTTGTGGCGCGCGCCCTTGGGGATGCACATGGCGTCCACAAAGCGGTTGGTGCCCTCGGCGGGCAGGAAGATGGCCAGGTCCGGGTTATCTTCCATCATGGTCATGCCGTCGCCGGTGTAATACGGCGCCAGCGCGGCCTCGCCGCCGCTCATTTTGTCGAACACCTCGTCCATCACATAGCTTTGCACCACGCCCTTTTGCTCTTTCAGCTTCTGCGCGGCGTCCTCTACGTCGGAAAGGCTTTGCGGGTTCAGCGAGCGGCCCAGCATTTTGCACGCAATGGCAAAGGCGTCGCGGCTGTTGTTGAACATGAGGATGTTGTTGGCATACTGTTCGTCCCACAGAATGCCCCAGCCCTGAGATAAATCGCCCTCGTCCACCATGGTGGTGTTGTACACAATGCACACCGTGCCCCAGGTGTAGGGCACGCTGTATTCGTTGGTGGGGTCGTATTCCAGGTTTTTGCACGTCTCGTCAATCAGGGCATAGTTGGGGATATTGGAAAAATCCAGCTTTTCCAGCATGCCCTCGTTGATCATCTGGCCAATCATGTAATCGCTGGGGATGATGATGTCGTAATCGCCGCCGCCGCTTTTCAGCTTGGCGTACATGCTTTCGTTGGTGTCGTAGGTGGTGTAGTTTACGTTGATGCCGGTAAGCTCTTCAAACTCCTGCACCACGTCCATGGTGCCGTCGGCGCCGTCCGAGATATACTCGCCCCAGTTATACACGTTCAGGGTGATGTTGTCATCGGCAAAGCGCGTGTAGTCGTAGCCGGGCTCTACCTCCACCTCGGCAAAGGCGGGCGTGCACGGCGCGGCCAGGCACGCGGCGCACAGCGCCAGCGCGGCGGCCTTTTTGGCAAAGCGGTGCCTGTTCATACGCGCGCCTCCCTTCTGGCGGCGCGGGCCGTGCGCTTGTCGCGCGCAGCCTCCACCCCGTTCACAGCCAGAATGATGGTGAGAATCACCACAAACATAATGGTGGAAAGGGCGTTGATTTCGGGGCTGACGCGCTTTTTCGTCATGGAATAGATGGCGATGGGCAGCGTTTGCACCGTGCCGGAGTTGAAATAAGAGATGATGAAATCGTCAATGGAATACGTCAGGCTGATGAGGAACGCCGAGATGATGGCGGGCATAATCTCGGGCAGCACCACCTTGAAAAACGCCTGGCGCGGGTTGCAGCCAAGGTCCAGCGCGGCCTCGTACATGCGCACATCCATCTGGCGCAGCTTGGGGCTGACGTTGAACAGCACATACGGCAGGCAGAACGTGACGTGCGCAATCAGCAGCGTGCCAATGCCAAAGCTCACGCGCACCTCGTTGCCCAGCAGGGCCGTAAGCACGTCGCTGATGGTGCCGTTCAGCACCACAAACAGCAGCATGGTGGCAACGCCGGTGACAATTTCGGGGTTGACAATGGGCACATACGAAAGGTTCAGCACCACGGCGCGGGTGCGGCGGCCCATGTTGTTCACGCCAATGGCCGCCAGCGTGCCCAGCACGGTGGCAATGATGGCCGAGGCAAAGGCAACCACAAGCGAAACGCCCAGCGCCTGCAGAATCATTTCGTCGCCCAGCAAATTTTTATACCAGCGCAGCGAAAAGCCGGCCCACACGTTGCGGCTTTTCGATTCGTTGAAGCTGAACGCAATCAGCACCGCAATGGGCACATACATAAAGCCGAACGCGGCCACCATCCACACGCGGCCAAGATATTTCCAACGCCTCATACCATCGCCTCCATTTCTTCCGTGTCGGCGGTGGTAAAGCTCATGCACAAAAGCACAATTACCATCAGCACAAGGCTCATGGCGCTGCCGAGGTTGTAGTTGTAGCTGTTGCCGAGGAACTGCATTTCAATGAGGTCGCCCGGCAGAAGGTTCGAGCCGCCGCCCAGCATGCGGCTGATGATGAAGGTGGAGATGCTGGGCACAAACACCATGGTGATGCCCGTGGTGATGCCCGGCATGGCCAGCGGCACCAGCACGCGCGTAAGAATGTGGAACTGGTTTGCGCCAAGGTCCTGCGCGGCCTCAATGACGCTTTGGTCTATTTTCACCATAATGGTGTACAGCGGCAGAATCATGTAAGGCAGATAGTTGTACACCATGCCCAGCACCACGGCGCCGGAGGTGTTAATCATATGCAGCGGCCCAATGCCGAACAGCCCCAGGAAGCGGTTGATGAGGCCGTTGTTTTCCAAAAGGGTCATCCACGCATAGGTGCGCAGCAAAAAGTTCATCCACATGGGCAGCATAATCAGCATCTGCATCATCTTCTGGTGCGCGGGGGCCATGCGGCTTAGCATAAAGCCGATGGGAAACGCAATGATAAGGCAGATGACAGTGGCGATGACGGCCTGCACAATGCCGCGCGCAAACACGGTGGTGTAGGCGCCAAGGCCGGTGATGTTCTCCAGCGTGAAGGCGCCGTCGCGGGTGGTGAAGGCAAAGTACACCACAATGGCCAGCGGCACCGCTACGAACACCACCATCCACACGATGTAGGGCGAAGCGCCCGCTTTGCTTTTCACTGCGCGCCGCCCTCCTTCTTCATGATGTGAATTTCATCCGGGCCAATGTTCATGCCAATCAGCTCGCCCACCTGCGCGGCCTGGGTGGAGTGAATCATCCACTCAAAGCCCGCCTGGCGCACGTGCATCTCGTAGTGCACGCCCTTGAAGATGACGTTTTCCACCACGCCCGTCAGCTGGCCCTGAATGGCCGGCACAATCTGAATGTCCTCGGGGCGCACCACCACCTGCACAAACTCTTTGGGGGCAAAGCCCTTGTCCACGCAGGTGAACTCCTGCCCGGCGAACTCCACGCGGAAATCGCGCAGCATCACGCCGTCAATGATGTTCGATTCGCCAATAAAATCGGCCACAAAGGCGTTGTTCGGCTCGTTGTAAATATCCTGCGGCGTGCCAATTTGCTGAATGTTGCCGCCCTTCATCACCACCACCATGTCCGACATGGTGAGGGCCTCTTCCTGGTCGTGCGTGACGTAGATGAAGGTGATTTCCAAGCTTTGCTGAATGCGCTTGAGCTCTATTTGCATCTCTTTGCGCAGCTTTAAGTCCAGCGCGCCCAGGGGCTCGTCCAGCAGCAGCACGCGCGGGCGGTTCACCAGCGCGCGGGCAATGGCCACGCGCTGCTGCTGCCCGCCGGAAAGCGTGGCCGTGCTGCGGCGCTCGAAGCCCTTCAGGCCCACAAGCTCCAGCATTTCCAGCACGGCGCGGCGCACCTCTTTTTCCTCCACCTTTTTCAGGCGAAGGCCGAAGGCCACGTTCTCGAACACGTTCAGGTGCGGGAACAGGGCATACTTCTGGAACACGGTGTTCACCTGCCGCTTGTACGGCGGCAGGTGCGTGATGTCCTTGCCATCAAAAAAGACATTGCCCGATTTCGGCTCGATAAACCCGCCTATGACGCGAAGCGTCGTCGTCTTGCCGCAGCCGGACGGGCCGAGGAAGGTGACGAACTCTTTGTCGTGGATATCGAGGTTGAGGCCGTCCAAAATGCGGTCTCCGTCGAAATCGACTACAATGTCCTTGAGTGAAATAATCTTCTTTGTCTCCATTACAGATTGCATCCCCCTTTGCGGAATTTACCGAGGGGCGGTGTGCCCCGCGGCCCAGCGCCCATGTTACCGCCCCGCAAAAGGTTTGTTACACCACCCCATCCGGAAGGGCGGCTACAGCGGCACATCAAGACGCCAAATTTCGCCGCAGGCATTGCGCAGGGCCGAAGGGAAAGCGCTTTCCCCCGCCCTTTTGCCACCTGCGGCTGTGTGTCAGATGCGTATACGACACATTGCCCTCTATTATGGGGCCATGTTCACACTTTGTCAATGTTTTTTTCGCAAAATCTGCGCAAAATTTTCTGTTTTCCCGCTTTTTCCCGTGCTTTTTCGCATTTTTTCGGGCCGGGTTTTCAGGTTTTCTTTTAATTTCTCTTGTTTTCTCGCGTTTTCTCCCGTTTTCTCCGTTTTCATAAAAAACCGGGCGCGCGGGGCCCGCAGCGGGGCAAACGGGGCCCGCAGCGGGACAAACGGGGCCCGCCTTCCGGCCAGAAAGGCCCGCCCCGGCCCTTTCCCGCTGGCAGGCCTGTGCCCCGGCCCCCCGCCCTCGCGCGCCGGGCGCTGCTTTGCGCGGCGCATTTTCCGCCGCAGGCCGTCTGTGCGCGGCCCGTTCGGCCCGCCGTGCGCCTACAGCGCCGTGCCGGTTTGGGGCATGTGCAGCCGGCGCATGTCCACGCCCTCGTGCGCCAGCAGCCGCGCCTTGGCGGCAAGGCCCCCGGCATAGCCGGTGAGGCTGCCGTGCGAGCCCACCACGCGGTGGCAGGGAATGATGATGCTGATGGGGTTGTGGCCCACCGCGCCGCCCACCGCCTGGCTGGACATGGACGGCCGGCCCATCTGGGCGGCCAGCCGGGCCGCCAGCGCGCCGTAGGTGGTGGTGGCGCCGTAGGGGATGCGGCACAGCAGCGCCCACACCTGCTGGCGGAACGCGCTGCCCGCAGGCCGCAGGGGCAGCGCGCCCGGGCACGGCTGTTCCCCGGCAAAATAGGCGTCCAGCCACTGCCGCGCGGCCCGAAACACGGCCAGGCCGCCGTCCTGCACGCATGCGCCGGGCAGCAGGGGCTGGCCGAAGTATTTCTGCCCCTCTAACCACAGGCCCACCAGGTTTTCCCCGTCGCTGGCCAGCGTCAGCCGCCCCACGGGGGACGGGCAGGTGGTGAAACGGTAGGTTGCCATAAGGGTGCCCCCTTCTTTTTCTGCGGGGCGTGTGGGCGGCCCTGCCCGGCGCTGCGCGCAGGCGGCCCAACAGCCCCAAATTTATTTTTATTATAATAGGAAAGCGCAAAAAAGAAAGAGCCCGCGGGGCGAACGATGCGCTGGCGCAAAAAACACGGCCGGAAGGCGCGCTGCGCCGCCCGGGCTTTTGTTCCGGCGGCCGCGCGTTTCCGCGCCCGTGCGCGCCGCGCCCCCTGTGCACGCCGCACGCGGGGCGCGCTGCCGCACATTGCCAGTGCACGGGGCGCCGGGCCCGGTTTTGCGCCCTGTTTTCCGCTTTTTGCGCGCCGTCTCTTGCACTTTTTACAGAAAGGAATATAATGGTGTGGCAACGCCAACTCTTCTGGCGCCGCCCGCGCCGCCCAAAGGGCGCGCGGCACGCAAAAAAACATGCGCCGGGGCGGCATGCCTGCGGCCGCGGAAAGGGGGCCTTGCACATGAAAATCATCATTGCGGGCGATGGAAAGGTGGGCCTTGCGCTGACGCGCCAGCTGCTGCACGAGGGGCACGAGCTGGTGGTGATTGATTCCAACCGCAGCGTGCTGGGCCGCAGCCTGGAAAAATATGACCTTTTAACCGTGCCGGGCAACGCCGCGGCGCTGGGCACGCTGCGCGAGGCGGGCGCCGCAGACGCAGACCTGCTGATTGCCGCCACCAGCACAGACGAGACGAACATTTTGTGCTGCCTTGTGGCAAAGCGCCTGAACCCCAGGCTGCACACCATTGCGCGCGTGCGCAGCTATGAATATGCCGAGCAGCTTTTTTTGATGCGCGAAGAGCTGGGCCTCTCGATGAGCGTCAACCCCGAGCTGGCCGCCGCCAGCGAAATTTTCCGCCTGCTGCAGTTCCCCAGCTTTATTCAGCGCGAGACGTTTGCCAAGGGCCGGGTGGAAATTGTAGAGCTGCGCGTGGACGAGGGCAGCCGCCTGTGCGGCGTGCCGCTTTCGCAGCTGGATTCCATCACCCGCGTGAAGGTGCTGGTGTGCGCGGTGACGCACGGCGGGGCCGTCACCATCCCGAACGGCAACTATGTGCTGGCCGCGGGCGACCATATCCATGTGACGGCCGCCGGGGCCGACCTTGCCCGCCTGCTGAAAAACCTGGGCATCATGCGCCGCCGCGTGCGGCAGGTGATGCTGGTGGGCGGCGGGCGCATCACCTATTACTTGGCCAAGCGCCTGCTGCAAAGCGGCGTGGGCGTAAAAATTATTGAAATAGACGCAAAGCGCGCCGTGCAGCTGGCCGAGGCCCTGCCCGCGGCCGAGGTGGCGCTGGGCGACGGCTCTTCGCGCGAATTGCTTTTGGCCGAAGGGCTGACGCAGGCAGACGCGCTGGTGACGCTGACGGGCATTGACGAGGAGAACATTGTTGTCTCGATGTTTGGCCATTCGCAGAACGTGCCCAAAATTGTGACGAAAATCAACCGCCTGGAATACGGCTCTATTTTTGCCGAGCTGGGCGTGGGCAGCATTGTCAGCCCGAAAGAGCTGTGCTCGAACGACATTGCGCGCTATGTGCGCGCCATGCAGAACACGGTGGGCAGCGTGCTTACGCTGCACAGCATTGCCGGGGGCGAGGCCGAGGCGCTGGAGTTTCGCGTGGACGGCGCCGTGCACTATTGCGGCGTGCCCCTGCGGGACGTGCCGCTGCGCGCGGGCGTGCTGATTGCGTGCATCACCCGCCGCGGCAAAACCATCATCCCCGACGGCGCGGCCCACTTTGAAAAGGGCGACACCGTGGTGGCCGTCACGGCCTGCGAAGAGGCCGTGACGCATATGAACGATTTGTTTGAACCGTGAAGGAGCGTGCTGCATGATGGACCGTGTGATGTGCGCCGTGCTGGGGCGCATTCTGCTGGTGGAGGCGGCGTTCCTCCTTCCCCCGCTGGCGCTGTGCCTGTGGGACGGCGATGCGCAGGACGCGCGCGCCTTTGTGTGGGCCGCGGCGCTGTGCGCGGCCGTGGGCTTTGCGCTGTGCGCCGTGGGCCGGCGCAGCGCCAAGCGCGGCGAATTTCTGGCGCGCAGCGGCTTTGTCACCGTGGCCCTTGCGTGGATAGCCATCAGCCTGTTCGGCGCGCTGCCCTTCTGGCTCAGCGGGGCCATCCCCCACTTTGTTGACGCTTTGTTCGAGACGGTGAGCGGCTTTACCACCACGGGCTCGTCTATCCTCTCCGACGTAGAGGCGCTGGGCCGCGGCATGCTGTATTGGCGCAGCTTTACGCACTGGGTGGGCGGCATGGGCATTCTGGTGTTCACGCTGGCCATTGTGAACACCAAGAAAAACGCCGGCACCATGAACCTGATGCGCGCCGAAAGCCCCGGGCCCAGCGTGGGGCGCTTTACCCCGCGCATTGGCCAGACGGCGCGCATTTTGTACGGCATTTACCTGGTGCTGACGGTGCTGTGCGTGTGCTTTCTGCTGGCGGGCGGCATGCCGCTGTTCGACAGCCTGTGCACGGCCTATGGCACGGCGGGCACGGGCGGCTTTGGCATCAAAAACGACAGCATGGTGTCGTATTCGCCCTATTTGCAAAACGTGTGCACGGTGTTCATGTTTCTGTTTGGCATAAATTTCAACTTTTATGTGCTTTTGCTGCTGCGCCAGTTCCGGCGCGCGCTGCTGGACGAAGAGCTGCTGTGGTATTTCGGCATCTTTCTGGCCTCGGGCCTTGCCATTGCCTGGAACATCCGCCCCATGATGGAAAGCGCGGGCGAAAGCCTGCACCACGCGTTTTTCCAGGTGAGCAGCATTATGACCACCACCGGCTTTGCCACGGCAGATTTCAACCTGTGGCCGCCCTTTTCCAAGGCTGTGCTGCTGTGCCTGATGGCGCTGGGCGCGTGCGCGGGCTCTACCGGCGGCGGGCTGAAGGTGATACGCGCCGTGCTGCTTGCCAAGGGCCTGCGGCGCAACGTGCACCACACGCTGCACCCCAACAGCGTGCGCATTGTGCATTTGAACGGCGCGCCCGTTGGCATGGACGTGCTGCACGGCGTGGGCTCGTACCTGGCGGCCTACTGCCTGGTGGCCCTGGCCAGCTTTCTGGTGGTTTCGCTGGACGGCTTTTCGGTTGAGACAAACCTTTCGGCCATGCTTTCGTGCTTCAACAACATTGGCCCCGCGCTGGACGCGGCGGGCCCCATGTCGAACTTTGGCGCGTTCAGCAACCTTTCCAAGCTGGTGCTGACGGCCGACATGCTGCTGGGCAGGCTGGAAATCTTCCCCATTCTGGCGCTGTTCAGCCGCCGCACCTGGCGCATGCGCCGCCCCCTGCGCGCCGCGCACTGAAGCAGGGTTCAAACAAAACAGGGCCCGGCAGGCCGTTTGCCTGCCGGGCCTTTTGCATGCCGCCGCGCGCGGCCCTTTGCCCGGGCCGCCCCGCCGTCAGGCGCCGGGCCGCTCTATTTTCAACAGGAACATGGCCGCCACGGCCAGGGCCCACGGCAGCGCCGTCAGCGCAAGCATCACAATGCCCTTGTGGTTTTCGTAGTGGTATTCCTCGTAAGAAAACAGCTTGTTCGGGTTGTTCAGGTAATAAAGGTACAGCTTCAGCGGCGGGGTTGCGGGCTCTTTGAAATAGGCGTGGTACTGCCGCTGCCGGCCGTCTATGGAATAGCGGTATGTGGCGTGCCAGTTGTAGTGGGGCGGCTGGCCGTGCGGGTGCTTTTCCACCAGCGTGGCGGGCACACTGTGGCCGCGGCTTTTGGCAATGTCGCGCTTGCGCGCCCAGCCCAGGCGCCAGTCAACCTTTTTGCTAAGCGGCACGGCCGCCACATACCCAAGCACCAGCACGGCGAACACCACCGCCCATTTGGCCCAGTTCAGCGGGCTTTCCCCAAACAGCGCAACCAGCCCCTGCTTCACATCCATCTTCGCACCTCCGCCTCACATTTTGCCCCTGGCCCGCTTTGCCCCGCAGCGCGCGGCGGCCGCGGGCCGGCTTTGCCCTCATCATACCCCATTCCTGCGCCCGGCGCAAGCCCCAAACCGCCGTTTTTTGCGCGCCGTTGCGCCGCGTTTTTCCGCCCGCCTGCGCGTGGGGGCAAACAACTTCATTTTCCCTCTTGCACTTTCCCGCAAAATGGATATAATATGAGGCAGCATCGCCCCGTTTGCACATTTCTTCCAAAAAATATGCAGAGGTTTGTGCGGCTTGCCATGCGCATTTTCCGGCAGGGGGCGTGCTGTTGGGATGAGAGGAGAAATACCTGTTGAGCGGTTTGGTTCTGAAAGCGCGGCGGCTTACGCCCGCGCGCATCATTATTTTCGGCTTTCTGGCGCTGATTCTGTTCGGCGCGCTGCTTTTGACGCTGCCCGTCTCTACGCGCGACGGCCTGGGCGCCAGCTTTGAAGACGCGCTGTTCACCGCCACCAGCGCCACCTGCGTGACGGGCCTTGTGGTGCAGGACACCTACACCTACTGGTCGCCCTTTGGGCAGGCGGTGGTGCTGGCGCTGATTCAAATTGGCGGCATGGGCGTGGTAACCATGGCGCTGGCCATTTTCACCATCACCGGCCGGCGCATTGGCCTGAAGCAGCGCGTGGTGATGCAGGAAACCGTGTCGGCCCCGCATGTGGGCGGCATGGTGCGGCTGGTGGGCTTTATTGTGCGCGGCACCCTGCTGGTAGAGGGCGCGGGCGCCGTGGTGCTGGCGCTGCGCTTTTGCCCCCAGTTCGGGTTTGGCAAGGGGCTGTGGTTTGCGGTGTTCCACTCTGTGTCGGCCTTTTGCAACGCCGGGTTCGATTTGATGGGCGAAAGCGGGGCCTTTTCCTCGCTGGTGCACTACAGCGCCGACCCCCTTGTGAACATCGCCATCATGGCGCTGATTACCATTGGCGGCATCGGCTTTTTTGTGTGGGACGATTTGCTGCAAAACGGCCTGCACTTTCGCCGCTACCGCCTGCAGACAAAGCTGGTGCTGGTGACAAGCGGCCTGCTGATTGTGCTGCCCGCGGCCTATTTGTATTTTGTAGAGTTTTCCCACCCGCAGTGGGCGGGGCTTTCGGCCGGGGAAAGGGTGCTGGCGGCGCTGTTTCAATCTGTCACCACGCGCACGGCGGGCTTCAACACCATTGACCAGACGGCCCTTTCCGGCCCGGCGCTGATGCTGTGCACGCTGACGATGCTGGTGGGCGGCTCGCCGGGGTCTACGGCGGGCGGCTTCAAAACCACCAGCCTTGCCGTGCTGGTGCTGTGCGTGGCCTCGGTGCTGCGCCAGCGCGACAGCATTCAGGTGTTTTCGCGGCGCTTTCCGCCGGTGGTGCTGCGCCACACGGCCACGCTGGTGACGCTGTATGCCGGGCTGTTTCTGGCGGGCGCCATGGCCATTTGCGAGTGGGACGGCGTGCCCCTTTCGGCCGCCCTGTACGAGACGGCCAGCGCCATTGCCACCGTGGGCCTCACGGTGGGCATCACGCCCGGGCTTGGGCTTGCCTCGCACCTTGTGCTGGTGTTTTTGATGTATTTTGGGCGCGTGGGCGGCCTGACGCTGCTGTATGCCGTGGCGGGCGCGCACCCTGCGCCGCACGGCACGCTGCCCGAAGAAAAGGTGAATGTGGGCTGACGCGCGGGCACTGCCGCGCTTTGCGCCCGCCGCGGCGGGCGGAATAAAAGCCATAAAGGGTAAAATTTGGAATCAAAAGGAGAAGCGGTTGTATGAAATCCATTTTGCTGGTGGGCCTTGGGCGTTTTGGGCGCCACATGGCGGAAAAATTCATCGAGCTGGGCCACGAGGTGCTGGCGGTAGACACGAACGAGCAGCGCGTGAACGATATTCTGCCCATTGTGACGGACGCGCAGATTGGCGACGCCACCGACGAACAGTTTGTGGCCTCGCTGGGCGTGCGCAACTTTGATTTGTGCGTGGTGTGCATTGGCAACAACTTTCAAAGCTCGCTGGAGACCACGGCCCTGCTGAAAGACCTGGGCGCCGTCAAAGTGCTGAGCCGCGCCTCGCGCGATGTGCACGCCAAGTTCCTGCTGCGCAACGGCGCCGACTATGTGGTGTACCCGGAAAAAGAGATGGCCATGCGCTCGGCCGTGAAGTTCAGCGCGGACAATATCTTCGATTACGTCAGCCTCTCGCCGGAATATTCCATCTACGAGGTGAAGGTGCCCGGCGCCTGGGTGGGCCGCAGCATCATCGAGCTCTCGGTGCGCACGCGCTACCACATCAGCATTCTGGCCTTCAAGCACGGCGACACCTTTTTGCCGCTGCCCAAGCCGGACCATGTGTTCACCGGCGATGAAACCATGCTGGTGCTGGGCGGCAACGCAGACCTGCAAAAGTTTTTGAAGCTGTAAACGGCCGCGGGCAATGCGCCCGCGCAAAAAAACGCCTCCCATGGCATTGGCCGTGGGAGGCGTTTTCGGCTATTTTTCCGCTTGGGGCGCGGGCAAACGGCCCAAACGGCCGCGGGGCGCCGCACCGGCCGGGCCGCGCAGGCCGCACCGGCCGTAACCCAAGCGGGCAGACGCGGCGCGGCAAAGGGGCGCGCGGCCCGCGGCATGCGCCCCAATTTGCATTTCACGGGCCATGCTTTTCCGCGCCAGCACACCTTTTCCGGCGCGCCGTCACCGGGCCATGTGCCGGTAAAACCGGTACATGCCGAAGATGCCCAGCGCCATCATCAGCACAAACAGGGCCGAAAAGGCGCTGGCGCTGCCCAGCACCGAGCGGGCCAGCTGCACGGGGTGCAGCACATCCCAGCTGTTGAACCGCAGAAAGCGCCCCAGGTAGATGCCAATGCCGCACAGCAGGCAGACGCCCGCCACCGCGGCCTGCCGGGCCGGGGCTGGCCAGGCGGCGGGCAGGCATTCTTCCAACCCGGCAAGCGCCCGGCAGCCCAGCAGGGCGGCGAAAAACGCCCCCACCCCCAGCAACAGCAGCAAAGCCCATTCCCGCAGCAGCGCGGAATGGCGCACAGCCACCGTGCCGTCTGCCAGGGCCTCCACCCATTCCATCTGCGGCGGCACATGAATAAGGTCTGTCACCATGTAAAACGTGTTGGGCAGCAAAAGCAGCCAAACAAGCCCCAGCGCGCCCCTGCCCGCCCTGGGCCTGCACCGCCGCATGGCCTGCTGCAAAACAAGCGGCAGCAGGGCCAGCGCCATGTTCCAGGCAAGGCCATACCCCAGCACGTCCCCGGTGCACCGGCCGTACCCCACGCAGGCCGCCGCGTAAACGGCCAGCGGGCCTATTATTTTTTTGACGCTTATGGCCTTCACGCCCCTTTTTTGTGTTTTGTGCGCCTGCGGCGGCGCGCAGGGCGCATGTGCTTCCCGGCGCGCTGCCAGCGCCATGGGCCCTGCTGCAGCGGCCCTGTTTCTTACACCGGCGCGCCTGGCACGCGGGTTTATTTGCCCGCGCGCCTAGGCCGGGGCAAACTGGCTTTCATACAGCCGGGCATAGGCCCCGCCCTTTGCCAGCAGCTGCTCGTGCGTGCCCTGTTCCACAATGCGGCCGGCCTCCATCACCAGAATGACGTCCGCCGTGCGCACGGTGGAAAGGCGGTGCGCCACCACAAAGCTGGTGTGCCCGGCCATCAGCGCCTCAAAGGCGCGCTGCACCAGCATTTCGGTGCGCGTGTCGATGTTGCTGGTGGCCTCGTCCAAAATCAGCATATCCGGGCGGCACAGCATAATGCGCGCAATGCACAAAAGCTGCTTTTGCCCGGCCGAAAGGTTGCCCCCGCCCGGCGCAATGACGGTGTCGTACCCCTGCGGCAGGCGCTGAATGAAGCAGTGCGCCCACGCGGCCCTGGCCGCGGCCTGCACCTCTTCCAGGCTGGCGCCGGGCCTGCCGTAGGCAATGTTCTCGCGCACGGTGGCGTTTTTCAGCCACGTCTCTTGCAGCACCATGCCGTACATGCCGCGCAGCGCGCTGCGCCGCATGCTGCGCACGGGCACGCCGTCCACACAGATGCGGCCGGAATCCACATCGTAAAAGCGCATCAGCAGGTTAATCAGCGTGGTTTTGCCGCAGCCCGTGGGCCCCACAATGGCCACGCGCTGGCCGGGTTTCACATGCAGCTCGAAATGTTCTATCAGCGGTTTTTCCCTGGTGTAGGAAAAGCACACGTCCTCCACATCCACCCGGCCCTCGCACGTGGCGGGGGCAAGCGCATCCGGGGCGTCCGGCGTCTCTGGCGTCTGGTCTATCACGTCCAGCAGGCGCCCGGCGCTGGCAAGGGCCGTCTGCATCTGGGTAAGCACGCCCGTCACCTCGTTGAAGGGCTTTGTGTACTGGTTGGCATAGGTGAGAAAGCTGGAAAGCTGGCCCACCGTAATGCCCCCGCCAATGGCGCTGACGGCGCCAAACACGCCCACCGCCGCATACACAATGGCGTTTACAAAGCGCGTGCCGGGGTTGGTAACCGAGGAATAAAACACGCTTTTCAGGCCCGTGGTGTACAATTCGTCCGTCATTTCGGCAAACTGCGCCTCGCACGCGGCCTCGCAGCCAAAGGCGCGCACCACCTCCTGCCCGGCCACCATCTCGTTCACAAAGCCGGAAAGGCGGCCCTGCGCCGCGCTGTTGGCGGCAAAAAAGCCCGCCGTGCGCTTTGCCACAAAGCCCGCAAACCAGATGGAGACAGGCGTCACCGCCACCACCACAAAGGCAATAAAGGGGTTCAGCACGGCCATGATGCCCAGCGTGCCCAGAATGGTGGCCACGCCCGGCAAAAGCTGGGTAAGGCCCTGCAGCAGGCCCTCGGCCACCAGCTCGGCATCGTTTGTCATGCGGCTGATGATGTCGCCGTGGGGGTGGCTGTCAAAATAGGCAAGCGGCAGCCTGCTGAGGTTGCGGAACGCCGCAAGGCGCATGTCGTTGGCCGCCAGGGCCGACACCTTGCGCGTGCACACGCCCAGCGCCCACTGCGCCGCGCCCGCGGCCAGCGTGCTGGCCGCCAGCAGGGCCAGCCAGAAGGCCACGCCCGCAAAGTTCACCTGGCCGGGGCCCAGCACCTGGTCTACCGCGCGGCCAATGAACACCGGCCCCAAAAGGGTGAACAGCACGCTAAGCAGCGCCACCGTGCACGCCAGCGCCAGCTGGCCGCGGTAGGGCCGCACATAGCCCAGCATGCGGCGAAGCGTTTGTTGTTTCATGCCCGGCGCCCCCCTTCTGCGCGGTGTGCCCGCGCGCTTTGCCCGCCTTCGCCTGCGGCGGGGGGCTGTGCCCCGCCCGCGGCGCCGTGCGCCGCGCCGGGCCCGCTTTGTTCGTGCATGCCCGGCGCGCGGGCGCCGTCCTCCAGCAATTTCTGCGAGCGGCAAATTTCCCGGTATACTTCACAGCTGCGCAGCAGCGCCTCGTGCGTGCCAAGGCCCGCGGGGCGGCCGTCGTCCAGCACCAGAATTTCGTCCGCGTCCTTCACGGCAAAGGCCCGCTGGCTAATCAGCACCACCGTCATGCCCCGGGCGGCCGTTTTCAGCGCACGGCGCAGGGCGGCGTCTGTGGCGGTGTCCAGCGCGCTGGACGAATCGTCCAGCACCAGCACGGCGGGCTTTGCGGCCAGGGCGCGCGCAATGGTAAGGCGCTGGCGCTGCCCGCCGGAAAAGTTTTTGCCGCCCTCTTCCACGGGCGTGTCCAGCCCCTGCTTTTCGCGCACAAAGGCCGCGGCCTGTGCCGTCTCCAGCGCCTGCCACAGCTCTTCGTCTGTGGCGGACGGGCGGCCCATCTGCAAATTGCTGCGCACCGTGCCGCTGAACAGGCGCGCCGTCTGCGGCACCATGCCCACCAGCCGGTGCACCTGGGCCAGGGGCATGCTGCGCACGTCGCACCCGCCCAGGCGCACGGCCCCGGCCGAGACGTCATACTCGCGCCCCACAAGCCGCGCCAGCGTGGTTTTGCCGCAGCCCGTGCCGCCAATGATGCCCAGCGTGCGCCCCGCGCCCACGCGCAGGCACACGTTTTCCAGCGCCGGGCTGCCGCCGCCGGGGTAGGTGAAGGCCACGTTGTCCAGCTCCAGCGCGGGGGCGCCCTCCTTTCCGGCCTGCGCCGGGGCTTCGGCCTGCGGCACGGCGGCCATTTCCGGCGCCAGCGCCAGCACCTCGCTCACGCGCTTTGCGCTGGCCAGGGCCTTTGTGAAAATAACAATGATGTTTGCCAGCACAATCAGCGCCAGCAGCGTCTGCGTCATATAGTTCACCAGCGCAATAATCTGCCCCTGCTGCAGCCCGCCGGTGCTTGCAAGCCCCGCGCCCATCCACACAATGGCCACAATGGCAAGGTTTGCAATGACAGAGGTGATGGGGTTCAGCGCGGCGCTGATGACACCCGCGCGCACCGTGGCGGCCGCCAGCGCGTCGCCCGCGGCGTCAAAGGCCTGCACCTCGGCCTTTTGGCGGCCGAACGCGCGAATGACGCGCACGCCCTCCATGTGTTCGCCCGCCAGGCGGGCAATGCCGTCCTGCCCGGCCTGAATGGCGCCGTACATGGGCAGCGTTTTGCGCATAACGGCATACAGCACCAGCACAATCAGCGGGGTGGAAACCAGAAACACCGTGCCCGCCCGGGCGCTGATGGTGAATGCCATAACAATGGAGCCAATGGCCAGAAACGGCGCGCGCACGGCAAGGCGAATGAACATGTTCACGCCCGTCTGCACCTGGTTGGCGTCGCTTGTAAGGCGGGTGATGAGCGAATCGGTGCCCACGGCGCCGTACTGGCTGCGGCTGAGGGCCATCACGCGCGAAAACAGCCTGCGGCGCAGGCTTCGGCCAAAGCCCTGCGCGCACACGGCGGCAAAATACTGGCAAACCAGCGCGCAGCCCAGGCCCACCGCGCCCAGGCCCAGCATGGCAAGGCCGTGGGTGACAATGTAGCGCACGTCGCCCGTTTTTACGCCCACGTCGATGATGTCTGCCATCAGCAGCGGCACCAGCAGCTCCAAAATGGCCTCTGCCAGCTTGAACAGCGGCCCCAGCACAAGCTGTGCGCGGTAGCCTTTCAGATCCGGCCAAAGGGCCTTCATAGCGTCTCCCCCTTTTGCGCGCGGCGGCGCTGCGCCAGATCGGAAGAGCGTCGTGTAGGGAAAGAGTGTAGATCTCGGTGGTCGCCGTATCATTAAAAAAAAAAA
>UREN01000040.1 GCA_900546885.1 uncultured Oscillospiraceae bacterium
CCCCGCAGCGCGGGGGCCCTGAACAGGCACAAGGTTCTGTTTTTGGAATCAGGTTTCGTCGGGGGCGTACAGCTTTGCCAGCCTGGTGAGGTAGGCATAGCGATCTCTCGAGTTGGCCGCAGCCTGGTTGAACAGGGCTTCGGCGCGCTCGGGGAAGGCGCGCTGCAGGCGGCTGTAACGCGTCTCGCTCTCGATGAACTCCTTGTAATCTGCCGTGGGGGCCTTGGAATCCAGCGTGAACGGGTTTTTGCCCTCGGCCTTCTTGCGCGGGTCGAAACGGAAGTTGTTCCAATAGCCGCATTCCACAGCGCGTTTCATCTCGGCCTGGCAGTTCGTCATGCCGCCCTTCACGCCGTGCATCTCGCAGGGCGCATAGCCAATGATGAGCGACGGGCCGTGATAGCTCTCGGCCTCGGCAATGGCCTTGATGGTCTGGTTCTGGTCGGCGCCCATGGCAATCTGCGCCACATAGACGTAGCCATAGCTCATGGCAATCTCTGCCAGGCTCTTCTTGCCAATCGACTTGCCGGCGGCAGCAAACTGCGCCACCTGGCCAAGCTGGCTGGCCTTGGAGGCCTGGCCGCCGGTGTTGGAATACACCTCGGTGTCAAACACCATCACGTTCACATCTTCGCCGGAGGCCAGCACATGGTCCAGGCCGCCGAAGCCGATGTCATAGGCCCAGCCGTCGCCGCCGAAGATCCACACCGATTTCTTGGCCAGATACTGTTTCTGGCTGAGGATCTCTTCCGCCAGCGTGCAGGCCTCGCAGTTGCAATAGGCCTTGCCCGCGGCCTTCAGGCTCTTCATATTCTCCAGCATGGACGCGGCCTGGTCGCCAAATTTCGCCTTACCTTCGGCGCTCTCCAGCATGGCAATGCCCTCGTCCACGGTCAGCAGGCTCTCTTGCAGCGCAGCCACATACTTTTCAGCGGCCGGGCCGTTGGCCTTGCCGTCGTCCATGGTGTCCAGCCATTCCTGCGCGGCGGCCTTCAGTTCGGCGCGCGCATAGGGCACGGCAATCAGTTTGCGGGTTTTTTCCGCCAGGTTGTCGCGCAGCACCTTCTGGCCCAGATACATGCCAAAGCCGTGCTCTGCGTTGTCCTCAAACAGGCTGTTTGCCCAAGCCGGGCCGCGGCCGGACACGCGGTTGCGCGTATAGGGGGACGTTGCAGCCGGGCCGCCCCAGATAGACGAGCAGCCGGTGGCGTTGGAAATATACATGCGCTCGCCAAACAGCTGGGTGATAAGGCGGGCATAGCTGGTTTCCGCGCAGCCGGCGCACGAGCCGGAGAACTCAAGCAGCGGCTGGTTGAACTGGCTGCCCTTCACCGTGGTCTCGGCCATCATGCCGGGCTTCTTCGAAACATTGGCCACGCAGTAGTCGAACACGTCCTGCTGGGCAAGCTGCGTCTCCTGCGGCACCATCTTCAGCGCCTTGCCGGGGGCCGGGCACACGCCCACGCACACGCCACAGCCCATGCAGTCCAGCGGCGAGACGGTCATGGCAAACTGATATTCCTCGCAGCCCTTGCCGTTCATCTTCTTGGCCTTCAGGGCCTCGGGCGCGGCGGCCACCTCCTCTGCGCTCAGCGCAAACGGACGAATGGTGGCGTGCGGGCACACATAGGCGCACTGGTTGCACTGGATGCACTTGGTGACATCCCATTCCGGCACGGAAACGGCCACGCCGCGCTTCTCGTATGCAGAGGCGCCCTGCTCGAACTGGCCGTCCACATACTTTTCGAACGCAGAAACCGGCAGGCTGTCGCCGTCCATCTTGCCCACAGGGAACATCACCTTCGTCACCATGTCCACGGTGGCGGGGTTGCCGGCCAGGTCGTGCACCACAGGCGCGTCCTGCGCATCCTTCCACGAGGCGGGCACTTCCACCTTGTGATAGGCGTCAAAGCCGGCGTCAATGGCCTTCCAGTTCATTTCCACAATGGCCTGGCCCTTCTTCGCGAAGGATTTTTCGGCCGCGTCCTTCATATATTTCAGCGCATCCTCTTTGGGCAGCACACCGGCCAGCGCAAAGAAAGCAGACTGCAGGATGGTGTTGGTGCGCTTGCCAAGGCCGATTTCGATGGCTTTGTCGATGGCGTTGATGGTGTAAAGCTGAATATCGTTCTTCGCAATATAGCGCTTGGCTTCGGCAGGCATGTGTTTATCCAGCTCTTCATCTGTCCACTGGCAGTTGATGAGGAACACGCCGCCCGGCTTCACGTCGTTCACCATCTTGTAGCCCTTGATGACGTAAGAGGGGTTGTGGCAGGCCACAAAATCCGCCTTGTTAATGTAGTACGGAGCGCGGATGGGCTTGTCGCCAAAGCGCAGGTGGCTGATGGTGACGCCGCCGGTCTTCTTCGAATCGTACTGGAAGTACGCCTGAATATATTTGTCGGTGTGGTCGCCAATAATCTTGGTGCTGTTCTTGTTGGCACCCACCGTGCCGTCGCCGCCAAGGCCCCAGAACTTGCACTCTTTCGTGCCCTCTGCAGCCGTGTTGGGCGCGGGTTTCTCTTCCAGAGAGAGGTAGGTGACGTCGTCTGTGATGCCAATGGTGAAGCGGGGCTTCGGGGCATCCTTCGTCAGTTCTTCATACACGGCAAACACGCTGGCGGGCGGGGTGTCCTTCGAGCCCAGGCCATAGCGGCCGCCGATAATGGTGGCCTCGCGCCCTGCCTCGGCAAAGGCGCTCATCACGTCCAGGTGCAGCGGCTCGGCATAAGCGCCCGGCTCCTTCGTGCGGTCCAGCACGGCGATCTTCTTCGCGGTGGCGGGCACGGCGGCCAGCAGGTGCTTTGCAGAGAACGGGCGGTACAGGCGCACCTTCACAAGGCCCACCTTTTCGCCCTTGGCGGTGAGGTAATCAATCACTTCCTCGGCCACATCGCAGATAGAGCCCATGGCAATGATGACACGATCTGCATCGGGGGCGCCATAATACTCGAACAGGCTGTAATGGGTGCCCAGCTTTTCGTTCACTTTGCCCATGTATTTTTCCACCACAGCGGGCACGGCGTCATAGAACTTGTTGCAGGCCTCGCGGTGCTGGAAGAAGATGTCGCCGTTCTCGTGGCTGCCGCGCGTGGCGGGGTGCTCGGGGTTCAGCGCGTGGTCGCGGAACGCCTTCACGGCATCCATGTTGGTCATTTCCTTCAAATCGTCGTAGTCCCACACTTCAATCTTCTGAATCTCGTGCGAGGTGCGGAAACCGTCGAAGAAGTTCAGGAAGGGCACGCGGCTCTCGATGGCGGAAAGGTGCGCCACTGCGGCCAGGTCCATCACTTCCTGGGGGTTCGATTCCGCCAGCATGGCAAAGCCCGTCTGGCGGCAGGCATATACGTCGGAGTGGTCGCCGAAGATGTTCAGCGCATGGCTGGCCACCGTGCGGGCCGACACATGGAACACCGCAGGCAGCAGCTCACCCGCGATTTTATACATGTTCGGGATCATCAGAAGCAGGCCCTGCGAAGCGGTGAACGTGGTGGTGAGGGCGCCCGCAGCCAGGCTGCCGTGCACGGTGCCCGCCGCGCCCGCCTCGGACTGCATCTCCATGACCTTCACTTCGGTGCCGAAGATATTCTTCTGGTGCGCCGCGCTCCACTGGTCCACCATGTCGGCCATGGGGCTCGACGGGGTGATGGGGTAGATGCCGGCAACTTCCGTGAACGCATATGCCACATGCGCCGCGGCGGTGTTGCCGTCCATAGATTTCTTCAATCTTGGCATTTTTCTTCCTCCGGTTCTTTTCTGAATTGAGCAGAAACAGGCGTTGGCCCCCGCGCGGAAGGCCCCCCGCCCTGCAGCTTTTCCGCCTTCGTTTTGCGGCCTCGAGCACCGCAAACCACCCGGCGAGCTCTTGCAGGAAACGGGGCTGCGTCTCTGCATCGCGCTCGTCATAATTATAACAAAACAAGGTGTAAAAGTAAACAGATAGCGCGCCCTTTTCTTGCACGCAAAGCCCGTTTATGCATGAATATACAGCCTTTTCTCAGCCATGCCCCGGCGGGCGCGATTGACAGGGCCTTTAAAATACATTATATTTAGAAAAATGGGCGCCGCCTGGTGTGCGGCGCAAATCTGCGCGGCTGGGCCGCGGCATGAAAAGGGGTTTTGATATTCCATGGACCCGGATGGTCTTACCTTGCTGGCATCGGTTGTGCTGGGGGCAGCTGCTTGTGCGCTGTGCTGGCGCGCGGGCGCGCTGTGTGCCCATGGGGAAGAAAGGGCGGCAGGTGCGCGGCTGGGCTTTTCAGACAAAAGCATCGGCGTGTTTGTGCTGGCGGGCCTGTGCGTGTCAGGCGCGGCCGTGGCCGCCTTTTTCTGGTGTGCGCAGGTGCTGCGCGTGTGGTGGGGCCTTGTGGGCCTTGCCCTGCTGGCCGTGCTGGGCGTGCTGTTCTTTTCGCTGGGCGCCGCGCGCGGCAAAGAGGGCGGCCGCAGCGGCCTTGCCAGCCTTGCCGGCGCCGCGTTTGGCGCGCCGGCCAAGCTGGTGTTCCGGCTGTGCGGCATTCAGCCCGGCGCGCCCGTAACGCAGGAAGACCTTCTGAACATGGTGGACGAAAGCGAAGAGCACGATGTGATTGACGAAGGCCAGAAAGAGATGATCAACAACATTTTCGAGCTGGCTGACGTGACGGCGGGCGACATTATGACACATCGCACCGAGCTGGTGGCTGTGCCGGACACCGCAACCGCGCACGATGTGGTGGAGCTTTCGCTGGCAGAGGGCGTTTCCCGCATTCCCGTCTATCGAAAGACGCTGGACGATATTGAAGGCATTGTGTATGTGAAAGACCTGTTTACGCTTTGGAACAAGCCCGGCGAGGGCACCCGCCCCGCCCGCGAGTTTGTGCGCAGCGCCATGTTTGTGCCGGAAAGCTGCCGCGCGCACGAGCTTTTGATTGAGCTGCGGGCAAAGCACGCCCAAATTGCCGTGGTGGTGGATGAATACGGCGGCACCAGCGGCGTGGTTACCATGGAGGATGTGCTGGAAGAGATTGTGGGCAACATCCAGGACGAGTTTGACAATGAAGAGGAAGAACTGCTGCGCACGGAAGACGGCCTTGTGGCCGCCGGCAGCGCCGATATTGACGATGTGTTTGATGCGCTGGGCCTTGCCCTTCCGCCGGAAAGCGAAGATGACGAGCGCGATTTTGACACCGTGGGCGGCCTTGTGACAGACAGGCTTGGGCGCATCCCTGCGCCGGGCGAGGCGGTGCGCGTGGAATGGGGCGGCGCCGCCTTCACCGTGCTGGAGGCCGGCGAGCGCCGCGTAAACAAGGTTCTGTGCCAGACGTTGGCCGGGCCCGGGCCGGAAAAGGAGAATTGAGCCATGCCGCATTTTGAACAGACGCTTTCGAGCGAGACGTTGTTTGAGGGGCGCGTCATTCGCGTGACGCTGGACAAAGTGCGCCTGGAAAACGGGCGCACCTCTACGCGCGAAGTGGTGCATCACCACGGCGGCGCCGGCATTGCAGCGCTGGACGAAAACGGCAATATCTATCTGGTTCGCCAATACCGCTATGCGCCAGATCAGGAGCTGATTGAGATTCCGGCCGGGAAGCTGGAGCCGGGCGAAGACCCCCTGGAGGCCGCCCGGCGCGAGCTGGGCGAAGAGGCCGGGCTTTGCGCGGCACAGTGGCACAGCCTTGGGTCTATCATTCCCACCTGCGGCTACTGCAGCGAGGTTATTTACCTTTATGCCGCCACCGGGCTATCCTCTGTGGGCCAGCATCTGGATGAAGACGAATTTCTCAGCCTGTTCACCCTGCCGTTGGAAACAGCGCGCAGCATGGTGCTTTCGGGCGAAATTACAGACGGAAAAACCGTGGCCGCCGTGCTGAAGGTATGCGCCCTGCGCGAGGCGGGCAAACTGTAAACGGCCCGCTGCGCACCCGGAAAATGTTTTTCCTCTGGGTATATTCTGCAGGAAAAATACATTTTGCGGCATTTTCTGCCCCTTCGATCCGGGCAGGGGTGCCGGGCCCGGCCCTCTGGTACGCTGGCTTTCAGGCGCCGGCGCCAGCCGGGCCTTTGCTGTTTTGCACGGGGCTATGCCGTTTGAACAAGGAGGGCGCCACATGACATTCCATGCAACACGGCGCGGCGCGGCCATTGTGGGCCTCTGGCTGGTGCTGGCGGGCGCGCTGGCTGTTTTTCTGTTCAGCCCGGGGGGCTGGGTGTCCGCCCTTTTGCTGGCCGCATGGGCGGCCGCCGTGTACGGCGGCTTTGTGCCGCGCCTGGCGTCTGCCAAACTGTATGTGGGCAGGCACCATGTTTCAGCGCGCTGGGGCATGCTTTTTCCCTCTGTGCGCCGGTTCCCACGCCGCTTTGTCACAGGCTGCCACATTCTGGAGACGCCGCTTTGCCGCCTTACGGGCGTGTGCGTGCTGATGTTCTCAAGCTCTGGCGCCTTCCTGATTCTTCCCGGCTTTGAAAGCAAGGACGCCCAGCACGTTGCCCGGCTGCTGGCATTGGGGGAGGGCCAGCCATGATGACGCCGAAACGCCCGCATCTGCTGGATTCTTTGCGCTTTTTCCGCTATGGCTTTCTGTTGTGCCTGGTGCCGATGGTGCAGGCCCTGTTCCGGTTCGACATGGAGGGGTTGCTGATTGCCCTGTGGCAGGACGCCGCCATTCTGGCGGTGTGCCTGGCACTCTCGCTGGCGCTGTGGGCAGCCGCACGCATTTCGGTGACGCCGCAGGCCGTTGTGTTCCGTCAGGGCATTGGGTTCCACTTGAGGCAAACCTTTGCGCGGGCCAGCATTGCCGTGGTGGAAATTGAGCGCCCCCTGTACTGCCGCTTTGTGGGCGCGGCGCGCGTGCGGCTGTATTTCAAAAACTATGCGGCGCCGCACCGGCTTACTGTATACCTTACCAAGCGGGACGCCGCCTTTCTAAGCGAAACCCTGATGCCGGTCAAACAGCACTCTGGTGTGTTTACGCCTGCCGGGTTCGAGCGGCTTGCGCTGGTGATGCTGTCTGCCAATGCCGTCACAACGTCCATTTTCCTTTGGATGGGCGTGCAGAGGCTGAACGATTATTTGGAACAGGATCTGGAACAGATTGCACTGGAGCATTTTACCAGGCTGGAAGTGTTCATCGAGCGCCTGTTGCCCGCAGGCAGCGCCTTTCTGGTGGCTTTGGCGTTCTGCCTTGCCAGCCTGACGTTCTGCTATTCGTTTTTCCACACATTCGGGTTTTCGTGCGGGCGCTCGGGCGGGGTAATCATCAGCCGCGGCGGCTTTTTCACCAAAATCGAGCGGCGTGTGCTTGCCTCCAGCGTCACGGCCTGCCGGGTGCGCGTCACCCCTGCCGCCCGCCTGCTGCACCGCAGGCCTGTTTACCTGACGGCCGGGTGGTTCGGCGGCGGCGATGTGCCGCTGATGGTGTATAAGGCCGGGCAGGAGCACATTGTGCAGGCCCTTTTGCCAGATTTTATGCCCCCCGCCCGCCCGCTGGGCGACACACAGGGAAAAAGTGTGAATCAATATCTGTGGCAGCCGGCAACAGCCCTGGCCCTGAGCCTGGGGCTGTGCGGAGTTGCCATGAATGTGCTGCCCGGCCTGTTGGGCCTGCTGGGCGTTTTGGTGGCCCTGAGCGCCGGCTGCCTGCTGGTATCGCTGGAGGGGTTTGGGGAAGAGGGCATTGCCGATAACCCCAACCGCACGCTGGGCCTTGTTTACACCCGTTTTTTCACAAGGTATGAAGTGTGCATTTTTACGCCAGACCGCAGTTTTGCTGTGCGGCAAAACCCGTTTTCTGTCAATGCCGGGCGCAGCAATGTGTTTGTGCGGCTGCCCGCACACCATACCTTCCGTGTGCGCGGCGTGCGCAAGGCCCGGGCCGACGCACTTGGCTGGCCGCAGTAGTTTTGAGCAAAAAGGAGTTTTCTTTGATGTATTCCGCTGTGATATTCGATTTGGACGGCACACTGCTGAACACCCTGGCAGACCTTGCGAACGCCGGAAACCACACGCTGGAAGTGCTGGGTTTTCCCACGCACCCGGTAGACGCCTACCGCTATCTGGTGGGCAACGGCATTCCCAAACTTATTGAGCGCATGCTGCCGGAAAAGAACCGCGGCCCCGCCACGCAGCAAACGGCGCTGTCTATTTTTCTGCGCTATTATGAGGCCCACAAACAGGACACCACCGCCCCCTACCCCGGCATTCTGCCCATGCTGCAGGCGCTGAAGGGCGCCGGGCTGCGGCTTGGTGTGGTGTCCAATAAGGAAAACTCTCTTTCGCAGGAGGTGGCGGCCCACTATTTTCCCGGCCTGTTCGACGCAGTGGCCGGCCATGTGCTGGGCACCCCCACAAAGCCGGACCCTGCACTGCTGAACAGCCTGATGGCTCAGTTCGGCGTGCAGGCCGGGCAGGTGCTGTATGTGGGCGACAGCAATGTGGATATTCAAACAGCGCAAAACGCTCATGTGGAAAGCTGCGGCGTGCTGTGGGGCTTCCGTACAGAGGAAGAGCTTCGGGCAGAAGGCGCCAGCTATCTGGTACATACCCCGCGGCAGCTTGCGGACCTTGCGCTGGGGCAAGCTGAACCGCCCCGGCCCTTTGATGCGCAGGCGGAATAACGTGCCGCGCGCCTTCTTCTGCCAAAGCTGCAACAAGGTAGCCGGCATTTTCAATGTGACGAACCATTTGGATGACACCGGGGCCCTTCCGGCCTAAAGGGCGGGCGCTTGGCTTTGAAAAGGAGGGCACAAAATGAAAATAGAGATCAGCCAGGATTTTCCCGGCTATTTCCAGCCCCTGTACCCGGAAGAATTTGAACTGTTTTCTCATTTCGAGACGGCGGCGGGCATTCCCACCGCCCTGTTTGCCGTAACCACCTGGAAGGCGAACGGCAAGCCGAACGTATGCTTTCATGCCTGGGGCAGCTTTCATGGCGACAAAACCGCATTTTTCGCCGTGATGGGCAATTTATACCAGCACACCCACACCTATGCGAACATTCAAAGGGAGAAGTGCTTCTGCATCAACTTTCTGCCCCTGCGCTGTTATGACGCATTGACGGACACCATCCGCTGCAACGGCTATGCAGAGGATGAATTTGCCGCGGGCGGGTTTACCCTCTGCCCGGCCAAGGCCATCCACGCCCCCGCAATCGGCGAGGCCTTTCTCACGATGGAGTGCGCTCTGAAGGACGTGCAGGATTTAAGCGGCGCGGGCATCACCGCAATGATTGTCGGCCAGGTGCGGCATATTTCAGTGGAAAGGGCCTATGCCCAGGGCTATGCAAAGCGGTATGGAAAAGACGGGTTTATGCTGCTTATCCCCGGCCCGCAAGACCTTGTAACCGGCCTGCCGCAGCAGTCTGCCATTGCAACGCTTACCATTCAAAAGTACGATTAAAAAGGCAGGCCCCAGGGCCTGCCTTTTCTGCCATTTCAGGCTTATGCGCCCCCGGCAGCGTGCCCGGGGCTTTTTTCCATCACAAAATTTGTCAGCGCCACGCCCGCGCGCAGCACCTGCTGGCGTCTGCACACGCGGTAACCGCGCTTTTCAAAAAAGGGCCTTGCCGTGATGGAGGCGTGCACAGTAACCGGCCGGCCTGCGGCATATTGTTCCAGCGCATCGCACAAGGCGGTGGCAACGCCCCGGCCCTGATGGCCTTTATGGACATACAGCCGGTCCAGGTAACCCGTCGCGTCTATGTCGCCAAACCCAATGACGGCCCCATCTTCTTCCGCCACCAGGGCATAATGCCCGCAAAAGCTTGCATGCCAGGCCTCCGGCTGCGGCACCGCCGGGGCCCAGGCCGCAAGCTGGCGGGGCGCATAGTCCTTTGCGTTCACCGCATGCACCGTCTCGTAAAACAGGCGCGCCGTCTGTTCACAGTCCTCTTTTCGGTATGGCCGAAGCATCATAGCGCTTTCTCCTTTTCCTGCGCAGGCGTTCCCTGGCCATTGTGTGTTCAAATGCCGCTTGTATGGTCACGCAGGAAATCCCCCGCATGGGCCAGAGAAGCCTGCGGTTTTTTCAGATAACTGGTATACCCCTCGCCGGGCAGAATACAAAGCTGTGCGCCGGGAAAGGCCCAGCGCCTGGATAAAGGCGGCTGTATCCTGCGCCATCAAATCGTAGCTGATCTCTTTGGTTTTTTCGCTTTTGCCATGCCGGCGGCTGTCCAGCCGGTAAACCGTATACCGAGGCTCCAGCAATGCCGTGAGCGCATCAAAAAAATGAAGATTTGCGCCGTTTCCGTGCAGCAGCACAACAGCGGGCCCCTGCCCAGATGCTTCATCATGCAGGCGCACGCCATTTGCCGTCAGTTCCACCGGCATTTCCTCCTTTTTGCAGAAGATGGCATTTCATAGATAGCACAGCCCAAAAGAAAAGTGCAACACCGTTTTGAAAATAAAAAACACGCCCAAATAGAGCGGTAGATAAGAAACTTTTATGGGGAACGGCGTATGGCCGTTCCTCTGCTTGTTTTCTTAAAACAACGCGCATCACACTGAAGGCCTTTTTGTTGGAAACACTCTGCATTTGCTCTGCATTTTTGGGCGTTTTATAGGGTTTTATAGCGCATTTCAGATGATGCCAAAAACAAGAAAAAACCGCACTGTTAAGCCATTTTTGGCTACACCGTGCGGTTTCCTTAATGGTGAAGCGCCAGCCCGCGAATCCGAACCGAAGGCTGTAAAAACTTCATCCAAGCTCACGGTTTGCGAACCTTTTTTGTAATTATAGGTGAATACCAGCTTGTCGTCAAATACATAGATGGCGTTGAGGAAGATGTCGATGATCTGCCTCTGGTATGCCTTGTCGTTTGGGTCCCCGCCCTTGAAGCGGGAGATCCACTGGATGATGTCCTCCCGGCTGTATTGGGGCCGTTCCAGCTCCGCTTGCAAAATGCTGGATTTCAGTTCGGCCCGCAGATTTTCCAGTTTCTCCAGCCGCTGCCGGGTGCTGCTGGTGAAGATGCCCTGCTGGATGGCGTTGAGCATATTCTCAATGCCCCGCTCGGTGTCGGCCAGCTGACGGCGCAGCAGAGGCAGGGCGCTGTCCTCGGCTCCTTGCAGCGCCACCAGTTCGTCTGCAATCTGGGCAATCAGGTCATCCTGGAATACCCGCTGGATGGTGTACTGCACTGCCACCCGCTCGATCCAGTCCTTCTTCACGGCCTTTTTGTGGCAGCCCAGCCGCCGCTTGGCCCCGGCGCATTTGTAGTAGCGGTGGATGGTGCCGTTGCGGCCCTTGCCGCTCTCGCCGATCATCAGCCGTCCGCAGTGGCCGCAGAACAGCTTGGTGGTCAACAGATATTCTTCCTCGGCTTTCGCCCTGGCCGGGGCGTGCTGATTCTTCTTCATCCGCTCCTGCACCCTTTCAAACAATTCTTTGGAAATGATGGGCGGCACCGCATCCGGGATGACCACGTCCTTGTAGTGGTACTCGCCGATGTACTTCCGGTTTTTCAGCATGGTGTTGAAGCTGCTGTGCCGGAAGGGATAGTTCCGGCTGGTGCGAATGCCCCGCTCGTTCAACGAGCGGATGATGGTCCGCAGATTCTCTCCGTCCGCATACCGCTGGAATACCTCCCGCACCACCGGCGCGGTCAGCGGATCTATCTTCAGCCGGTGTTCCTCATCCAGCCGATACCCCAGCGGGATGGTGCCGCCATTGCTACGGGCCTTGAGTGCGTTCTCTCTCATCCCTCGGTTCACCTTCTGGGCCAGTTCCGCCGAGTAGTATTCCGCCATTCCCTCCAGCATGGATTCCAGGATGATGCCCTCCGGGCCGTCGGCAATGCTCTCGGTGGCCGAGATCACTTTCACCCCGTTTTTTCGCAGCTGGGATTTGTAGTGGGCGCTGTCGTACCGGTTGCGGGAGAAACGGTCCAACTTCCAAACCAGCACCGTGTCGAACAGCCCTTTGGCGCTGTCCCGGATCATCCGCTGGAATTCCGGGCGGTTGTCCGTCTTGGCTGACAGTGCCCGGTCGATGTAGCTTTGCAATACCAGGATGCCGTTTCGCTCGGCGTATTCCTTGCATTCCCGCAGCTGTCCCTCGATGCTTTCCTCTCGCTGGTTGTCGCTGCTGTATCGGGCGTAGATGACTGCTTTCATTGGCATTCCTCCTTCTGGTCACTTGCGGGGTTTGGGGCGCCGCCCCAAGGTTTGCGTTTGGTGGATATCCAAACGCTATGCTAGCAAAATCAGGCGCGGCAGATGGGGTCGGCTTTCCAGCTCAACACAGTACCACAGGAGCCCGCTGAAAGCTATCACCAATCTGCACAACCTTTTCTGCCGAATCTATGCAAAAGAGTACCGGCTGGGAAGGAATACCCTTCCCAGCACGGCGGGAGTTCTCAACCCTGCTGCTCCCGTTCTGCACGCCATTGTTTCAGAGCGGCTTGTCCTTCGTCGCTGGCAAAGTAGGCTCGCATCTGCGGCAGCAATGCGCGGGCCAGACTTTCAACAGCCGTTTTGGGCAATCGCTCTGTCAGGTTTGCCTTGATGACCTTGGTGGCAGGCACCCCTCCTTTCCTGTAAGCATATTCCTCTTTCCCAGTCGGTACAGGTGGGTGGTAAGCGATAGCTTGCCACCCCCTATAGTCCCCCTCCATGAGACTGTTTGACCAGAAAATTCGTGTTCCCAGCATAGCATCCGGGAATTGCAATTTCAAGGCTTTTGGGGTATACTGTAAGTAATCATATTTTTGCTAAATTATAATTCCCATAAAAGCACAGCATACAGGAGAAGATACACAGGAGGATACATGGAAGGATACGCCTTTGTAACCAAAGAACCGCTTCTGGGGGCTGTTGTTCTGGCTCTTCGGGTTGATGTACCTGGCCGGAAAGAGCAGCTTTGGATGGGAGAAGAACAGGATGTGGAGGCTGCCCTACGGGGCAAAGAGCGTCCGCTGTTTCTGGCCCAAACCCGCCCGCTGGGGGCCTTTTGGTATGAGTTCGGGCAGACAGCCGCCGAGGGCTGGACGGAGGCCATTTGGGTCCTTTCCGACGCCCTGACGGCAAAGAAACGCTCCCAGCGGGAAGAACGGGAGCAGGCCGCCGCCCAGCTTCTTTCCCGGCAGGCAGAGGGCAACGGCACCAATGCTGCCGCCTGGTATGCGGCCATTCAGATCTGGGAGATGTATCTGCGCTGCCGCCGGGGCCGGGACAGCCAGCAGGCGGCCCAGGCGCTACGGGACTATGCCCAGCTGCTGACCCTGCCTTTTGGCCAGTACACCCCGGAAATGGTCCACTGGCTCCGAGACAAGCCGGTGATCCCCGTCTGGAACGACCGGCGGGACGGAAAGCTGGAGGTGTGGTATCCCCAAGGGCAAATGCTTTTTGAGTGCGCCGTGGTGAAGGACTCCCTGCGGCCTGCTCTCATCTACTACCGCCAGCGCATTCTGGATGCCGGGCTGCTCATGCGCCGGTGCAGCCAGTGCGGGCGCATCTTCTTCGGCCCGGACGCTCGCAGCACCCTGTGCAGCGACCGTTGCCGAAAGGCCAGCCGGAAGGCCGCCAAGCGCCAGTTCGACGGCCGGGCCAAGGGCAAGGACTACGAGCAGGCCTACGATCGGGAGTACATGTTCTGGTATAACCGCATTACCAAACTAAAAAAGGCCGGCGCACCACCCGAACAGATCGGGCGGGCGCAGGCCGCATTGAAGGAGTTTCGTAAAGAAGCCCTGCTCCGTAAACAGCAGGTCAAGGAGAAAAAACTGCCCGCCACCCAGTTCATTAGCTGGATGATCGGGCAGGAAGCAGTGATTGAGGGCCTCTGTGAAGGAATTTAACAGATAGCCTACTGCAGATCATAGACTGCTGTCTGATATTGATACCGAAATCAATGTGTGGTACATTGAAATTAATTCAGTGTTTACGAAAGCAAAAGCATTATGTCTGGTCTATAAAGAGGGTCATCCAGATGAAACAAATTATCATACGAAAAAATCCCATCCCTGCTCTGAATTCCAGAGTTTCTCTTATGGGCTATGAATCCTATGACATTTCTATCCCGTCGCTTGAAAAGGCGGACTCGGTGCTCAAAGAGGCCTTAAACGAAACGGTGCCATTTAAGACTCTTCTTCAAGAATACCGGCAACTCATGGAAGGACAGGAATCCACACTCTTTGGTAGGATGTACCAGCTCAGCGAAACAAGCGGACTAATTATTGACCAGAATATCTACTTATATCACAGTGATACCCGTCCTGTTTGGGTAAACTGGGAAAAGAATCGTTGGGCATATATGAGTGGCAAAAAGTACTTGGGCGATTCTTGGTGGTTTGATGATGAGGAAATTTTGAAAGACATCCAAGAAATGAATCTTATTGCTTTTTTAGAGAAGTATAAAGGCTTCTAAACGTCACGTTGACAGTGCTCATGATGGTAGTGGAAACAATTGAGCTCTAAAAGTTCTTTCCCAATAGGATATAGGGAAATACCCTTAATGTGGGCGAATATGTGTTTTTGATGAGCATTATAATCGGCCGTGGCAAGGTATGTACTGGAAAACGATTTATGCGTTTTTCTGTTTGTCTTCAGGTCATTAAAGATGCGACTCGGACTAATCTACTCCAGGTCGCATCTTTTCAAACCGTATAAACAACAAATCCGAACCCGTCGCCAACCGGCGTAAGGTTCGGATTTGTTTTGTTTGGTGACCCGTCCGGGAATCGAACCCGGGTTACCGCCGTGAAAGGGCGATGTCTTGACCGCTTGACCAACGGGCCATATGGCACAGGGTTTTGCTAAATGCTGAACGGCTCTGTCTGCAGGCTGCTTCTGCGGCCCGCGGCCGTGCAGCTTTCAGCAAAACCCTGTGATGTGGTAGCGGTAACTGGATTCGAACCGGTGACACTTCGGGTATGAACCGAATGCTCTAGCCAACTGAGCTATACCGCCATATTTGCGCCGCGAGAAACGGCGCATGAGTAATTATATAGAAAAAGGCCGGGCTTGTCAACACCTTTTGCCCGCTTTTCCCCATGGAAATGCGGAAAATCTGCCTGCCGGGGCCGCCTGTTCGAAATGCAAAAGAGCCAGGCGCGGCCTCTGCCCGGCTTCAGGCAGGCGGCGGGGCATAAAAAGTCATCTCCAGGCCTGTATCCTGAACCAGCACGCCCGCCGGCATGCGCGCAGCCTTCCAGGCAATATAGAAATCGCCCGCTGCGCCGGAGACATTCGTCATCTGCACCAGATAAAACACCCAGAACCACTGCGCCGGGACGACAATGCACAGAGCCGCCAGCACCAGGCCCCAGAAAACAAGCGGCGCCAGTGCAATGACAATATAGCTTTTTCGCCCGAAATATGCTTTGCTGCCCGCCCAGGCATACACCCCTGCATAGCCGTAGTGTACCTTTTTTGCGCCGAAATATTTCATGCACAGCCCATGCACCAGCTCGTGCAGCGGAATATAGGCCAGAAGGCCGGCCAGCATGGCCAAAAACTGGGTAACGTGAAAATGGACGCCGCCCGAAGATGAGGCCTGAAACACGCCATAGAGAAAGGGCGCCAGCATGGCGGCGGCCAGGCCCAGCGCCAGCCCGTTGACGGCCAGGGCCTGTTTTTTGTTTTTTTGCAGGTCTGCGCGCCATATTTCACGCCAGCCCGCGGGCAACTGCGAAAGTGCGGTTTTCATGCGGCGGCCTCCATTTCTGCCGGGCCAAAACGCCCTGCTGTAAGGTTCGCTTTTTATAAGAATTACGAATATGTATTTTCGAGATCGATATCAAGCCCATATTGGGAGACATCAAGGCCTTCCACCAAAAGCTCACTTTTTATGCTGTCCAGAACCTCATGATAGCCGGTAAGCACGCCATTTGAAAAATCGTCTTCTATCAAATTCTTTTCTTCCAAAGCCAAATCTGCCTTTTGAAGTAAACGAGCCATAATGCGAATAAAGAGTTCCTCTGTCATGGTTTTCCCCCTATTCTCTTTATTTCAGTAAATTTTTTATCTTGATAAGAAGAACAGGGCCGGAGGGGTGCTGGCCTCCGGCCCTTACGGTTCTTATTTATGAATTATAAGGTTTAGTGTTTCGGAACAAGCACTTCTTGCCCACCCATATAGGGGCGCAGGGCTTCCGGCACGCGCACCGTGCCGTCCGCCTGCAGGTTGTTCTCCAAAAAGGCAATCAGCATGCGCGGGGGCGCCACCACAGTGTTGTTCAGTGTGTGGGCCAGATATTTTGTGCCGTCCTCGGCCTTCACGCGAATTTTCAGGCGGCGCGCCTGCGCATCGCCAAGGTTCGAGCACGAGCCCACCTCAAAATACTTTTTCTGGCGCGGGCTCCATGCCTCCACATCCACGCTTTTCACTTTCAAATCGGCCAAATCGCCCGAGCAGCATTCCAGCGTGCGCACGGGGATGTCCAGCGAGCGGAACAGGTCTACCGTGTTCTGCCACAGCCTGTCAAACCACATGGGGCTTTCTTCCGGCTTGCAGACCACAATCATCTCCTGCTTTTCAAACTGGTGGATGCGGTATACGCCGCGCTCTTCCAGGCCGTGCGCCCCCTTTTCTTTTCGGAAGCAGGGCGAATAGCTGGTGAGGGTCTGCGGCAGGGTTTTTTCATCTAAAATCTGGTCGATGAATTTTCCAATCATCGAGTGCTCGCTGGTGCCAATCAGGTACAGGTCTTCGCCCTCAATTTTATACATCATGGCGTCCATTTCGGCAAAGCTCATCACACCCGTCACCACGTTGGAACGAATCATGAAAGGCGGCACACAATAGGTGAAGCCGCGGTTAATCATAAAATCGCGCGCATAGCTGATAACCGCCGAGTGCAGGCGGGCAATGTCTCCCATCAGGTAGTAAAACCCGTTGCCCGCCACGCGGCGCGCGGCGTCAAGGTCAATGCCGTCAAAGCGCTCCATGATATCGGTGTGATACGGCACCTCGAAATCCGGCACAGCCGGCTCGCCAAAGCGCTGCACCTCCACGTTTTCACTGTCGTCTTTGCCAATGGGCACGCTGGCGTCAATGATGTTGGGAATGGTCATCATATCTTTGCGCAGCCGCTCGGAAAGCTCGGCTTCCTGCGCTTCCAGCTCTTTCAGGCGGTCGGCATTCTCTGTCACCTGGCGTTTGACAGCCTCGGCCTCTTCTTTTTTGCCCTGCGCCATCAGGGCGCCAATATTCTTCGAAAGCTTGTTGCGGCTGGCGCGCAGCGCCTCGGCCTCGCTTTTGGCCGCGCGCAGCTCTGCGTCCAGCTGCAGCACTTCGTCCACCAGCGGCAGCTTGGCGTCCTGAAATTTCTTTTTGATGTTTTCTTTCACCAGTTCCGGGTTTTCCCGCACAAATTTGATATCCAGCATTTCTTTTCCCCTCTTATTCTTCCTTGCCAAGCAGGTTCGCAAAGCGGCGAAGCTGCTCGTCTGAATTGAAATACACCTGAAGGCTGCCCTTGCCGCCCTTATACTGCACTTTTACCTGTGTGCCCAGCGCCTCGCGCAGCGCAGCCTCCACCTCGCCCGCAAGCGGCGGCGGCAAAGTTTCCCTGCGCCTGCGCGGGGCCTTGGCCAGCTTTTTGCAAAGCGCCTCTGTCTGGCGCACCGTAAGATGCTGTTTCAGCACCATAGCCAGGGCCTCGGCCTGTTTTTCCGGGCTTTCCAGGCCAAGAATAGCCTTGGCATGGCCCGTAGTAATGGCGCCGCTGCGCAAAGCGTCAAGCCCCTGCGGCGGCAGGTTTAAAAGGCGCAGGCTGTTTGCCACGGCACTGCGGCTTTTCGACACCTTTTCTGCTGCCTGCGCCTGGGTATAGCCACAGGCCTCCATCAGCTGGCGGTAGCCCATGGCCTCTTCCACAGGGTCCAGGTCTTCCCTTTGCAGGTTTTCCACCAGGGCAAGCTCCATCGCCTCGGCGTCTGTCAGCTCTTTCACCAGTGCGGGTATTTCTTTCAGCCCCGCAAGGCGGGCCGCGCGCCAGCGGCGCTCGCCGGCCACAATCACATACCCGCCGCGGGCCGGGCGCACCACAATGGGCTGCAGCACACCGTGTGCGGCAATGCTGTCTGCCAAATCGTTCAAAGCCTGCGGCTCAAAGTTCTTTCGGGGTTGGCCTTTATCCGGCTCAATTTCAGAAAGGCGCAGCGTGCTTACCCCTTCGCCCGTGCCCGAAAGCAGTTCTGACGGCTGAAACAGCGCGCTGGCCCCTTGCCCAAGGCCGCCGCGTTTTGGAGACATATTACCACCTCTCCTTATTGTTTTTGATAAGTTCGGCCGCAAGGAAGGCATAGGCCTCTGTGCCCTTGGAGCCGGGGTCATAATAATTCACCGGCATGCCGTAACTGGGCGCCTCGGAAAGGCGCACATTGCGCGGAATGGTGGTTTTGTACACCTTGGCGCCAAAATACTTTTTCACTTCCTGCACCACCTGCAGCGTCAGGTTCAGCCTGCCGTCATACATGGTAAGCAGCACGCCCTCTACATCAATATAGGGGTTATACAGCTTTTTAACCGTGCGGATGGTATTCATCAGTTCCGAAAGGCCTTCCAGCGCAAAAAACTCGCACTGAATGGGCACCAGCACCGTGTCGCAGGCGCACAGGCCGTTCAGTGTCAAAAGGTCCAGCGAGGGCGGGCAGTCAATAAAAATGAAGTCATAATCCCGCACCACAGGCGTCAGCGCCTCGCGCAGGCGCGCTTCGCGCCGCTCCAGCGCCACCAGCTCAATGCCCGCACCAGAGAGCTGAATGTTCGAGGGAATCAAATCTACCCTGTACTGCGTATGAATCACCACATCGCGGGCTGCGGCCTCGCCAATCAACAGGGAATATACGCTTTTCTGCACACCGCGCTTTTGCACGCCGTACCCAGAGGTTGTGTTCCCCTGCGGGTCCATATCCACCAGCAGCACGCGCTTGCCCTGCGCCGCAACCCCTGCAGCCAGGTTTACCGCTGTTGTTGTTTTGCCTACGCCGCCCTTTTGGTTGGCTATTGCAATCACCTTGCCCAAGGCATGGCCCCCTTTTTTCTCATTCCCTTTATTTCGCCATTTTAGTATAGCACAGGGCGCATTTTTTGAAAAGTTTTTTCGGCCTTCTTTTTGTGAATGTTCCACGTGGAACATTCGTATGGGAAGCCGCCCGGTTTTTGGCAAATTTTCTTTTTGGGCCTTTGCCTTCCGCTTTCCGCATGCCCGTTGATTTCGGCGCCGTATTTGGTATAATGGTTACCAAACAGAGTTTGCATACTGGCCTGTATGCCATTGTGCCAGATTGTTCGGGGGAACTGCCATGAAAAAAGTTTTGATGCTTGTGTTCACCGCAATCTATTTTGTAATATTCTTTTTTCTGGTAGACAGGGTGTTTTCTCTTTTTCCTCTCAGCGGCCTTGCGAACATTCTTGCCCTTGTCTGCCTCTTCATCGCCTTTCTTGCCAGCGTGGGCCTTGCCCAGTTCACGGTGCATAAAATCAGAGATTGGAACAGCAAATAGCGGCAGCCCTTGTAAGCGGGTATGCGCCTGCCCGGCAAAAGGTTTGCCTGCCTTTGTGTAAAATGTTCCACGTGGAACATTTGCAGGGCCGCAGGCTGAAACACTGCTGTTGCGCCTATTTTTCCGCCTTTGCGGCCGGTTTTTGTTCGGGCAAAAAAACGGCCGTGCAAAAATTTAGTCTTGAATCAGAAAGTGAGGCACCCCGAATGAAAAAGTTTTCTTTTTGCCTGGCCGCTGCAGCCCTGTGTGCACTGCTGCTGGCCGCATGCAGCAGTGCAGCGCCGTCCAGCAGCGCGGGCAGCGCCCCTCTCTCCGGCGCACCCACCGGTGACATCAGCGCCCCGGCCGGGCAGGCCGAGCCAGAACCTGCGCCCTCCTCCACAGCTTCGGTTGCGTCCTCTTTTGCATCCGCGCCTGCGGCCACAGAATACGGCAGTGGCACCTGGGTGGTGGAAGCCACAAAAGAGGGCGATATCCCCAGCTTGGAACGCCTGGAATTTCAGGACGGCGAGCTGGTTTATCACTATTTCTCCAGCAGTGAAATTGGGAAAGGCAGCTATGGCCGGGACGGCTCGGACGAGCTGGAATATTCCCCCTACTACCAGAAAACAGCCGAAGAGGCCATGGCCCTGCTGGAAGAGGCCGGGTATACGGTGACCATCCAGCAGGCATAATGAAGGCCGCCCGTCCCCCAGAATGTTCGGCCATAAAGCAAGAACAAAAGCAGGGGCCCAAGTTTGAACCGCTCCAACTTGTGCGGACAGCACAAAAAGGCGCCTATGTAGGGAAATATGAAGTTTTAAGCGGAGAGGCGT
>UREN01000041.1 GCA_900546885.1 uncultured Oscillospiraceae bacterium
AATTCATATTTTTTAGGCGAGCGGAATCCCCCGGGTTCTTTGCTACTTTCTTAGCTTTAAGAAAGTAGGAGACATGTATCTGGAGAAAAAGCCTGAACATTCAGCGCATAATCCGAATCCCCAAAAAGAAACCCTGAACATTCAACGCCTGCGCCAAAGCCATAAAAAAGGAACCCTGAAAACTCAGCGCACGCGCCGAATCTTAAAAAAAGGCGCGGTTTGCTTTGGGCCAATTTTATGGTATACTGCAACCACAACACCGAAACCGCAAAAGGGGGGGGCAGCCCCGTGAGGCTGGATAAATTTACCGCCAAGGCATTGGGCCTCAGCCGCAGCCAGGCGCGCGAGACCATACGCGCCGGGCGCATTTTGCTGAACGGCGAAGTGTGCCGCGCGCCGGACGCGCACGTGCCCGAGGGCGCGGCCGTGGCGTGCGGCGAAACGCCTTTGTGCGCCAAACAGTTTGTGTATATCATGCTGGACAAACCCAAGGGCGTGGTAAGCGCCGCAGAGGATGCGCGCGACACCACAGTGGTGGACCTTGTGCGAGAGGCCTTCCCCCGGCGAAACCTGTTCCCCGCGGGCAGGCTGGATAAAACCAGCACCGGCTTTGTGCTGCTGACGGATGACGGCGCCTTTGCGCACGATATTCTGGCGCCCGGGCGCCATGTGGAAAAAGTTTACACGGTGCTGCTGGACACGCCCCTCACGCAGGAAATGATTTCCGGCTTTGCCGCGGGGGTGCAGCTGGCAGACGGCAGCCGCATGCTGCCCGCGCTGGCCCGGCCGGGCGGGCAGGGCCCGTGCAGCGCCGAGGTGGTGCTGCACCAGGGCGTGTATCACCAAATCAAACGCATGTTCGGTGTGTACGGCGCGGGCGCGCGCGAGCTGCGGCGCACGGCCATTGGCGGCGTTGCGCTGGACGCCGCCCTGGGCCCCGGCGGCTGGCGCGAGCTCACCGCGCAGGAACTTGCGCTTTTGCAGGCCAAACGTTCATGAAACAGACAAAAAACTTTCACATATGCCCTGTATAATAGGCTTTCAAGAAGGGGCCGGAACGCCGCTTCAAACGCCTTTTTCCAAAATACACAATAAACGCAATTGCTTTTTGTGTAAATATGTTGCAAAAGCCGGAAACATTGTGTAAAATAGAGAGTACAGCGAACGCGGATTGTTGAATTTCACAATGGCAGACAGCGGCGGGGCTTTTTTGTGCCGCCGCGTGCAGAAGGGAAAAGGGTTATCTATGGCGAACAGAGTGTTTCAGGGCGTGATCTATCAGATGAAGGACGCCATCGACCGTGTGGTGGGCGTTGTGGACGAGACGGGCACCATCATCTCCTGCACGGACCTCAACCGCATCGGGGAGGTGCGCGACGGCGTTGCATCCGAGCGCCTGGCGGCAGGCGACAGCTTTGTGCGCGACGGCTTTACCTATCATCTGTTCACGGCCAACAAGCGCAACGATTACGCCGTGCTGGTAGAGGGCACAGACGAGGCGGCGGGGCGCTATGCGGCGCTTCTTGCCATCAGCCTGCAGAACATCAAGCAGTATCATGACGAAAAGTTCGACAAAGCGAACTTTATCAAAAACGTGGTGCTGGACAATATCTTGCCCGGCGACATCTATGCCAAAGCGCGCGAGCTGCACTTTGCCACGGATGTCTCCCGCGTGGTGCTGCTTATCCGCGTCACCTCGGGCACGGATATTTCGGCTTACGATGTGGTGTCCGGCCTGTTCCCCGATAAGCAGAAAGATTTTGTGTTCAATATCTCAGAGAACGACACCGTGCTGGTGAAAGAGATTAAGCGCGGCATCGACCAGCACGACATTGAAAAGCTGGCCCTCTCGATTGTGGACACGCTTTCTGGTGAACATTACATCAAATCTGTGGTGGGCATTGGCACGCCCATTGCCAACGTGAAAGACCTTGCCACCAGCTTTAAAGAGGCACAGATTGCCATGGAAGTGGGCAAGGTGTTCGACACCGAGCAATCCATCATCAGCTATGACAACCTGGGCATTGCGCGCCTGATTTATCAGCTGCCCACCACGCTGTGCGAGATGTTCCTGAAGGAAGTGTTCAAGCAGGGCGGCATCGAAAGCCTGGACGCCGAGACGCTGTTCACCATCCAGCGCTTTTTCGAAAACAACCTGAATGTCTCCGAAACCAGCCGCGGCCTGTTTGTGCACCGCAACACGCTGGTGTACCGCCTGGAGAAGATCAAAAAGCTCACCGGGCTGGATTTGCGCGAATTTGACGACGCCATTGTGTTCAAGGTGGCGCTGATGGTGAAAAAGTATCTTTCGTCAAACCCCGCAAAATATTAACCATGCAGCCCTGCGGGGCGCATGCACACGAAAAAAGCATACGGCGCGGAAAAGGCAAAGCGGCGCTGGAAGGCGCGCCTGGCCGAAAACCGTGCCGTGCTTTTATGGCAGGGGCTTTTGCCCACTTTACATAGGAGACTGGTTGCATGATCCGATTCGAACATGTCACAAAAGTGTATGAAAGCACGGGCAACGGCCCCGACATCACGGCCCTGCACGATGTGAACCTGCACATCCGCAAGGGCGAGTTCGTGTTTGTGCTGGGGCATTCCGGCGCAGGCAAAAGCACGTTTCTGAAGCTGATTCTGCGCGAAGAGGTGGCCACCGAGGGGCGTGTGCTGGTGAACAAAAACGACCTTTCCACCATCCGCCAGCGCGACATCCCCTATTTGCGCCGCGGCCTTGGCGTGGTGTTTCAGGATTTCCGCCTCATCCCCACCATGACGGCCTACGAGAACGTGGCTTTCGCCATGCGCGTCACCAATATCCCCGAAAGGCAAATCAAGCGCCGTGTGCCCTATGTGCTGAACCTGGTGGGCCTTGCGGGCAAGGCGCACAGCCTTCCGCAGGAGCTTTCCGGCGGGGAGCAGCAGCGCATTGCCCTGGCGCGCGCGCTGGTGCACTCGCCACCCATCATTATTGCGGACGAGCCCACCGGCAATATCGACCCGGAGCTGAGCGTGGAAATTATGGAGCTTCTGCAGGCCATCAACAGCGTGGGCACCACCATTGTGGTGGTGACGCACGAGCGGGACCTGGCCCAGCGCTTCCACAAGCGCATGATCGTCATTGACCACGGCGAAGTGATAGACGATGGCCTTGCAAGGGTGAGGGGGGCGCGCGTATGAATTGGTCCAGCTTCAAATATCTTGTCAAACAGGGCTGGCACAACATGGTGGCCAACCGCCTGATGACGGTGGCGTCGCTGGGCGTTTTGACGGCCTGCCTTGTCATCACCGGCATTGCGGGCATTCTCAGCGTCAGCGTCAGCAATTTTGTGCAAAGCCTGGGCGATAAGGACATGATTGAAGTGTTCATTTCCGACGAGGCCACCGACGAACAGATCGAAGCGTGGAGCCAGCAGCTGCCGCAGCTTGCAAATGTGGCCTCGTGCACGTTCATTTCCAAGGCGCAGGCCGTGGAGGATATGAAGGCGGAAATGGGCGAATATGCCGACGTTTTGCAAGACTATGAGGGCGAGGGCAACGAGGCAAACCCGCTGCCGGCCTCGTTTCGCATTTATGTGACGGATATTGCCCTTTTGAACGACACCGTGGCCGCCATTCAGCAGGTGGGCGGAGATTTGTTCTACCGCATCAACTCGCCCACAGAGCTGGGCGACATTCTGGTGCAGATGCGCCGCGTGGTAAACATTGCGGGCTGGGGGCTTGTGGCCGTGCTGGGCATTGTGAGCGTGGTAATTATTTCGAACACCATCCGCCTGACGGTGTTTGCCCGCCGCAGGGAGATCAACATCATGAAATTTGTGGGCGCCACCAACGCGTTTATCCGCATGCCGTTTTTTGTAGAGGGCATGACGGTGGGCGCCCTGGCGGGCCTGATCTCCACCGTGCTGGTGGGCGGGGCCTATTTCGGCGCGTTGCAGGCCCTGGCACAGCCCAGCGCCATGTGGCTGGATGAATTTACCCAATGCCTGTACCCGTTCAGCGTGGTTATTCTGCCGCTGGCCGGCATCTTTATCCTGTTCGGCATGTTCATTGGCTCTGCCGGGTGCGCGTTCAGCATCCGCAAACATTTGAAAGTGTAACGGAAAGGGAACCTACCATGGCAAAACAGAAAAAACTGGTGCGAGTGGTGTGCGCCGTGCTGGCGCTTTTGATGGCGGCAACGCTGGTGCTGCCTGCGCTTTCGCGCGCGTTTGCAGATGATGAGACGCCGGCCGAAAAGCTGGAGCGCCTGCGCAAGGAAATTGCAGCGCTGCACGACCAAATTGAAGCCAGCGAGGAGAACGAACAGAACGCACAGCAGACAAAGCTGTATTACCAGCAGCTTTCCAACACGCTAAGCGCCCAGCTGGAGGCCCTGCAGGAAGACATTGACGTGCGCAAAAGCGACCTCGAGAAGAAAAACCTGGCCATTGCCCAGGCCGCCGAGGAGCTGCAGGCCGCCAAAGAGGCGTTTGAACAGCGCCTGCGCGGCATGTACGAGATGCGCTCTTCCAGCAACCTTTCCATCTTGCTGGGCATCGATGACATCAGCGACGCCATGCGCTTTGCCGAAAACCTGCAGCAGATTGCCGTCAGCGACAACCAGCTTATCACCGAGATGCACGACAAGCAGGTGAAGCTGGAAAACCAGCGCGAAGAAATTAACGCAGCGCTGGACGAGCTGAACGCCCAGCAGGAAGAGCTGGAGAACACGAAAACCTCTTACCAGCAGGCCATTCAGAAGGCGGACGAGACCGTCACGGCCGAGCAGGCCCAGCAGCAGGTGTACGAGGAATCGGAGGCAGAGCTGCAAGAGCAGTTCAAGCAGGCCCAGCAGGAATGGGCCGCGTGGGCGGGCTCTAACACGGGCAACAGCTATGTGCTGGGCGACGGGCTGGGCCAGTTTCAGTGGCCTATTCCGGGCTACACCACCCTCTCCAGCGATTTCGGCACCGTGCGCTATATCTACGGCGTGCGCGACGTGCACCGCGGCATGGACGTGCCGGCCCCGGCGGGCACGCGCATCTATGCGGCGGCAGACGGCGTTGTCTCTACCACAGCGCACTGGAGCTATGGCACCTGCGTGAAAATCAGCCATTCGCCCAGCCTTGTCACCATTTACGGGCACATGTCTGCCCGGGCGGCGGGCATCACGGACGGCGTGTTCGTCACCCAGGGCCAGCTGATTGGGTATGTGGGTTCTACCGGCAACTCGACGGGCAACCACCTGCATTTTGAGGTGAACGTGAACGGCACGCCCGTGTCGGCCTGGCCGTACCTGAACGGCGGCTGAACACCTGCCCTTTTGGGGAAAGGATGAGTTTATGAACAAAAAAATCACGGTGAACCTGGCGGTGGCCATTGCCATTCTTGCCATGACCGTCACGTTTGTCGTCACCATGATCCTGTCTACCCAGATTTTCAACTCTACGGTGTCCAGCGTGCGGCAAAAGCAGGTGATGTATAACAACATTGCCGAAATTGACAAAGCCGTGCGCGCCAACTATTACGGCGAAATCAACGACACCACCCTGTACGACATGATGGGCGCCGGGTATATGGCGGGCATTGGCGATGCGAACGCCGTGTACTACACGGCCGCACAGTACACCGAGTACAAGGGCATTCATTCCGGCCAGGTGGTGGGCGTGGGCGTGGATGTGGTGAAAGACGCCACCACGGGGAACGCGCGTGTGGTGCGCGTTTATACCGACAGCCCCGCCCAGCAGGCCGGGTTTGAAAAGAACTGGATGATTACCAGAATTGGCGAAACCGATGTGCGCAACCTTACCCTGGCGCAGGTGAACAGCCTTTTGCGCGGCGAGGCGGGCACCACTGTCACCGTCACGGCCACCAACCTTGCGGGCGAGACGCAGACAGCCGAGCTGCAGCGCCGTCAGTACGATATGCCCAGCCTTGAATATACGGTGCCCGAGGGGCAGACGTGCGGCTATGTGCGCATTTACACCTTCAACGGCAACACGGAAAAAGAGCTGGAGGCAGCGCTGGAGGCCATGACGGGCGGCGAGGCGCCCATTGACAGCCTGGTGCTGGACGTGCGCGACAACGACGGCGGCAGCCTGGCCGAGGCCATGGACGTCATTGACATGCTGTGCCCGGTGGGCACCATTGCCAGCCAGGAAAAGGGCGGCGAGGTGACCGTGCTGGACACCTCTGACAACCAGGAGGTAGAGCTGCCCATTGTGGTGCTGATGAATGCCAACACCGCCGCGGGCGCCGAGCTTTTGGCCGACAGCATCCGCATTTTTGAAAAGGGCAGCCTGGTGGGCACCACCACGGCGGGCAAGGGCAGCATTGTGTGCGAGCCCGTTGCCATGACAAACGGCTCGGCCGTGGCGTTCACAGTGGGCAAGCTTTTGGACCATAACGGCCAAAGCTTTGACGGCACCGGCGTGGCGCCGGATGTAGAGGTGCCTTTGACAACAGAGGAAGAGCGCAACTATTACAACTATACGGTGGACAGCGACCCGCAGATTGCCAAGGCCTTCGAGACGGCGTCGCTGCTGCTGAGCCGCATGCAGAACCAGACGGCATCGTCCGGCGCGGCCAGCGGTTCGTCCAGCACATCGGCCCCGGCCTCTGCCCCGGCCAGTGGCAGCTGAGCTGGCAAAAACAGAAAAGACGGCAAGCGCCGCGCACGTTGCCCGGGCCCTGCGGCCGCGGCCGCGTGTGCGGCGCTTTTTGCAGAAATGAGGTGCCTATGGAGCTGACAGACATCGCCGTCATCCGCCGCCTGTGCGCGGCGCACGGCTTCTCTTTGTCAAAAGGGCTGGGGCAGAATTTTATTGTGAACCCCGGCGTGTGCCCCAAAATTGTAGAGGCCAGCGGCATTGACGAGACATACGGCGCGCTGGAGATAGGCCCCGGCATTGGAGTGCTGACCAAAGAGCTTGCCCTGCGCGCGCGCAAGGTGGTGGCCATTGAACTGGACGCCCGCCTGCCCGCCCTGCTGGCCGAGACGCTGGCGGGCTTTTCCAACATCCGCGTGGTGCAGGGCGACGCTTTGAAGCTGGACCTTGCGGCCCTCATCCGGCAGGAATTTCCGGGCATGAAGGTGGCCGTGTGCGCCAATTTGCCGTATTATATCACAAGCCCCCTTGTGATGAAGCTGCTGGAAGACAAGCTGCCGCTGCAGCACATTACCGTGATGGTGCAGAAAGAGGCGGCCCAGCGCCTTGCCGCCCTGCCCGGCACGCGTGAGGCGGGCGCGGTAAGCTATGCCGTGCACTATTACGCGCGCCCGCAGGTGCTGTTTCAGGTGCAGCCGGGCAGCTTTTACCCGCCGCCCAAGGTGACAAGCGCTGTGCTGCGCCTTTCGCTGCACACGGCGCCGCCCGCGGCGCCGCAAAGTGAAAAGGCCATGTTCCGCACCATCCGTGCGGCGTTCAGCCAGCGGCGCAAAACGGCGGCCAACGCTGTCAGCGCGGGGCTGGGCCTGCCCAAGGCGGATGTGGCCGCCGCGCTGCAGGCTGTGGGCGCACCGCCCGCCGCCCGGCCGGAACAGCTGACGCTGGAACAGTATGCCGCGCTGAGCGACCTTCTGTTTCCTTCGCAGAATGGTGCCGCGGCGCACCTGTAAAAAAACGCCCCTCACGGCCTGCGCATACAGCAGGCTGTGAGGGGTGCTTGTGCAATGTGGCGCCTGGCGGCGCCTGCCTTTGGCTATGCTGCCTTGTACGGCGTGTTTTGCGGAATGGCAAGGCCGATGCTTTCCAAAACAAGGTCGCCATCGCCGCTTTCCGGCAGGTAATATACGTCCAGCGCCCGGCCGTCCTTCCCGGGGAAGTTGGCCTGCAGGGTGCGGGCCACGCTGTCCAGAAACGTGAGGCACATCTGCCCGGCATCGTACATGTGGAACTCGTCCTTCTGCGGCTCTGGCGGGCCGGCAAACAGCGCGCTTTGCTGGGCAAAACACACTTTCACAAAGCCGTCGCCCTGCTCCACCGGGCTCGCCAGGGTGCAGTCCCACCCGGTTAGCTGGCCAATGGCGGCTATCACGTCGCCCGGCTGCGCGGGGGCAGGCACAGAGGCGGTGTATTGGGCATAGGAATTGCCCGTGCCAATATACAGCAGCACTTCGGCCTCTTCGGCGCCGCTGGCCGCGCTTTGGGGCGCGGCGCTTGGGGCGGGCACACTTTGGCTTTGGGGCGTGCCTGGGGCAGGCGCGCTTGTGCCAGAACTGGCCGGTGCCGCGCTGCACGCGGCCAGGGCAAGGGCCAGCGCCGCGGCCAGGGCACCGGCAGGCAGGGTGTGTCGTTTCATTTTTGTTGCCTCATTTCCCAAAGGGCATCTGGGCCGGGCAGGCTGGCCCGCCCGGGCGCGTGCGCCTTTGCTTTGGTTCCATCATACCCCATGCACGGGCGTATGGCAAGGCCCTGCGGCCTGTACGGCCCGGCGCCCGGGCGCCGATACAAAACTGATACATCGTGCGTATAGTATCAAACTGGCAAAAGCCGGCCCCCCTGCGGGCGGCCGCAGGGAAAACCAGAAAAGAAAGGCGGGCGGCGCGTTATGAACCGCATTTTGATTGTAGAAGACGAAGAGGCCATCTCGGGGCTGATTGCCATGAGCCTCGAGCGCGTGGGCTATACCTGCGAGGCAGTGAACGACGGCCTTGCGGCGGCCGACCGCATTGAGCAGAACGCCTATGACCTTGTGCTGCTGGACATCATGCTGCCCGGCCTGGACGGCTACGAGCTGCTGGAATACCTGCGCCCCACGGGCACGCCGGTCATTTTCATCACGGCCAAGGGCAGCCTGGGCGACCGGGTAAAGGGCCTGCGCCTTGGCGCGGACGATTACATTGTAAAGCCGTTTGAAATAGCCGAGCTGGTGGCCCGTGTAGAGAGCGTTTTGCGGCGCACCGGGCGCGGCGGGCGCATGCTGCGCGCGTGGGACGTGCAGCTGGACGCCGTGGCCCGCACGGTGACAAAGGCGGGCGAGCCCGTGGCCCTTACCCCGCGCGAGTTCGACCTGCTGGAACAGCTGATACGCAACCGCGGCGCCGCGCTGTACCGCGACGCCCTGTTCGAGCGCGTGTGGGGCGGCGAGATGGGCCCGGACACCCGCACGCTGGACCTTCACATCAACCGCCTGCGCAAAAAACTGGGCTGGCACGATAAGATTACCACGGTGTACAAAGTGGGCTATAAGCTGGAAAAAGAGGAGGCCAGGCGTTGAAATTTGCGCAAAGGCTGTCGTGCGCTGTGCTGCTTTTGCTGGCAGGCGTGTTTTCGCTGGGCGGGTTTGTGCTGGTGTATATCAATGCGGCCGATATGCTGCGCCAGGCCGCGGCCCAGGTGGAACAGTGGCACCGCATGCAGTATTACACGCTGGAGACGCAGGTGCTGGGCATGATGGCGCGCGGCGAGGACGTGACGGACGACGCCCTGCTGGAGAGCGCCATGCGCATTGCAGATTTTGGCGAGGACGGCAGCCAAAGCGGCATCTGGCTGGAAAACTCGGACGGCATAATGCTGTTTTCGTCGCTGGGGGCGGCGGCTGCCGAAGCCAGCGCAAGCGTGGGGCCAATTGGCGCGCAGGAATATTACCTGCGGCGCGCCCAGGGCAACACCTACCTTCTGCTGGAAAGCACCATCTCGGCCCCGAACAAAAGCTACCGCCTGCGCACGCTGAGCGATGTGACGGGCGTGTTTGTTGCGCGCGACAGGCAGCTGGCCCGCTTCTGGTGCATGGAGGCGGGCGCCCTGGGCGTGTGCGCCCTGGCCATTGTGCTGCTGACAAAGCGCATGACGCGCCCGCTGGACGAGCTGTACGGCGCCTCGCGGCGCATTGCGCGCGGCGATTACAGCGCCCGCGCCGAAGTGGCCACGCAGGACGAGATAGGCAGCGTGGCCGAAAGTTTCAACGCCATGGCCGCGGCGGTGCAGAAAAATGTGGATGCGCTGGCGCTTAGCGCGCGCCAGCGTGAAGAGTTCATGGGTGCGTTCACCCATGAACTCAAAACCCCCATGACGGCCATCATCGGCTATGCCGACACCCTGCGCACGCTGGAGCTGGACCCCGAGGGCCGCCGGCGCGCCGCGGGGTATATCTTCAGCGAGGCAAAGCGCGTGGAGGCGCTGAGCGGCAAGCTGCTGGCCCTGCTGGGCCTGGCCCAGAAGCCCGCCGCCCTGGCCCCGGTGCAAATGGACCGGGTGCTGCGGCAGCTTTCCATCTCGCTGGCGCCCGTGCTGGGCCCCGTCAAGCTGGACCTTCGCGGGGAAAAAGGGCTTTGTGCCCTGGGGGATGAAGACCTGCTGGTAGACCTTTTGTACAACCTGGTGCACAATGCGCAGAAAGCGGCCCCAAAGGACGGCATGGTGCATGTGCTGTGCACGCGCGCGCCCGGCGGCGTGCTGCTGTGTGTGCGCGACACGGGCTGCGGCATCCCGAAAGAAGAGCTGTGCCGTGTGACAGAGCCGTTTTATATGGTGGATAAATCCCGCGCGCGCAAAGCGGGCGGCAGCGGCATGGGCCTTGCCCTTTGCCAGAAAATAGCCGCGCTGCACGGCGCACAGCTTTGCATTGAAAGCCAGGTGGGCGTGGGCACGCGCGTGTCGTTTACCCTCAAACCGGCAAAGGAGGTGCCCCGCGCATGAAACACAGCCATTCGCATTTTGCCCGGCTGCGCGCGGGCTGGCAAAGCCGGGCCGTGCGCACGGTGGTTGCCACGGGTGCGCTGGCGCTTGTTATCAGCGCGCTGCCCATGCTGGCCCTGCGCCTGACGGACATTGGTTTGTTTACCGCGCCGCATGCGCGCACGCAGGCCACGGGCGTGCTGAGCCCAAAAGGGGATGACCTTTACCTTGTGCGTGCGCTGGCCCAGCGGCGCCAGCAGGCGGGCGGCGAAAGCGAAGTGCCCTACGGCGAAATGGACATGGGCTATGAGGGGCAGGCGCTGATGGCCTCTTATCTGGACGAGATGCAGGCTGCAGGCGTGCTGCCGCAAGAGCTGACAGAGGCCTTCCGCTATGCCGCAGAGAGCGGCACAGCCGTGTACACCTATCAGGCGGACGGTGCGGGCTTTCTGACGCTGGCCCTGACAGAGCCGGAGATAAACAGGCGCCTGTACGAGCTGACGGTGGAAAGCCACACCGGCAAAGTGGTAAGCGCGCGCCTGTGGATGTGGCACCCCTTTGACGTGGCCGCCGCCCGGGCGGACATGTTGCGCGCCTATTGCGAATATCTGGGCCTGGATATGCTGGAGGATTGGGCCGCCTGCACCGGCACCTATTACGGGGAAGAGGCCATTTATTCTGCGAACGGCGAGACGCTTGTGGCCGCCAGCACGGTGTGGGACGATGTTTTGGGCGACCAATATCTTTTGCTGGATGCCCGCGTGCTGCCCGCAGACCAGTATGACGCCCTGCAAAGCGCCTATGCGGCCAAGGAGGCCGGCGGCGCCCTGGCCCCGTGCCAGGGGCTTCAGCGGCTGGGCAGCACGGCCCAGCCGCTGGATGAAACGCGCTGCCTGATACCGGTGGATACAGGCTACGGCACCCTGCTGACCGTGCTGGATAAAACCACCATGCAGCAAAGCGTGCTGTGCGCAAAGCCCGGCTGCGCGCACGCGCCACAAAGTGGATGCCCCGCCCTTTTGCAGCCGGACGGGCTGCACACTTTTGCGCGGGCCGGGCGCGTCTATAACTTGTGCTTTGAGCCCGAAGACGGTATGGGCAGCTATGTGCTGCGCGCGATGACGCCGGATTTTTCCGCCTGGGAAGAGCTGGCGCGCACTTCCGCGCAGGAGTATGAGGCATACAGTCAGATGGCCTGGTATGCCGGCGGGGACATGCTGTATGGCTTTTTCTGCACAGATGCCGCCGGCCTTGAGACGCAAAGCGCCCTGCTGGCCATGGAGCTGGACGGCGGCACGCCGCAGCAGGTGCCCGTTTCGCCGGGCACCAAGGTGCTGGGCACCTGGAACGGGCTTTTTGTGTGCAGCCGCACGGTGCCGCCCGCGGCTGTGGCGCAGCTGCGGCCCGGCGCGCTGGAAGAGACCTACCGCGAGGCCGAGTACAACGCCACGGGCACAGAGATTTTTCTGAAATCGCCCGTCACCGGGGCCGAGCAGGCCGTCACGCTGCAGCAGCGGACGATGCCGGAGGGCGGCTGTGTCATTGACGGCGACACGCTGTATTTTGTGGCGCCGCAATACTATGCCGATGCCGAAGGCGGCTACCCATTGGCGCAGCTGCGCGGGCTGATGGGCATTGACCTGCGCCTGCGGGCCGCACAAAGGCTTTACAACCTTGCAGATGCCGAGATTGTCCCGCTGGAAGATGCGTATGGAGGCTATACCCCTGTCTATGGCGAAAGCCGCCAGTGGCTGTTCCTTGCCACGGGCCAGCGCATTCCGGCCCCGGCCGGCGCGCAGTATACAGACCCATACGGCATGCAGGCAGATTGGACCATTGCGGGGCAGTGGGGCGAAGACCTGGTGGTGATAGACCGCGCCGGCCTTTTGGAGAGCGGCGCCTACTGGCAGGGCTTTGCCCTGATTCCCGCCGAGATGTTCTGGGCCGGGCACACGCAGGCCGCCATCCCGTTTGAAATAAGCGCCGCCCTGCTGAATGCGGCGGCCGCAGCCGGGGAGGCCTGGTGGTGACGCCGCGCCCCCGCCTGCCGGCCCTGCCTTGCCCCTGCGGCCCTGCCGCGGCGCCCGGCCGCACACCCTGTGCGCGGCGCGCCGCAGCCGGGCCGTTTTTCTGTGCGCTTTTCATTGCACACGGGGGCAAAAACGAGTATAATAGCCATATATGTCTTTGTAAGCTGGGGGCGAAGCCGTGCATTATCTGGACAATGCGGCCACCACTGCCGTGGCGGACGCCGTGGCGGACGTGGCGTGCCGCGTGCTGCGCGAGCATTTTGCAAACCCCTCTTCGCTGTATGCGCCGGGCGCGCGCAGTGAAGAGGTGATAGAAACGGCGCGCGAGGCCGTGGCCGAAAGCCTGGGGGCGCGCCCGGGCGAAGTGGTGTTCACAAGCTGCGGCACCGACGGCGACAACATGGCCGTGTTCGGCGCGGCAAAGGCCCGCAGGGCCTGGGCAGACCACATTGTGGCCACCGGCTACGAGCACCCCGCGGTGCAGAACGCGGTGGCTGCGCTGCAGCAGGAGGGCTGGCGCGTGACGCTGGTGCAGCCGGACGGCACGGGCTGTGTATCCCTGCAGGCGCTGGTGGACGCGGTGGGCCCCAAAACGGCGCTTGTGGCGGCCATGCACATGAACAACGAGGTGGGCAGCGTGCTGGACGTGGCGGCTCTGGCCGCGCGCGTGAAGCAGAAAAACAGCCGCACCTTTGTGCATGTGGACGGCGTGCAGGCCTGGGGCAAGCTGCCGCTGCGCCTGCGCGAAACACAGATAGACAGCTATGCCGTCTCTGGCCATAAGGTGCATGCGCCCAAGGGCGTGGGCGCCTTGTATGTGCGCAGCGGCGCAAACCTTGCGCCCGTGTGGCGCGGCGGCCATCAGGAGCGAGGCCTGCGCCCCGGCACGCAGAACACGGCCTTTTTTGCGGCGCTGGGCCAGGCCGCGCAGATGCTGGATGTGGCGGCCATGAACGAGGTGTGCGCCGGGCTGAGCGCGCGGCTGTGGCAGGGCCTTGCGCAAATAGAGGGCGTGGTGCGCAACAGCCCGCCAGGCGGGCACCCGGCCATTGCCAATTTTTCCGTGCCCGGCATTCGCAGCGAGACGATGCTGCATTTTCTGGAGGCGCGGGACGTATATGTCTCAAGCGGCTCGGCCTGTTCCAAGGGCGAGGCCAGCCACACGCTTTCGGCCATGGGCCTGGCGAAAGAGCGCATTGACAGCGCGGTGCGCGTGTCGTTTTCGGCGCACAGCACGCCGGCGGATGTGGACGCGCTTTTGGCCGGCGTGGCAGAGGGCGTAAAAAGCCTTGCGCGCGCCCGCCGCTGACGGCCGCTGTGCGCAGATGTAAAAACAGAAACGAGGAAGCTTGCATGAGGGAACTGATTCTCGCTTACCAGGGCGAGATGGCGCTGAAGGGCCTGAACCGGGCCACATTTGAGAGCATTCTGGTAAAAACCATGCGCCGCAGGTTGAAAAGCCTGGGCGATTTCAAAGTGTACAAGGCGCAGAGCACCATGTATGCCGAGCCGCAGGACGCCACGGCCGCCGCGCATATGGACGAGGCGTTCGAGCGCGTGAAGAAGATATTCGGCATTGCGGCGGTGAGCCGTGCGGCCGTGTGCGACAAGACGTTCGACAGCATTTCCGCCACTGCTGTGAAATACCTGCGCGGCGTGCTTTCGGGCGCGGCCACGTTCAAGGTGAGCGCCAAGCGCTCGGACAAGGCCTTTCCGCTGAACAGCATGGAGATTGGCCGCGAGCTGGGCGGCGTGCTGCTGGCCGCCTACCCGCATTTGAAAGTGGACGTGCATGCCCCGCAGGTGAACGTCACCGTAGAGGTGCGCGATTTTGCGGCCTATGTGCACGCGGGCAAGCAGCCGGGCGCGGGCGGGCTGCCGGTGTCCACATCGGGCAAGGCGGCGCTGATGCTGTCTGGCGGCATCGACAGCCCCGTGGCGGGCTATATGATGGCAAAGCGCGGGCTTTCGCTTACCTGCATTCATTTTGCAAGCCCGCCCTACACCAGCGAGCGCGCCCGCATGAAGGTGCTGAAGCTGGCCAAAGAGCTTACGCCCTACACGGGCAATTTGAACGTGTATGTGGTGCCCTATACCAAACCGCAGGAATATATCCGCGACAATGCGCCGGACGTGCTGTTCACCGTGCTGATGCGCCGCAGCATGCTGCGCATTGCAAACATTCTGTGTGAAAAAGAGCAGGCGAAGGCCATTGTCACCGGCGAAAGCCTGGCCCAAGTGGCCAGCCAGACGCTGATGGCCCTGGCCTGCACGGACGCCGCGCAAAGCCTGCCCATTCTGCGCCCGTGCATTGGTATGGACAAAACCGAAATCACCGACATTGCGCGCCGCATTGGCACGTTTGAGACAAGCATCCTGCCCTATGAGGATTGCTGCACCATCTTCACCCCGCCGCACCCCAAAACAAAGCCCACGCTGGCCGAAATTGAGGCGGCCGAGGCCGCCATGCCCGCCCTGGCAGAGCTGGAGCGCGCGGCCGCTGCCGAAACGCCTGTGGAGGCCGTGTGCCTGTAAGCGGCGGCAGACGCAAAGCGGGCGGCGCGGGGCCAAAAGGCCGCGCCGCACCGAAAAGGGGGAATGGCCATGACGGCAGAGATTATTGCCGTGGGCACCGAGCTTTTGCTGGGTGATATTTTGAACACGAACGCGCAGTTCCTTTCGCAGCAGCTGGCGCAGCTTGGCATCACCGTGCACTTCCAAAGCGTGGTGGGCGACAACCCCGCCCGGCTGGAAAGCGTGGTGCGCCTTGCCATGCAGCGCAGCGATTTGCTGGTGTTCTCTGGCGGGCTTGGGCCCACGGATGACGACCTTACCAAACAGACGGTAGCGCGCGCCTTTGAAGATGAGCTGCGCTTTGACGAAGAAGAGCTGGCCCGTATCCGCGCATTTTTCGCCGCCTGGGGGCGCACCATGCCGCCCAACAACGAAAAACAGGCGTATGTGCCCGTGCGCGGCCGAAAGCTGCACAACGCCAACGGCACGGCGCCGGGCATGCTGTTTGAGGCAAAGGCGGGCGGCAAGTGGGCCGTGCTGCTGCCCGGCCCGCCCGCCGAGCTGCAGCCCATGTTTTTGAACGAAGTGAAGCCCTGGCTTGCGGGCCTGACAGACTGCGCGCTGCACTCGCTTGTGCTGCGTGTGGCGGGCATTGGCGAAAGCCACCTGGAGGGGAAAGTGGCCCACCTGCTGGCGGGCGAAAACCCCACGGCGGCGCTGTATGCCAAAACGGGCGAGGTGTTTATTCGCATTACGGCAAAGGCGCAGGATGCCGCTGCCGCCGAGGCCATGTGCCGCGCGTTTGCGGGCGAGTTTTATGCCGTGCTGGGCGACGCCATCTACGGCGAGGACAGCGAGACGCTGGCGGCCGCCGCAGTGCACGCGCTGCAGAAAACGGGCGCCACGGCCGCCACGGCCGAAAGCTGCACGGGCGGGCTGGTTAGCGCGGCGCTTACCGATGTGCCGGGCGCAAGCGAGGTGTTTGGCTTTGGCGCCTGCACCTATTCCAACGAACAGAAAATGCGTGTGCTGGGCGTTTCGGCCGAAACGCTGCGGCAGTATGGCGCCGTCTCGGCCGAGACGGCCGCCGAAATGGCGCAGGGCGTGCGCCGCGCCGCCGGGGCCGACTTTGGCATTGGCATCACCGGCATTGCCGGGCCGGGCGGCGGCACAAAAGAAAAGCCGGTGGGGCTTGTATTTCTGGCCGCGGCATGCGAAAATAAGGTGTATGTACAAAAACTGCTGATGGAAAACCGCACACGGGGCACCGTGCGCCAGTTTTCTGCCAAATATGCGCTGGAAATGCTGCGGCGGCTGGCACTTTCCCTGCCGCAGCCCGGGTGCGAGGCGTTTGCGCCCGGCACCCCCGCGCACCTGGGCGGCGCACAGGCGCCGCGCGACGCCTGACAGGGATGTTCAAATTCTCGTTTGGAGGACGCTACTATGGATAAAAATGTGGAAAAACAGCTGATTGTGCGCACGTTTGAGCCGGACATGGCCGTGCTGAAACAGGTGGCAAAGCAGATGAGCGGCATGCAGGACGTGGCGCTGAACCTGTTTGGCCAGGCGGGCGAGGTGCTGATTGTCATCACCGCGCGCGCCCATGCCCCCGCCGCGGCCACCGAGCTTACCGAGCGCATTGCCGAGCGCTTTGAAATGGCCCTGGGCGACGCGGCATACGGCCGCGGCAAGGGCAGCGTGGCCTATTTTGCCGCGGGCGAGCTGATGCAGGCCGAGGCGCTGGTGGCCGCGTCCGACCCAAAGACAGGCGGCCTTCTGGGCGAGGAATTCTCGCACACAAAGCGTGGCTCGAATGTGTTTGACTTCGGCGATTCCAGCTATCAGGATTCCCGCGTGGCCGCGAAAATCAAGGCCATGGCGGCAAAGAACTGCGACGCCACCTACCCGCCTCAGGTGGCCGCCGCGCGCGCCGTGGCTGCGGCCAAGTGCTCGAAGGCGGAGTTTGGCGTCTCGGTGACGGGCCTTGGCAAGGCAGGGCGGGACGTCTATATGGCAGTGGCCTATGGCAACCGCGTGTATGTGCGCCGCTTTGCCCAGACGCCGGACGCAGGCAAGCGCTGCGCCCTGGCTGCGCTGGACACCATCCGCCGCATTCTGCAGGGGGCAGACACGCCCGCCATGCGTGTGTTCAAGGCCAACAGCGATTTTGACTGGGACGCCCCCGAGACGGCCCGCCAAAAGGGCCGCCCCGCGCCTGCGGGCGGCGGCAAAAAGGGCAGCGGCATGCTGGCGCCCATCATTGTGCTGGTGGTGCTGCTGATTGCGCTGGGCATTGCCGTGTGGTATTTCTTCACCCACTTCACCCTCACCTCAGAGCCCAGCGTGCCCGCGGGCGGCTCCAGCTTCTCGCAGTCTGTTGCAGCGGGCAGCGGCAGCCTGCCCGCCAGCACCTCGCAGGCCGGCAGCGATGCGGGCAGCACGTCGCAGGCGCCCGCCCCGGGCTCGCAGTCTATGTCTTTGGGCGAAGACGGGGCCTATCATCCATTTGGCTGAACCCTCTGAAGCAAAGCGCCCCTTCCCGGCCGGGAAGGGGCGCTTTTTTCTGTTTATGCCTCTGCGTTTTGGGCGGCGCGGCGTGCCTCGGCCTCGCGCCTGGAAAACACACAGCCGCAGTAATCCTGCCGGTACATGCCGTATTCGGCGCTCAGCGCCGTGGAACGGCGAAAGCCGTCTGCCTTTTTAAAATCAGAGGGCAGCCATTTCACGCCGTACTCTTCCGCAATGGCCTGGCCCAGTTCATTTAACTTGGCGGCATTTTTATGCGGGCTGACAGACAGCGTGGTGCAGAAGTATTCGCACGAAAGCTGCTTTGCCAGCGCCGCGGCATGGCGCAGGCGCAGCGCATAGCAGGCAAAACAGCGCGCGCCGCCCTCGGGGATGTGCTCCAGGCCTTTTACCGCGGCGTAAAAGGCCTGCGGCTCGTAGGGGGCCACCAGCACCTGCGTGCCCCCGGCAAAGGGGGCGGCTGCGGCAAACCGCGTTTGCTCGGCCGCGCGGTGGGCATATTCCTCGGCTGTGTCGATGTTGGGGTTGTAGTAATCTACCGTCACCTCAAAATGGGGGCACAGCGTTTCCAGCACCGAACTGGAGCAGGGCCCGCAGCACGAGTGTAAAAGCAGCTTTGGCCGGCGCGCGCCGGTTTGCGCAAACACGCGCTTCATCTGCAGCATATAGTTTTCCGGCATGGGTGGCCCTCCTGTTCTGCGGCCGCATTCACGCTGCCCGCCGCGCTGGCCGGCGCGGCAAAACGGCTGCGGCGCGTTTGCCCTGCATAGGGGTAAACCCTATTATAGCACATTTTGCAGCCGCGTGCATCGCGCCCTTTCGGGGGTGTTTTTTTGGCGTCACAGGTTTCCCACGCATTCTTTGCAAACTGTTCAGGCTTCTATCAAACTTTATTCACATTCTTCCTGTAATATCAGAATTGCCACAAGGGCACATCACATAGGAAAGCGCAAGGCACAAGCCCCCCGCCAAGCGCCATGTGCACTTGTTCTGCGCGCGGCGTGCGGAACCCCGCTGCCAAATGCGCGCCGGGGCTTACCCAAAGAACCGTGTGCGGGCTGAAGCCTGCTGCACAAGGGAACAAAACAAGCCGGGCCGCCCGCTATGCTGCTTTGCATGAGGGCCGCCCGGCGGCAACCGGCAACCTTTCGGCACAACCGAAAGTTTCTACATAAATCGATACGTTTTTCCTCTTCTTTCACAACAGCACGGGTGCCCGCTTTCCCCTTTTGGGGCAGGCGGGCATTCGTGTTTTTGCCCAGAGTTTTACAAAATGGTGTCAGGTGTGCCGGGCCGCCCGGGAATGTGGTATAATAAACCTGCACGCCCCAAATGCCAGGGGCCGGCCGCGTTTGGCCGCAGACAAAAACGCCCGCCGGGGCATTGGGGAGGAAGCCTTATATGACAAAGGAAAAAATTGCGCGCCTCAACGCGCTGGCGCAAAAAAGCCGCAGCCAGGGCCTGACAGAGCAGGAAAAGGCCGAGCAGGCCGCACTGCGCCGGGAGTATATCGACGCGATGAAGCGCTCGCTGAAAGCACAGCTGGACAGCACCGTGCTGGTAGAGCCGGACGGCACACGCCGCCCGCTGAAGAAATAGGGCGGCGGGCCTCGTTTCCCAGGTAGGGAAACGCCGCCGCACACAGGGCCGCGCAGGAAAGGAGGGGACGGCTGCATGGCACAGGAACAGGACAGAGACATCCATCTGCCGCAGCCGAGCGCTGCGCCGCGGGCACAGCACCCCAAAACGGCGCCGCGGGCCGTGCCGCTGGACGAGGCCGCGTTCCGCAACCTTCCCCTGCAGGACGACAGCGCCGTGTTTTCGGCCCTGGAGGATGGGGCGGGCGCGGCGCCCCGTGTGCCCGCCGCGGGCACGCGGCAGATGGGCGGCCATCCCGCAGGTACGGCGCAGGGCGCCGTGCCCCTGGACGAGGCCGCGTTTCGCGCGGCGGCACAGCCCCGGCAAAACGCGCCGCAGGGCTTTTCGGCCCTGGAAGATGCCGCGGCCCGGCCGCACAGCGGGCGCGCGC
>UREN01000042.1 GCA_900546885.1 uncultured Oscillospiraceae bacterium
AACAACTTACCTATGAGGCCCTTAAACTACTGCACTCCTTCCCAGTTCGCCGTCCAATATGTTTGACAAACCTACATGCCGGGCTGTTTTGCCCTGCTCGTGCCGGCCGCCTGTGTTCTTGCCTTCTTTGGGCCGCTGTGTTATACTTTTCCACAATACCTGGCGAAAGTGCGCGCATGCCATGCGGTGCAAAACGCGCGCGGGCCCGGGCACATAAACGCCGCCGCAGGCACATACAAAAGGAATAGGCGCCCGCGTGCGGCGCGGGCAGAAAGAGGGGCATCACATGCTGGAAACCATTGGGGGATTCATCAAAAGCCTTGACGGGCTCATTTGGGGCCTGCCCATGATTTTGCTGCTGTTTGGCGCGCATATTTTTCTAACCGTGCGCACCGGGGTAATACAGCGCAAAACCTTTTTGGGCATTCGCCTTTCTGTTGCAAAAGACAAAGGGGCGGACGGCGACATCAGCCAGTTTGGCGCGCTTACCACGGCGCTGGCCTCCACCATTGGCACCGGCAATATTGTGGGCGTGGGCACAGCGGTGGCGCTGGGCGGGCCGGGCGCCGTGCTGTGGTGCTGGCTGACGGGCGTGCTGGGCATTGCCACCAAATATGCCGAGGCGCTTGTGGCGGTAAAGTACCGCGTAAAAACAAAGGACGGCCGCATGCTGGGCGGCGCCATGTATGCGCTGGAGCGCGGGCTTGGCATGAAAAGGCTTGCCAAGGCGTTTGCCCTGTTCACGGCACTGGCCACCTTTGGCATTGGCTGCGGCGTGCAGGTGAACGCCATTTCCACCGTGCTGGACGGCAATTTCCACATTGCCCCGCTTTCGGTGGGGCTGGTGTGCGGCGCCCTTACGGCCGTGGTAATTTTCGGCGGTGTGAAGTGGATTGCCCGCGTGTGCGAAAAGCTGGTGCCCTTTATGGCGCTGTTCTATGTGCTGGGCTGTGCGTATATCCTTTGCATCAATTACGATTACCTGTGGCCCGCCGTGCGCACCATCTGCACGCTGGCCTTCACGCCCGGCGCCGCAGCGGGCGGCCTGGTGGGCAGCGGCATTATGGCGGCGGCCCGCTATGGCGTGGCGCGCGGGCTGTTTTCCAACGAAAGCGGCATGGGTTCAGCGCCTATTGTGGCCGCGGCGGCGCAGACAAAAAACCCCGTGCGGCAGGCGCTGGTAAGCGCCACCGGCACGTTCTGGGACACAGTGGTGGTGTGCCTGATGACGGGGCTGGTGCTGGTTTCCAGCATTATGAAAAACCCCTCCATCGATATGTCCGGCGTGACGGACGGCGGCATTCTAACCAACATGGCTTTCGAGCAAATTCCCGTGGTGGGCCCGCTGATTCTGGTGGTGGGCATTGTGACGTTTGCCTATTCCACCATTTTGGGCTGGTCTTACTATGGCGAGCGCGGGGCCGAATACCTGTGGGGCAAAAAGGCGCTTGCCCCCTACCGCCTTGTGTTCTGCCTGGTGCTGGTGGCAGCGCCGGTGCTGAGCCTGCAGGTGGTGTGGGACCTTGCCGACATTTTGAACGCACTGATGGCCGTGCCGAACCTGGTTGCCGTGGTGTTGCTTTCGGGCGTGGTGGCGAAAGAGACAAAGCACTACCTTGCCAGCCCCGAAGCGCTGGAAGAGACAGACAACACCCCCATCCCCACCATAGAGGAGCGCTGAGGCGTGCCGCAGCCTTTATGATATATCTGTTTGGGTGCCGGAACCGTTTATTTCATCAGCGGCCCCATGGCGGCGGCAAGCTGCGCCTGCGCGGCCTCGGCGCCGGAAAGGGTGTCGCCCTTGGTGGAATAATACACCTTGATTTTCGGCTCGGTGCCCGAGGGGCGCACAATGACAGAGCTGCCGTCGTCCAGCCAATAGGTAAGCACATTGGCCGCAGGCAGGCCCGTGGGCTGCACGGCGCCCGTGCACATGTCCTTTATTTCACGTGCCTGGTAATCTGCCGCTTTCACCACCTTGTGGCCCGCCACCTCGTGCAGGCCCTCCCCGCGCAGCTTTGCCATGATGGCCTTCATGGTGTCCATGCCGGACAGGCCCTCAAACGCGAACGAATCCACCTTGTGCAGCCAGCGGCCATACTGGCGGTAAATGGCCTCCAGCCGCTCCAGCACGCTGGTGCCCTTGCTGCGGTAATAGGCCGCCATCTCGCAAATCAGCATGCTGGCCACAATGGCGTCTTTATCGCGCACATATGTGCCTGCCAGGTAACCGTAGCTCTCTTCAAAGCCAAAGATAAAGCGCGCTTCCTCACCCTTTTCTTCCAGCAGATGAATTTGCTCACCAATATATTTGAAGCCGGTGAGCACGTTGCGGCACTCTACGCCGTAGTGCTTTGCCACCTCGTCAGCAAGGCAGGTGGAGACGATGCTCTTCACCGCCACCGGCGCCGCGGGCATGGTGCCCTGCTCCATGCGCCCGGCGCAGATATAATCCAGCAAAAGCACGCCCACTTCGTTGCCCGTCAGCAGCTGATAGCCGCCGCCGGCCGTGCGCACGGCAATGCCCACGCGGTCGGCGTCCGGGTCGGTGGCCAGCATCAGGTCTGCGCCTGTCTGCTCGGCCAGGGCCAGGCCCAGGGCCAGCGCCTCGCGAATTTCCGGGTTGGGGTACGGGCAGGTGGGGAAATTGCCGTCCGGGTATTCCTGCTCGGGCACCACGGTTACGTCTGTGATGCCAATGTCGGCCAGCACATGGCGCACCGGCACATTGCCAGAGCCGTTCAGGGGGGAATACACCAGTTTCAGCCCCGCCGTTTTGCAGATGCCGGGGCGCACGGCGCACGCCTCAATGGCCGCGTACAGCGCATCCACAACATCCTGCCCAATGTAGGCAATTTTGCCCTGCGCCAGCGCCTCATCAAAATCTGCCCGTTTTACGCCGGTGAAGATATCGGTGCTCTGCATCTCTTCATACACGGCGCCAGCGGCCTCTTCCGTCATCTGGCAGCCGTCCGGCCCATAGGCCTTGTACCCGTTGTATTTCGCGGGGTTGTGGCTGGCCGTCACCATAATGCCGGCATCGCACTTCAAAAAGCGTGTGGCAAAGCTAAGCGCCGGCACCGGCATCAGCTCTTTATAAATCCACGCCTTCACGCCGTTTGCCGCCAGCACACAGGCGGCCTCGCGCGCGAATACATCGCTTTTGATGCGGCTGTCGTACGAAATGGCCACGCTTTTTTCGCCCGGCGTGCGCAGCAGGTAGTTGGCAAGGCCCTGGGTGGCTTTGCGCACCATGTACACGTTCATGCGGTTGGTGCCCGCGCCCAGCACGCCGCGCAAGCCCGCGGTGCCGAATGACAGTTCTACCGCAAAGCGGTCTTTAATTTCTTCTTCCAAGCCCTGAATGCTCAGCAGCTCTGGGCGCAGGTCCGCGTCGTCCAGCTCCTGTGCAAGCCAGCGTTCATACTCGTCCATATACAATCGAATGCACCCGCCTTCCATACAGTGGCACGCAGCGGCGCCGCTGCCTTTTTCTGGTGGTTCCATCATACCGCGAAACAGTCTTTCCGTCAACGGGCAAACGGGGGCAACGCCCCGGTTTTCATTCCGGGTTCCCCCCGCCTGTGCGCGCCCGGCTTTCGAAACTGCTTGCCGTGCACGCGGCAAGGCGGTATACTAATACCAAACATACAGAGAGGGGGCGTGCCGGTGTTTGCCACCGTAAACAGCCTTGGCGTGCAGGGCGTGGCGGGCTTTGCCGTGCGCGTGGAGGCGGACGTGAGCAGCGGGCTGCCCCAGTTTGCCATTGTGGGCCTGCCGGACAGCGCCGTGAAGGAATCTGCCGACAGAGTGCGCAGCGCGCTGAAAAACCTAGGGTTTTCCTACCCGGTAAGCCGCGTAACCGTAAACCTTGCGCCCGCCCATGTGCGCAAGACGGGCCCTGTGTACGACCTGCCCATTTTTCTTGCCCTTTTGTGCGCGTGCGGCCAGGCGCCCATGGCGGCGCCCGGCATGGCGTTTTTGGGCGAGCTTTCGCTGGACGGCGCCGTGCGCGGCGTGGCCGGGGTGCTTTCCATGGCGCTGGCCGCAAGGCAGGCGGGCCTGCGCGAGCTGTTTGTGCCGGCAGAAAACGCCGCCGAGGCAGCCGCCGCAGAGGGGGTGTGCGTTTACCCCGTGCGCACGGCGCGTGACGTAGTGCGCCATCTTTCGGGCGAGGCGCCCATTGCGCCGCAGCCGCACACGCCGTATGCGCCTCAACCGGCAGACGGCTTTTTGGATTTTGCCGATGTGCGCGGCCAGCCGGAAGCGCGCCGCGCGCTGGAGGTAGCCGCGGCCGGCGGGCATAACGCGCTGCTGATTGGCCCGCCCGGCACGGGCAAAAGCATGCTGGCAAAGCGCCTGCCGGGCATTCTGCCGCCCCTTTCGCTGGAAGAGGCGCTGGAGACCACCAAAATTCACTCTGTTGCCGGGCTGCTTTCCGGCGGCGGGCTGGTGCGCACAAGGCCTTTCCGCGCGCCGCACCACTCGGCCAGCGCTGTGGCGCTTACGGGCGGCGGCGCCGCCTCGAAGCCGGGTGAAGTGAGCCTTGCACACAATGGCGTGCTGTTTCTGGACGAGCTGCCCGAGTTTCACCGCGATGCGCTGGAGGCACTGCGCCAGCCCTTGGAGGACGGCGCCATCACCGTCAGCCGCGCTGCCATGCGGGCCCATTACCCCAGCCGCTTTATGCTGGTGGCCGCCATGAACCCATGCCCCTGCGGCTATTACGGCCACCCCACGCGCGCGTGCACCTGCACGCAGGGGGCCATCCAGCGCTATCTTCGCAAGGTGTCCGGCCCGCTGCTGGACCGCATTGACCTTCATATTGAGGTGGCCCCTGTGGCATATGATGCCCTTGCGGGTGAGGCGCCGGGCGAGGGCTCTGCCGCCATTGCCGCGCGTGTGGCGGCGGCGCGCGCCGTGCAGCAGGCGCGTTATGCGGGCACGGGCGTTGCATGCAACGCACAGTTGCCCAGCAGCATGCTGCGCACTGCATGCGCCATGACCCCCGATGCAGCCGCCCTTTTGAAGCGCGTGTTCGGGGCCATGGGGCTTTCGGCCCGCGCGTACGACCGCATTTTAAAAGTGGCCCGCACCATTGCAGACCTGGACGGCGGCGGCACCATCTGTGCCGGGCACATCAGCGAGGCTGTGCAGTACCGCGGGCTGGACAGGAAATACTGGTATGACGCGTGAAGCCCCGCGCTGCAGAAACAGGCCCCCGCGGCAGGCATATTGCCTGCCGCGGGGGCCCTTTGCATTTTCTATTCGGGGGCAGCCTGCCCGGCAGCACCCTGCCGGAAAGGGCCTCGTTTTTGATAACCCGCCCTCAGGCCACCAGCTTTGCGCACAGCACATAGCGCACAATGTCGTTTGACGTGCATGTGGAGAGAATGAGGATTTTATCCTGCGATGTCACTTCCACGCCATCAAAGCTTTGGGCGCTGGCCGCGCGCAGGGTGTTCAGCAGCGCAGAATAGGTCTCTTCGCTTGGGTTCGGGTCCAGATAATAGACGGCGTTTTCGCCCTCTACCGGCACCTTGCTGGCTGCGAACACCTGCCAGGTGGTGAGGGTGCCGTCCGTCAGGCGAAGGGTGAACGTGGGGTTCTGGGCGGCGAAATCGGCGTCCTCCCAGCGCTTGATTTGCGAGAAGTTCTTATCGTCTTTCGAATCTCCATTGCTGTGGCCGTAAATGATGCTCACTTTATCCAGCGAGGCCACCTCGCGCGCATGGCATTCATAGTCCAGAAAATAGCTGCCCCATACGTCGCTTTCCCCCAGCCAGGTGCGGCGAAGGTAGTAGTCGTTATCCGCAGCCTGCACCACGGGGTCATCTATCTCGGTGCCGGGCACGGTCAGCCACGCCACCACATCGCTGTTCTGGCTTTTGGCATCTTCCAGGCGTGTGTCTGCCTCTGAGGAAGAAGACGCCTGACTGCTGGAAGAAACAGCCACACTGGAACTTTGCGTCTGCGGCCGGATGCCCGGCAGCAGGAAGATGAGCAACAGCATGATAACAAGCGCAAAACCCACCACGCCGCAGGCGCTCCATAAAATAATTTTTTTCGTTCTGTCGCTCATAACCATTCCCTCTTCTTTTCACATGGCTGCCACCCGGCCGCAGGCATTTTGCACGGCAGGGCAGCATATATATAAAAGCGTAAAATTCTGCTTTTGTCAACTGTTTTGCGCACATTGTGCAGGTTTCTCTTGACACTCCCGCTTCACCATGCTAAACTGTTACAAAAGCATGGACCGGGAAAAGTAGCGCGCCTGTGCCTGGCACAGAGAGCGGGGGCAAGGTGCAAGCCCCGCGCAGGCCGCCGCGCGAAGAACACCCGCGAGCCGCAAGCTGAACCCCGCTATGGGCAGTAGGCACGCCGTATTCCCTGCGTTAAAGGGATAACGTTTCAATGGTGAGACGCGAAGGGGCTGCTGTGCGGGCACAGCGGCAATTTAGGTGGCACCGCGGACAGGCAGCCTGTTCGTCCTGAAGGGTTCAGGGCGGGCAGGCTGCTTTTTTGTTCGCCGCACAGATGCTGCCGGGCAGCCCCGCGCCGCCCGGCTGGTTCAGAGAGGGGTTTTCGTATGTGCACTGTTATGGGAACATTGGCCGCCATGCCGCGCGAAACATTCGAGCGCAGCCTGGCCCGCACCCACACCCGCGGGCCCGATGCCCAGCGCTTGCTGCCGCTTGACGGCGGCGGGTTTCTGGGGTTTCAGCGCCTGGCTATCATGGGCCCCGGGGAAAGCGGCATGCAGCCGTTCTGCCTTGGGCCTCACACCGCGGTATGCAACGGGGAGCTGTATGGCTTTCGCGCGCAAAAGCGCGCCCTGCAGGCAAAGGGCTATTCCTTCCGCTCGGGGTCAGATTGTGAGGTGCTTCTTCCGCTGTACTTGGAATATGGCCTTGCCATGTTTGCCCGGCTGGATGCCGAGTTTGCCTGCATTTTGTATGACGGCGCGCGGCACCGCCTGATTGCCGCGCGGGACCCAATTGGCATACGCCCGTTGTTTTACGGCTACTGGAAGGGCGAGGCCGTGTTTGCCAGCGAGGCAAAAAACCTTGTGGGCCTGGTGGACGAAGTGCGCCCCTTCCCGCCCGGGCACTATTATGCGGACGGTGTGTTCACACCGTATTGTGACATCACTGCGGCCCGGCCGCACCTTGCAGACGGCGAGGAAGAGGCCTGCTGCGCCATCCGGAAAAAGCTGACGGCCGCCGTGGAAAAGCGGCTGGATGCAGATGCACCGCTGGGCTTTTTGCTTTCGGGCGGGCTGGACAGTTCGCTGGTGTGCGCCATTGCCGCCCGCAAATTGCCCGGGCCAATTCGCACATTTGCCATTGGCATGGAACACGACGCCATAGACCTGAAATATGCCCGCCAGGCAGCAGACTTTTTAGGGGCACAGCACACCGAAGTGTATATGACGCGCGAAGAGGCCATTGCTTCGCTGGACGAAGTGATTGCCGCGCTGGGCACATTTGACATCACCACCGTGCGCGCCTCGGTGGGCATGTACCTGGTGTGCAAAGCCATCCACAGGCAAACGGATATCCGCGTGCTGCTGACAGGCGAAGTGTCGGACGAACTGTTTGGCTACAAATATACCGATTTTGCCCCCGGTCCCCAGGCCTTTGAGGCCGAGAGCCGCAAACGTGTGCGGGAACTGCACCTGTACGATGTGCTGCGGGCAGACCGCTGCATTTCCTCCAACAGCCTGGAGGCGCGCGTGCCATTTGGCGACCTGGATTTTGTTCGCTATGTCATGCACCTGGACCCCAGGCTGAAAATGAACACCCATCAGAAAGGTAAATACCTTCTGCGCAAGGCATTTGCGCAGGGCGATTATCTGCCTGAAGCCATTCTTTGGCGCGAAAAAGCCGCGTTCAGCGATGCGGTGGGCCACAGCCTTGCCGATGATTTGAAGGCCTATGCGGAAAGCGTGTATTCCGATGAGTCATTTGCACAGGGAAAAAGCCGGTATTCCCATGTGCCGCCCTTTACAAAAGAAGCTTTGCTGTACCGCGATATTTTTGAGAAACATTACCCCGGCCAGGGTGAGATGATCCCCGCTTTCTGGATGCCAAACCGGGAATGGCCTGGCTGCGACGTGACGGACCCCTCCGCCCGTGTGCTGGCAAACTACGGTGCCAGCGGCCTGTAAACGGGCCCTGCCGCGCGCAGAAAAGGCGCCCTTTCAAGGGCGCCTTTCTGTATGGTTAAGCTGGAATTACAGGTTAACGCCCGTTTTGGGGTTGGCCTTGCCGGTGGAGGGTGCCGCCGGTGTGGTGGGCGCTTGCGCCTGCTTTTCTATTGTGACAGAGCCGGTTGCCTCGCCCAGCGTATAAATTGCTTTCAGCGTATGGCTTCCCACAGAGAGTTTTTCCATCACCGATGCCTTCACCGTAATCACTACACTGCCGTTCTTCACCGTGTAGTCGGTATCTTTCACCAGCTTGGTGCCGTCGATATAGAAATCCACAAACTGGTCCACGGAACCGTTCAGCGTAAATACGGCGTCTTTCTGCGTGCCAAGCGTATAGCTGGCCGGGCCGGAGATGAACTGATAGGTGACAGCTGCCTGCTCGCCCGAAGGTTTGTTGCCGCTGATGGATGCCTCTTCGCCAATATTCTGCAGCTTGCCGTCGTCCGTGTTCTTGATGCTGCCCTGGTTGACAATAGCACCCTTGTTTTCCACGGTGCCCTCGTTTTTCAGCTCGGTACCTTCAGGGATGGTGAGTTTTGTGCCTTCCAGCTTCAGCGTCTCGCCTGCCGGAACGGTGAACTCGCTTACTTTCGCACCAGTGGCAGGCTCAAAAGCTGCCGCTGTCATGGGCAGCGCATCGCCCTGCTTGTTAACTGCAACGTTGCCCACTTCCGCCGTATACTGGCCGGGTTTCGATTTGATGTTGGGCGTGATGACCGCATTGGCCACCTGGACGTTTGCATCCAGGTTCCAAGCAATAGACCCTGTCACGCCAGAGCCGTCCACTGTGCCGGAATCTGAGCCAAAGCACCCCGGCGCTGCGCCGGTATAAAAATTGGTGATGCTGCCGCCGTTGACATTCACCACAGCGCTGCCCACAAAGCCGCGGTTTGTGGCCGCCATATCGGTGATATTCGCATTGTTCAGCGTCACTTCGCAGCTGCCTGTCTCGCCGTTGATGCCGCCGAGGTACAGGGCATTCACACTGCTGTTTGTAACCGTGAGGCTGCCGCTGTTCACTTTTGTGCTGCCGCCGCCGCCCACGCCCAGCAGGGGGATGTTCTGGCTGCCCGTCACCACAATCTCCACACGCTTTGCCACCGCCTGCGTGTCCATGGTTCCGTTTTCAATGTCGCGGGTGCCCTCGCTTCCGTGGCCCCACACACCGCCGTTCACATAGGGGTCAAGCCCGTCAAAATTCACACCGTCCAGCGTGAGGGACACCGTGCCGTTGACACAGGCGTTGTCATACCCGCCGCCGGCAATATAGTTGACGACCTTTGCATCGCCCGAGATACGCATGGTCACGTCGCCCGTCACTGTGGCCAAGGGCGCCTTTGCCTTTGCCCCCAGGTTGCCGCCTATAAGGTTGCGAACCGTGCCGCCCGTCATGGTGATGCTTGTGCTGGGCACCGACACCGGTGCCGTCCTGCCGTCGCTGCCGCCGTACACAGTGGCCTTCGTAGAGACGCCCACATATTTGGTGACGCCACCCGACACCCAGGAGATATAGGCGTCTTCGCCCTCGTTGAGGTCGCCGAGGGTTGTTTCTTGCCCGCCCTGCGGCGCTGCGGCCGTAATGGTGATGGGGGTGCCATTGGCAAAGAATGTGTCGCCGCTGCCCGTGGGTTCAGCCGCACCTTCTGCAAACACAGGCACAGCAAACAGCGCCATGGCAAGGCACAGCGCAATGCATACCGCCAAAAAACGTTTCATTGTTATTCCTCCCGAAACATGGTGGCCTGCCCGCATGCGGCGGCAGGCTTATCTACCCCTTAGTCTACTATAATGGCAGCAAATGTCAAGTTAATTTTCACATTTTGTAAATTTAAATGTGCAGAATTAAAACTTTAATATTATTTTTGCAACTAAAATCGCTTAACAAGAAAGCTATGATGTACATAGACAGGGGGGTAAACCATATGTTCGGAGAGCGTTTGCAGCAACTGCGCAGCCAGCGTGATATGAAACAGGCCGTGCTGGCAAAGCGCCTGGGCGTATCGCGCAGTGCCATCAACGCATGGGAAAACGGCATTTCTTTTCCCTCGCTTGCCAATTTGTTCGAATTGTGCCATGTGTTTGGCACCACACCAGATTATTTGCTTGGTTTTTCTTCAGAGCACTGTGTGGATATCAGCGCCCTCACACCCAGCCAACAGGAAATGGTGGTGCGGCTGATTCATTGTTTTGAAGAACAGAACGACATGCAGAAGGGAAAGGCCGCCGCTTCTGTATAAGGCAGGAAAAGCGGGGCGCTGTGTTGCACACAGCGCCCCGCTTTACGTTTTGTATTTTTTATTTTTCAATTTATACAAACAGTATATTCATTTGTGATACCGCTTGCCTGCATGGATGCAGCAGGCGCGGTACAGCTGTTCCAGCAGCATCACGCGGGCAAGCTGATGCGGAAAGGTCATTTCGCTCATGGAAAGGCGCAGGGCGGCGGCCTGCTTCACCTGAGGCGAAAGCCCGTGGGAAGAGCCGATGGCAAACGCCGCGCAGGAAACGCCCGACACCGCCCATTCGGAAAGCCGGTGCGCCAGCGCCTCGCTGGAAAGCTGCCTGCCCTCTACGCAAAGCGCCGTCAGCACGGCCCCCTTGGGCACCGCGGCCAAAATGGCTTTTCCCTCTTTTTCCAGCGCCTTTTCTATCACGGCAGGGCTTGCATTTTTTTCGGCAATGGCCTCTTCCGCCAGCTCTATCACATGCACCTTGCAAAAGGCGCTCAGCCGCTTTTCGTATTCGGCGGCTGCCTGCCGGAAATAAGCGGCATTCAGCTTGCCCACCGCGACCACTGTCATGTTCAGCATTCCAATGCCCCTTTCAGAAATGAAACACAGGCGAAACTTCATGGCGCCGGGCCGCCTGCACCACAAGATCCGGTGCGGGCGCGGCGCCGCTTTGCAAAAGCGCCGCCTGCACGCTTTGCAGCGCCAGGGCCGGGGCATTGTTTTCCTGGCTGATATGGCACAGCGAAAAGCGCTTGCAGCCCGCAGCCATCAGCTTGGCAAGGGTGGCTGCGCATTCCTCGTTGCACAGGTGCCCTTTTTTGGAGGCAATGCGCGTTTTCAGGTAATAGGGGTACGGGCCGTGCATCAGCATGTGCAGGTCGTAATTTGCCTCCAGCGCCACCATGTCTGCCAGGTACAAATTGGCCAGCACCTCGTCTGAAACATAGCCAAGGTCTGTTGCAATGGCCAGGGTTTTGCCCTGTGGGGTGCGCACGCGGAAGCCGCAGCAATCGGCCGAATCGTGGCTGGTGGAAAAGCTTTGCACGGCAAAGCCCCCCACGTCTACCTCGCCGCACCCGTCTGTGGGCACCAGCTGTGTGCCGGGGGGCACACAGCCGCGCCGTGCCAGGGCCTGCAGTGTGGCCCGCGTGCCATACACCGGCACGGGGCTGTGTTTCAAAAACACCGCAAGCCCGGCCACATGGTCGGAGTGCTCGTGCGTTACCAGAATGCCGCACAGCTGTTTTGCCTGCGCGCCAAGCTGCGCCAGCGCGCGATGCGTGGCGCGCGCACTTTTCCCCATGTCTACCAGCACAAAGCGCCCGCCCTCTTCCAAAAAGGCGCAGTTTCCGGAAGAGCCGGAATACAGCGTGGTAAAGCAGGCCATGGCATCGCCCCCCCTTCTGTGCCAGTTTGCTGTGCACCATCCGGTGCATAAAGAAAGGAAAGAGGCGTGCGCCTCTTTCCCGCATATGGCTTTTATTGTGCCCGGCGCAGCGGAAGATCCGGCTTTTCCACCCTGCGGATATCCGCGCCCAGGCCGCGCAGTTTTTCAGCAATATCTTCGTACCCGCGCTCGATATGGCTGATCTCGGTGATCTCTGACACACCGTTTGCAGCCAGCGCCGCCATCACCATGGCCGCACCGGCGCGAAGGTCTGTTGCGCGCATGGGTGCAGGCAGCAGCTCGTGCACGCCCTCTATCACCGCAACGCGCCCGGCCACCTGAATATTCACACCCATGCGCACCAGTTCTTCCACATAGCGGAAACGGTTTTCCCAAATGCCCTCGGTGATGATGGAAGTGCCCTTGGCAAGCGTAAGCAGCACGCTCATCAAAGGCTGCATGTCGGTGGGAAACCCCGGGTGAGGCATGGTTTTGATGTTCAGCGGCTCGATGTCGCCCGTGCGGGAAACGCGCACGGAATCGTCATATTCCTCCACATGGGCCCCGGCCTTTTCCAGCTTGGAGGTAATAGGCTCCAAGTGTTTGGGAATGACGTTTTTGATGAGCACATTGCCGCCCGTGATGGCGGCGCCCACCATATAGCTGCCGGCTTCAATCTGATCGGGAATGATGGTGTAGGTGCAGCCGTGCATGCGCCGTACGCCGTGCACCTTAATGACGTCTGTGCCTGCCCCGCGCACATCGGCCCCCATGGTGTTCAAAAAGTTCGCCACGTCCACAATATGCGGCTCTTTGGCCACGTTTTCCAGAACGGTGAGCCCGTCCGCCATAACGGCGGCCAGCATGGCGTTGATGGTGGCGCCCACCGAAACCGTGTCGAAGAAAATTTCTTCCCCGCGCAGCACCGGGGCGGACACTTCAATCATGCCGTTGTCCACCACGTCCTCGGCGCCAAGGGCCGTGAAGGCCTTCAGATGCTGGTCGATGGGGCGCGGGCCAAGGTAACACCCGCCGGGCATGGCCACGGTGCCCTTGCCGAACCGCCCCAGCAGCGCGCCCAGGAAATAATAGGACGCACGCATCTGGCGGCTCAGCTCGTCCGGCACACTGGTTGTGCAGATGTGGGAAGTATCCACCTCTGCCGTGTGCTTGTCCAGCACGCGCACCCGGGCGCCCATCGCGCTGAGGATATCCAGAGAAGCCGCCACGTCGCTGATGCTGGGCAGGTTTTCAATGATGCACTTGTCCGCAGCCAGAATGGTGGCAGGCAGAATGGCTACGGCGGCATTTTTGGCGCCGCTGATGGTCACTTCCCCTACCAGCGGCCTGCCGCCGTGAATGACAAATTTCTCCACGTTCCGATAACTCCTCTTCCGAGCATCACCCGGCCGGGCCGGGCTTCCCTTTTTACACAACTGTTATAGTATACACTGATTTCCGCCGCTTGAAAAGGGAATTTTCAAAAATGAATCATTTTGACAAAAGTTTACTCAATTGCGCTGGCCGCAGCAAAAGGCGGCAGGCGCCCGGCCGCCTAGCCGTGCGGCCGGGTGACATAATCGTCCGGGTCCTCCGGGTTCGAGCTGTTCCCGTCCCGAATTACCTCGAAATGGCAATGGTTGCCGAACGAGCGGCCCGTGTTGCCCACATAGGCAATCAGCTGGCCCTGGGTGACATACTCCCCTTCCGAAACCACCAGCGAATAGCAGTGGGCATACAAAGTTTCCAGGCCGTTGCCGTGGTCGATGCGCACATAGTTGCCGTACGACCAGTTATAGCCTGTGCCGCGGCCCGAGAAGGTGACAATGCCGTTATCGGCCGCATAGATGGGCGTGCCCTGCGGCGCGGCAATATCCAGCCCGCGGTGGTAGTACGAGCGCCCGCGCGAAATGCTTACATAATCCGGCACGGGGAACATCAGCTGGCCAGAGCCCGGGGCGCCGCCCAGCGAGCCAACCTGAATAATCTCCGGCACGGCCTCCACCAGCGTCTCTTCACTGACGATGGTGCGGCCCTGTTCCTGGCCGTCCTGATATACCACGTCTGCCGTGACAAGCTTTGTGCCGTCAATCCCCTCCTGCAAAGGCACGCGCTTGCCCCAGGCGAGGTCGCTGTTTTCCACCTCCTGCGTGGGGTAGGGCACCGTCTCTTCATAGGTTTCCCGAAACACCTGCTGCACAGTCAGGTAATTTTGCTGCACCTGCTCGCCCGAGGCCAGCGTCCATGCCACCTGGCCCAGCAGGCGGGCCGCCAGCTCTTCTTCCGAAATAAGCGTCTCTGTGAAATACACGCCGGGCACCAGCTCTACCTCGTGGGCAAAACGCACGGTGAGGTTTTCCTGCCCGGTCTCATACGGGGCCTTCTGCTCGTTTAAAAACTGGTTGATGGCAGCGGAATCCTGCGTGGCGCCCACCAGCGTGCCGTCCACCACCACGCCCGTGGCGTTGGTAATGTGGCCCGAGGACGTGGAAATAATTGCGTCGGCCAGCTCGCTGCGGCTGCGCATGGCGGCGGGGTTTACAATGGCAATGGTGAACTCGGGCTCCACCGCCCAATCTTCGCCGGTGTTTTCGCCGCGAATGCGGTCCCTCACAAGGTCTTGCGCCTCTTCAAACACCGTCTCGTTCGCAATATAGCCCACAAATTCGCCGCGGTACTGCACGGCCAGCGCAAAGTTGGAGCTAAGCACCGTGTACACCGTCACCACCAGCACCAGCAGCGCCGCGATGGGCAAAAGGTAAGAGAGCGCATTATACACAAGGTCGCGGTAAGCGCGCACGCCGCGCACCACATAGGCCACGCCCTTGCCGGCCACGGGGCCGCCCTCTGCCCGCTCGGCGCGCAGCATGGTGCGCAGGTTGTGCAGCCCCTGGCGAAGCTGGCGCCAGGGGGCCGCAAGGTCTTCCCCCACGGCACGCAAAAAGCCCGCCGCAAAGCTGCCCAGTGTGCGCACCACCAGCAGCACGCCATAAAACACCCACAGCACGGCGCGCTTGCAGGCGCGCGCAAAGCGCAGCAGCGTATATTCTGTTTCAAAGCCGATATAATACAGAACTTCGCCCACACCGTGCCCAAGGGCAAGGGGCGAAAAAATTGTCTCTCGGAACCTGGCCGTCTTTTCCCGCTTTGGCGCCGTCGCCTCCGCCCCCCTTTCCACCCCGCGCTGTGCGGGGCCGATGCCGGCATGGCCTAGTAAGATAGCTATAATATTATACCCTTTTTCACATTTCAGCGCAACCCGTGCCGCACGCGGGCAAAGGCTTGCGGCGCGCCAAGCTGCCCGGGCAGCGCGCCGCCGGGCGCCAGCGGCGCGGCGGCTAGGGCGGCCATATCCCGCGGCAGCGGCGCAAATGCCTGCACGGCCGCGGGGCCCGTGGGCCCGCCTGCAGGCGTTGTAAATTGCAGCACCCCGCAGTGCAGGGCGGGCCGCCCCAGCGCGGCGGTATCGCCGCCGTACAGCCAATCGCCCAGCAGCGGGCAGCCCGCATGGGAAAAGTGCACGCGAATTTGATGGGTGCGGCCCGTGCCAAGCGCACAGGCCGCCAAAAAGCGCCCGGGCCCCGCCGCCAGCACGCAATAGCGTGTGCAGGCCGGCTTGCCCTGCGGCGACACGCACCGGCCCAGGATGGAATCGCCCCGGCGTGCAATGGGCCCGCAAAACTCGCCCGCTTTGGCGGGCGGCGTGCCCGCACACAGGGCGTAGTAAACCTTGCGCGCGCTTTTTGCCAGCAGGGGCGCGGCATAGGCGTTCATGGCGCACAGCACAAGGCCGCTGGTGCCTTTATCCAGCCGGTTGATGGGGCGGAACACCCCTTTTTGCCCCCGCGCGCGCAGCAGCCCGCAAAAGGCGTTTGCCAGCGTGCCGCACACTTCGCCGCGCGTGGGGTGCACGGCCATGCCCGCCGGTTTTTCCAGCACCATGGCATGCTCGTCCTCATAGACAATGGCCAGGGGAATCTGCTCGGGAATGACGCTGGTGTCCCCTTCCGGCGGAAGCTCGAAGCTCACGGCAGCGCCCGCCGCCACACGCTGGTCTGCCCGGATGGGCACACCGTCCGCCCAAAACCCGCCGCAGCGTTTTACGCTGGCCGAAAGCGCCGTAGAAACGCCTTTGTGGCGCAGCACATCGCGCAAAAAGGCGCCGTCTTCCTGTGGTGTCACTTCAAATGTCAGGCGCATACTGCGCCCCCTTTCCGGGCAAAACAGCGCCGCCGGGCTCGGAACGCCGGGCCCGGCGGCACGTTTTCTTTTTTCTGCCTGCGCGTTGCACAGGGCAGCGCAGCATTTTAATAGGCCACGCCCTGCGCCAGCATGGCGTCGGCCACTTTGATGAAGCCCGCCACATTGGCGCCCACCATCAGGTTCCCCTCGGCCCCGCAGGCCTTCGACGCATCGTATGCGTTGTGGAAAATGGCCGTCATAATGTCCTGCAGGCGGGCGTCCACCTCTTCAAACGACCAGGAAAGGCGCAGCGAGTTCTGGCTCATTTCAAGGCCGCTGGTGGCCACGCCGCCCGCATTGGCCGCCTTGGCCGGGCCATACAGGATGCCGTTCGCCTCATACACGGCAATGGCCTCGGGCGTAGAGGGCATATTGGCGCCCTCGCACACCACTTTGCAGCCATTTGCCGCCAGCTTCTTGGCGCTTTCGCCGTCAATTTCGTTCTGCGTGGCGCAGGGCAGCGCAATATCGCACGGGATGCCCCAGATGCCGGCGCAGCCCTCGTGGTATTCCGCGCCGGGCACCTCTTTCACATATTCGCTGATGCGCCCGCGGCGCTGCAGCTTGATGGCCTTCACCACATCCAGGTTTACGCCGTTTTTATCGTAGATATAGCCGTTGGAATCGGACAAAGCCACCACTTTGCCGCCCAGCTGTGTGGCCTTTTCCGTGGCATAGATGGCCACGTTGCCCGAGCCGGAGACAACCACCGTCTTGCCCTCGAAGCTATCCTGCTTCATGCAGCGCAGCGCCTCCTGCGTGAAATAGCACAGGCCATAGCCCGTGGCCTCTGGCCGCACCAGGCTGCCGCCGTAGGAAAGGCCCTTGCCCGTCAGCACGCCCGTCACCTCGTTGCGCAGGCGCTTATACTGCCCGAAAAGGTAGCCAATCTCCCGCGCGCCCACGCCAATGTCGCCCGCGGGCACGTCTGTAAACTGGCCAATGTGTTTGGAAAGCTCTGTCATAAAGCTTTGGCAGAAGCGCATAATTTCCGCGTCCGAACGGCCCTTGGGGTCAAAATCCGAGCCGCCCTTGCCGCCGCCCATGGGCAGGCCGGTGAGGCTGTTTTTGAACACCTGCTCGAAGCCCAGGAATTTGATGACGGACGCATTCACACTGGGGTGAAAGCGCAAGCCGCCCTTGTACGGGCCAATGGCAGAGTTGAACTGCACGCGGTAGCCGCGGTTCACCTGCACCTTGCCCGCGTCGTCCACCCACGCCACGCGGAACTGCAAAAAGCGCTCGGGCTCGCACATGCGCTCTAGCACGCCCCACTGCTCCAGCTCGGGGTGTTTTTCCACATACGGCTCCAGGCTTTCCAGCACTTCGCTTACCGCCTGCAGAAACTCTGCCTCGCCGGGGTTGCGCGCCTGTACAGCAGCGTATACACGGGCCAGATATTCGTTTTTTATCATAAGACATTCCCCTTTCCCTGTCTGCGGGCGCCGCAGTGTGCGGCAACCCGCCCCTCTTGTTACAAAATTATATCGCTTCATCATGGTAAAGGCAAGAAAATTTTATGTGAATTGACGCGGCAAAGCCCGGTGTGGTATACTGAAAACTCCGAAGCGAGCAAGACAGACGGCGGCGGAGGGCCCCAAAAGCCCTCTGAGGAAAGTCCGGGCTCCTCAAGGGAACGGTAACTGCTAACGGCAGCCGGGGGTGACCCCAGAGATAGTGCAACAGAAAGAAACCGCCTGCACCTGCAGGCAAGGGTGGAAAGGTGCGGTAAGAGCGCACCAGCGCGCTTGGTAACTTGCGCGGCTCTGTAAACCTTACCGGGAGCAACGCCCGACCGGGGCAATGCGTGCCCTTGCGCGCCCCACCGAGGCGGCTTGAGCTGTGCGGTGACGCCCAGCCTAGAAAGATCGCCGTTTTATACAGAACCCGGCTTATGGATTGCCTCGCTTCGGAGCGAAAACACAGCGGGGGCGCCTTGTGCGCCCCCGCTTTTTCTTTTTGCTGTGTCAGCCCGTGATGGGCGTTGTGCCGAAATATTCGCAAATGGCCTTGTAATATGCATGCGCCACCGCCTTGCAGCCCTCTTCCGAGGCAAAGGCCGCTGCGTCCCCCTCGTTGGAAAGGAAGCACTGTTCGGCCAGCACGGCCGGGCACTGTGTTTTTTCCAGCACGCCAAAGGTTTGCGCGTCTGTGTCAAACTCGTAGCTCTCTTCCTGAATCACCTTGGTATAGCCGCCGTTTCCATCCTCTTCATAAAAGGCATAGCGCACGCCGGCCTCGCCGCGCAAAGTGGCCCCCGCCTGCTGCATCTGTGTGGCCAGCAGCCTGGCAAAACGCAGCGACTGCTCGTGCGTTTCGCTTGCCTGCGTCTGCGGGAAGCACTCAAAGCCCGTGGCCGTGCCCGTCTCGTCAAAATTGGCGTGGATGCTGAGAAACAGCTCTGCACCCGCCTGGTTGGCGGCCTCGGCGCGGCCCGCCACGCTCATGCCCTCGCCGTTCTGGCGGCAGCGCACGGCCACATAGTTTGCATCCTGCTCCAGCAGAGAGACAAGCGCGTTGGTGGTGGCCTCGGTGACGTTCACTTCGGTGTAAATGCCCTCGGCGCCAAGGTCCTGCCCGCCATGGCCCGCATCCAGCGCAATAATATAGGGCGGGCCGTTGCCCTGTTTGATTGGCACATTGCCAATGGTGGAAAAATTGCCGGTTTCAATGGCGTTCATCACCATTGTAATACCGCTTTTCACTACCCAGCCGCAGGCTGCCACCACAAAGATGGCGCACACGGCCAGCGCTGCCATGCGCACAAGGCGCTGGCGGCGGCGCCGTTTCGCCCGCATGCGGGCCGCATTTCTGCGGCCAAACTCTGCCGAGCGGGGCGCCTGGGCCGCATACACGCCCGGCGCGCTGTGCCCCGGCGCGCGGAGATCGGAAGAGCACACGTC
>UREN01000043.1 GCA_900546885.1 uncultured Oscillospiraceae bacterium
CACCACGCCTGCGATACATCGCGCCAGGGGTCATACCAGCGCACACACCACAGCTGCACCCACACATAGGCCGCAAACGCAGCCAAAAGCAGCAGCTGAGGCTTTGTCCAAGTGTGTTTGCCCAATTTCAAACAGCATTCCTCCCGTTTTCAGCCTGCACGCCTCACGGCAGAAAAATGCCCCGCGGCCAAGCTGCGGGGCATCCAACCAAAACCACTTTATGGAACCATATGCGGGTTTACAATGTTCCGCCAATCCAAATCGCCCCGCTCCAGCCCGTGAATCAGCACTTCAGCCGTGGCAATGTTGGTGGCCACAGGAATGTTGTGCACGTCGCACAGGCGCAGCAGGTTCATTTCATTCGGCTCGGAAGGCTTTGCCGAGATAGGGTCGCGGAAAAACAGCAGAAGGTCTATCTCGTTGCACGCAATGCGCGCGGCAATTTGCTGGTCGCCGCCATGCGTGCCAGACAAGCATTTCTGAATGGGAAGGCCCGTGGCCTCGCTCACCAGCTTGCCTGTGGTGCCCGTGGCCGTCAGGCTGTGCTGGGCCAGCACAGAACAATATGCAATGCAGAACTGCACCATCAGTTCCTTTTTGGTGTCATGCGCAATCAGCGCAATGTTCATAAGGATTTCCCTCCTTCTCTCTACTTACCCGGCCCTTTTCTCTTCCATACACATCACTACGCAAATACAGCACAAAAACAAACACGCCGGTTTTTACCGGACGATCAGCGGCGCATGCACGCCGCACAGGCGTGCCGCCATGGCGGCAAACACACGCGCGGCCTTTTCCTCTTTGGGCAGTGCCGACGCCGTGGCGCCCGCACGCAGCACCGCCTCGCTGTAGGGCACCACGCCAAGCAGCTGGGCGCCCACCGTGTCGATGCATTCGTCCAAATCCCGAATGCCCTGGCCCGCCAGGGTGCGCGGCACCTTGTTAATCACAAGCCGCACCTGCTCACAGCCGCCCTCCAGCAGCGCGTCGCACACAATGCGCCCATCGCGCTGGGCCACAGGGTCTGGCGTGATGCAAATAAGCGCCAGGCTGGCCGCAGCGCGCGCCGCCTCGAAGGGGGCGCCCATGCCTGCAGCGGTATCCAGCACAATGTCGTCGAACACGCCGCCCGCCTGCTGTAAAAAGCTTTGCAGCGCCCCGGCGGCCACCTGGCCGCCCGAATAGGGCGCGCTGATGACAAAAAGCCCCGGGTACAGCGGGCTTTCCACCAGGGCCTTGCCCGCGTCGCAGCGGCCGCACAGCACATCTTCTACGTCATATACTGTTTTGCCGTATACGCCTGCAATATAATCTACGCTGCGAAGGGCGGAATCCAGCTCTACCAAAAGCACACGGCGCCCGCGCGCGGCAAGCGCCGCACCCGTCAGCACCGAAACGGTGCTTTTGCCCGTTCCACCCTTGCCGGAGGCCACCATGATCACTCTCGCACTCATGCTACCCTCCGAAATTTCGATGTCATTACGCAGTTTGCATACTTATGTTTGTATTCTATCACAATATTTTGTTGCATACAACAGCGAAGCTTGTAAAATAGCACAAAAACCAAAAATTTCACTGATTTTGGGTTATTTTTACTATGCCCGCTGCCTTCAAAGCTGCATATACGCGTGAAACGGGCAGCCCCATAATGTTGTGGTAGCAGCCTTCAATGCCCTGCACAAATTTTGCCGCCCCGCCCTGCACCGCATAGCCGCCCGCTTTGTCGTAGGGCTCCGGGGTGGCGATATACGCTTCAATCTCTTCCTCGCTTAAAGCGGCAAAGCGCACCGAAGAGGTGCAGGCGAACACATCGTCCGGCCGGCCGGGCACAGCCAGGCACACGCCGGTGTGCACCCGGTGTGTGCGGCCCGATAAAAGGCGCATCATGCGCCGTGCGTCCGCCGCATCGTGCGGCTTGCCCAGCACCTCGCCGTCCACATCCACCACAGTGTCGCAGCCCAGCACACAGGCCGACGGGTGCTGCACGGCCACGGCGTGGCATTTGGCGTGCGCCAGCTTCTGCACCAGCAGCACGGGCGTGGGCGCAGAAATGGCGCTTTCGTCCACATCGCTGGTCGCTACCGAAAATTCCGGCGTAACCAGCGCCAGCAGTTCTTTTCTTCGGGGCGAGCCGGAGGCCAAAATCAATTCCATTCTGCCCACCTCAGCGCAGCGAAGTGCGGTTGTACAGGAAAATAGCCGCGGCAATGGTGAAAATCTGCGCCACGCTTACGCCCATGGAAAAGCCGAACGTCAGCTTAATCACCGAAAGGTCCAGCACAAAGGGCGCGTCTGCGTTGAAGCCGATAGACTGATAATAGCTCAGCCAGCTCAAGAACGGCACGTTGCGGCACACGCTGGCCAGCATGGCGCCCAGCACAATGCCCGCCAAAATAAAAAACCATAAAAGCAGGGTGCGTTTCATTTTCATTTGTGTTTTCCCCTTTCTGCCTCAAAGCTTCCCGGTAGAGCCAAAGCCCCCCTCGCCGCGGGCCGTGCCGCCAAGCTCGTCCACTTCCTGCAGCACAGCCCGTGCCACCGGCACCACAGCCATCTGGGCCACGCGCTCGCCCGGCTGAATCACATAGGGCTGCTGCCCATGGTTTGCCAGCGCCACATGCACTTCGCCCCGGTAGTCGGAATCAATCACGCCCACGCCGTTGGGCAGCGCCACCCCGTGCTTGGAGCCCAGGCTGGAGCGCGCAAAAATAAGCGCCACATACTCCGGGCCCGGCAGCTCAATGGCAAAGCCCGTGGGCAGCAGGGCGCGCTGGCCGGGCGCAAGGGTAAACGGCGCCTCCAGCACGGCGCACAGGTCCATGGCGGCCGCGCCCTCGGTGGCATAGGCAGGCAGCTTTGCCTGGCTGCGCAGGCGCTTTATTTTAACAGGTACGTTCAAATTGTTCCCCATCCTTTCTCCATTCGCCTGGCATGCGGTTCACAGCACGCCTTTGAAAAACAGCCCGCGGGTGAAAGCGCCGTCAAACGGCGCGCCCGCGCGCGCCAGGCGCAGCACCTGCCCCACACGCTGCGGGGGCTCTATGGTGAAATACAGCAGCAGCATATCCGCGCCGGCCTGCCCGGCCTTGTCACACAAATACAGCGGCACAGGGTTATACACCGTGCGCATGCCCTGCGGGCCCGTGCAGCGCACGGGAAATTTTGCGCCCTTGCGGTCCGTCAGGGCGCCCTTCTGCGGGCACCCCTTGCAGCCGTGCACATTGTGCAGCGGGCAGGCGCGCGTCAGCATCAGCGGCATGTGCCCATAGGCCAGCACGGCCGTGGGCGCCTGTGCGGCCAGCTCGTGCACGCCCCGGGCCGTCAGCTCGGGGCTGGCGGTGACACTTTCGCACCCCATGGCAAGGTATGCACGCGCGGCGGCAGCGTTCGTCACGTTCAGGCCAAAACCGCCCATCCACGGCCCCGCACACGGCAGAGCAAAGTGGGCCAGGTTTTGCGCAACAAAACCCGCAAAGCCCTTGCCCGAAAGCGAGGCAAGCAGGCTATGCAGCTGGCTTTCGCCCGTGAACTCTGCCCGCGGCAGCTCCAGCCAGGTTTTGGCGCGCAGCGGCTCGGGCACGCTGGCCCAGTGCTGCACAGGCAGCAGCACACGCTCAAGCGCCTGCCGCTCTTCTTCCGCACAGGCAAGCTGCTGCGGCGTCTCGAAACGGGCGCACAGCGCGGCCTGCGGGGCCACGTTGCGCGGGGCAACCGGCTGCAGTGCAGCGGCCAGCGGCGGCGCGGGCGGCGCAGGGCATTGCCGCTGCGGCGGCGCAGCGCGCAGGGCCAGCAGCTTTTCCAGCGCCTCGCGGCGCAAGGCGCCAAGCTCGCCCGCAGGCGCATACCAGGCGTCTGCCCCCTGCACTGCGGCCTCGCGCACAAAAAAGGGCGTGCCGCCCGTCTTTTCCAGCGCACGGGCACAGCTCTGTGTCAAATTTTTCTGTGCGGGCGCATGCACCGCCTGCACCTGGGCACAGGCAATGTGCCCCTGCCCGTCGCACGCCTCCAATGCGGCGCTGTTCTCTTTCAGCGTCAGGCACATGCTCACCGGCACGCTGGGCCTCTCGCGGCGGTACAGTTCGCGCAGGGCGGGCGCCGCGGCGCGTGCCGCAGCGGAATCCTGCGCGGTGCGCACGCCGAACATGGTGCCATCCCGCACGCCTTTGATATAACCATCCGTAAACCCGGAACGAGAAAATACATTTCGTAATATTTCCTCGTCATAGGGCAGCCCCTCGCGCGCGGCCACGCATGCGGCCACCGCGGCCGCCACATATTCCGGGCCGCGCAGGCGCCCCTCTATTTTTACACTGGCAATGCCCGCCTCGCGCAGGGCGGGCAGGCGGGCCAGGTGGGAATGGTCTTTTAAGCTGAGGTGAAAATCGCCTTCGCGCGGGGGCTGCGCGGCCGAAAACGGCAGGCGGCACGGGCCTGCACACAGCCCGCGGTTGCCGCTGCGCCCGCCCAGAAAGGCGCTCATATAGCACTGGCCAGACATGCTCATGCACAGCGCGCCGTGCACGAACACCTCCAGCTCGATGGGGCTGTCTTTGGCGGCTGCGCGCAGCTCGGCAAGGCTCATCTCACGCGCCAAAATCGCCCGGGAAAAGCCAAGGCGCGCCAGCTGGCGAATGCCCGCAGGGCTGTGCACGCTCATCTGGGTAGAGGCGTGCAGCGCCGCCCCGGGCACATAGCGCCTGACAAGGGCGGCCGTCGCAAGGTCCTGCACAATTACGGCGTCCACCCCGGCGGCATCGGCCGCCCGCAGTGCCTCGCATGCGCGCGCCAGCTCGCCCTCCATCAGCTCGGTGTTAAAAGTCAGGTAGCATTTTACGCCGCGCGCACGACAAAAAGCCGCGGCCTCTTGCAAGGCGGCGGCATCAAAATTGCCCGCCGTACGGCGGGCATTAAAGTCGGTAAGGCCCAAATATACGGCGTCCGCCCCGGCGCGCACGGCGGCCTCCAGCGCCTGCTGGTTGCCTGCGGGCGCCAGTATCTCCGGCATGGCGGCAGAACAGGCCCGCATCAGTGGTTTTCTTTCAAATAGCCAATCTCGCGGCGCAGGCGCTCTACCTCGCGGCGCGCCTCTTCGGCCGAAAGCTTGGCCTTGGCGGCGTCTTCCAGGTAATCTTTAATTTGCGCACGCATATTGTCTGCGCCGCTGGTGCTTTTTTTCAGCTCATCCAAATAGCCCAGCGCCGTAATGACGGCCGCTGTGGCAATCGAGGCCGAAGGGTTGTTCGTCATCATCTGGTTCATGTCTGCATCCAGCTTTTCCGCCAGGCTCAGCACATATTCTTCCGTATCGGTGGTGGCAATGACATAGCTGGCGCCGCAGATCTCCAGTTTAATTTTATTTGCCGGCATACACGCAAACTTCCTTTCCCTGCGGGGCGCTGCGCCCCGGCATGTAGATATCTAGAAGCTATTATACTATCAAATGCGAAAAAAAGAAAGATGAAAAGCTGATTTTGAAAAAACTTCGTGCATGGGGCGCCGGCGGTGGGCCGCTGTGGCACCGGCGGCGCTGTTTTTTGTGTTTTTGGCCTTGCAGCACGGCTTTCTGGTTGAACTGAGGGCATGGATAGAGTATACTAAGTTTGTATACGCGCCTTTGCGCGGCACGCCCGGCGGGCATGGGGCCGCGCCGGGGCATACGCCCGCTTTTTCAGCGTGCAGATAAGAACGGAGTAGATGGTTTTTGAATACGAAAATGACCAAGAAAGAGTTTGACAAACTGCTGGCCAACAAGCTGTTCAGCGAATTTGCCGCAGACCTTTCCAGCGCCACGGATGAGCAAATCTACCGCGCGCTGGCGCTTATTGTGCGCGGCATGCTCAGCGCACAGCGCAAGCGCTTCATGTCCCGCACCTACGGCGCCAACGGCAAGCAGGTGTATTACCTGTGCATGGAATTTCTGATGGGCCGCAGCCTGAAAACCAGCCTGTTCAACATGGGCCTTGCCGATGTGGCCGAAGCCGTGCTGAAAGACCACGGCATCAAGCTGGATAATATCTATGAGCAGGAGCCGGACGCCGGCCTTGGCAACGGCGGGCTTGGGCGCCTGGCGGCCTGCTATCTGGACGGCATGGCAACCGACGATATTCCCGGCATGGGGTATTCCATTTTGTACGAATACGGCATTTTCAAGCAGAAGATTGTGGACGGCTGGCAGGAAGAGCACGCCGACAACTGGCTGCCCGGCGGCGGCGTTTGGCTGAAAAGCCACCCCGACCAGGCTGTGGAAGTGCGCTTTGACGGCGAGATTGAAGAGAGCTGGGACGGTTCGTACCACTATGTGAATCACAAAAATTATTCCAGCGTGCTGGCTGTGCCCAGCGATATGTTCGTGGCCGGGTACGACAGCGCAGGTGTCTCGAAGCTGCGCCTGTGGCGCGCCAAAGCGCCCGATTTCGACATGAGCAGCTTCAACGCGGGCCAATATGGCAGCGCCATTGCCAAAAACGCCAATGCCGAGCTTATCTCCAAGGTGCTGTACCCGAACGACAACCACATGGATGGCAAAATTCTGCGCCTGCGTCAGCAGTACTTCCTTTCCAGCGCGTCCATCAACGACATTGTGAAAACGCATCTTTCACAGTATGCCACGCTGGATAACCTGCCGGACAAAGTGGCCATCCATATCAACGACACGCACCCCACGCTGGCCATCCCCGAATTGATGCGCATTCTTCTGGACGAGTGCGGCTTCACCTGGGAGCATGCGTTCGACATCACCTGCCGCACTTTTGCCTACACCAACCACACGGTAATGAGCGAAGCGCTGGAGAAATGGAACATTGACATTTTCAAAAAGACGCTGCCGCGCATTTACCAGATTTGTGAAGAGATGGACCGCCGCTGCCGCGCAGATTTTGCCCGCGCCTTCCCGGGCGATGTGGGCAAAATCAACTATATGGCCATTTTGGGCGACAACCAGGTGCGCATGGCCAATATCTGCTGCTATGTGTGCCATTCCATCAACGGCGTGTCAAAGCTGCACAGCGACATCATCAGGCAAAGCGTGTTCCACGACTACTTCCTGTACAGCCCGCAGAAGTTTACAAATGTCACCAACGGCATTGCCTACCGCCGCTGGCTGCTTGCCTCGAACCCGGCGCTGACGCAGCTTTTGAGCGAAACCATTGGCGACGGCTTTAAAAAGGACGCCGCACAGCTGAAAAAGCTGGAAGCCTATGCGGCCGACCAAACGGTGCTGCAGCGCCTGGGCGAAGTGAAGCGCCACAACAAGGAGGCCTTTGCCGAACACCTGAAGAAAGTGACCGGCCAGGTGATAGACCCCGCCAGCATCTTTGACGTGCAGGTGAAGCGCATGCACGAATATAAGCGCCAGCACCTGAACGCACTGAACATTGCGGCGCAGTATCTGTATGTGAAAAACAACCCCAACGCCGATGTGGCACCCAAAACGTACATCTTTGGCGCCAAAGCCGCGCCGGGATATTATATGGCAAAGCAGATGATCCGCCTGATTTGCAAGCTGGGGCAGCTGATAGATGCAGACCCCGCCGTGCGCGAAAAGCTGCGCGTGGTATATTTGGAGGATTACTGCGTCACCACCAGCGAGCGGCTGATGCCCGCCAGCGAAGTTTCCGAACAGATCAGCCTTGCGGGCACCGAGGCCTCCGGCACGGGCAACATGAAATTCATGCTGAACGGCGCCATCACCCTGGGCACGCTGGACGGCGCCAATGTGGAAATTGCCGAAGCGGCCGGCAAAGACAACGAGATCATCTTTGGCATGCGCACGCCGGAGGTAAACGACCTGAAGCGCTTTGGCTACCACCCCTCCAGCTTCATCAACGCCTGCCCGGAGGCCGCACAGGTGCTGGATTTTCTGGAAAAGGGCTGGAACGGCGAGAGCTTCCACGAAATTGCCTCGAACCTGCGCACGTCCGACCCTTATATGGTCATGGCAGATTTTGCAGACTACCGCCGTGCCCAGCACGATGTAAGCCGCCTGTATGCCGACAGGGACACCTGGAACCGCATGAGCCTGATGAACATTGCAAACAGCGGCATTTTCTCTGCCGACAGGGCTGTGTTTGAATATGCGCGTAACATCTGGCATGCCGAGCCGGTCAAATAAAGCATATCACCGTGGGGAGAACATCCGATGAGCTCTATCTACAACAGCTGTGACGCCTTCCACAAAGCCCCCTTTGGCGCTGTGCGCGCCGGGCAGGCCGTCACATTCACGCTGCGGGTGCCGGCCGAATTCGGCTGCACCGCCCCCCGCCTTGTGCTGCACAGGGATGGCGAGGCGCCAGCCCCGTTTGTGCTGCACAGTGCGGGCGGGGCAGATGGCCGCGATCTGTTCACCATCACCTTGCCCATGCCGCAGCCGGGGCTGTATTTTTACTATTTTGACCTTTACACCGGCTACCGCAAGCTGTACCGCGGCGCCCTTGGCGAGGCCTATGTCACCACGGGCACGGGCGAAGAGTACCAGCTTACGGTGTACGAGGCCGGGTTTGCCACACCGCAGGCCATAAAGGGCGGCGTGATGTATCAGATATTTCCAGACCGCTTTTTCGAGGGCCGCCCAAAGCCCATGCCTTTTGCAGACCGCATCTACCGGGAAAACAAAAGCGGCGAGCCGTATTTCTGGCCCACCGAGCAGGAGGACGGCTACCTGACGCGCGATTATTTCGGCGGCGATTTTGAAGGCATCCGCCGCAAGCTGCCATATTTGGCCGGGCTGGGCGTAACGGTGCTGTATTTGAACCCCATTTTTGAGGCGCATTCCAACCACCGCTACAACACGGCCAACTACTTAAAGGCAGACCCGCTGCTGGGCACAAACGAGGAGTTTGCCCGCCTGTGTGCCGAGGCAAAGCAGCAGGGCATCACGGTAATTTTAGACGGTGTGTTCAGCCACACAGGGTCCGATTCCATCTATTTCAACCGCGAGTGCCGCTACCCCGTGTGCGGCGCCTACAATTCCCCCGAAAGCCCCTACCGCCGCTGGTACGATTTTTCCCCGTCTTACCCGTGCGGCTACCGCGCGTGGTGGGGCTTCGACACGCTGCCGGAGGTAAACGAACGCGACGAGAGCTACCGCCAGTTCATCTGCGGGGAAGGCGGCGTCATTGACACCTGGCTTGGCCTTGGGGCCGGCGGCTTCCGGCTGGATGTGGCCGACGAGCTGCCGGACGATTTCATTGAGGCCATCCGCGCGGCCGTAAAACGTCACGGCGAGGACAAATACCTGTTGGGCGAAGTGTGGGAAGACGCCACCACCAAATTCAGCTATGGCGCACGGCGCACATACCTGCTGGGCAAAGGGCTGGACGCAGTGATGAATTACCCCTTCCGCAACGCCGTGCTGAATTTTCTGCGCGGCGGCAGCGCGCGCAGCGCTGCGGACACCATTGTGCGCATCTGTGAAAACTACCCTGCGCCCGCGCTGCATGTGCTGATGAACTTTATCTCCACCCACGACACCGAGCGCGCCATCACCGCCCTGGCGGGCGAAAGCTGCGAGGGAAAAAACCGCTATTGGCAAAGCGGCCGCCGCCTTTCGCCGGAGCGGTACGAGCACGGCCGCCGCCTTGTGTGCCTGGCCTATGCCCTGCTGTTTACCCTGCCGGGCATCCCCAGCGTCTACTATGGCGACGAAATTGGCATGCAGGGCTATAAAGACCCGTTCAACCGCGCCTATTTCGATTGGGGCAGCACAGAGGCGCACATCATTCCCGTGCTGAAAAACCTGTCGGCCCTGCGCCGCCGTTGCCCTGCCCTTGCGGACGGCCAGCTATTCATCACCTATGCCGAGGGCGGCGTGCTGTGTTACGAGCGCCGCGCCGCGCACAGCGCGCTGGCCATATGCATCAACCGCACAGCAGAAAGCGTGCAGGCCACCCTGCTGGGCAGGCCCGCCCTGGTGCCGGCGTATTCCTTTGAAGTTCGCACCGCGTGACGCAGCCCTTCTGTTTGCATAAGAAAAGCGCCTCTCTGAAAAAGAGAGGCGCTTTTGCATTTGCGAAAATGGGGCCCGGCATCATTCTGCGCGGGTATACTGCGTCACAGTTTCCTCTGCGCTGCCGTCCAGGTAAGAATACACCGTCATGGTGGCGCCGTTGGCGCTGGGCTCAAAATAGCCGTAGCCGTCCGGCGTCAGATATTCCACCTGCGGGGTGCCCTCATCCGAGCGTCTTGTGTTGTTCAGATACATCTCGACGCCGTTCAAAGAAAATTCCGTCACTTCCAGCGTCTGGCCATCCTCGCTAACCCAGGTGCCCATGGCAAGGCGGGCAACGCTTACCGGCGTTTCCGTCCCGGCCTGCAGGCACAGCCACTGCATGAAGGAATTGACCTGCTGCGGCGTGCAGACGTAATAGGAATCTGCATCCATATCGCCATTTTTATACACAATGCCGCCCATGATGGAAAGGCAGGTGTCCCCGTCGCTCAGCGGAAAAGCGGAAAGCGCAATCTCAATCACCGTGTCGTCCACAAGGCAGCGCAGGCTGCCGCTCACGGTGCCGTCCTCTTCCTCCACGGCATCCGACCAGCTCATATCGTCCACCACGGCATCCAGCATGGCGCCCAGGGTGTAATCGTCACTGTAGAACAGATAAGCCGCACGGCCGGCCTGCTCCAGCGCACCGGCCGCCAGAATATCCGCCGGCATATCCTCTGCAAAAATGTGCGATTCCGTCAAAATCTGGCTGTATTCTTCGGGCACCGTGGTGTCCGTCAGGGCGCCGTACATCACATCGCCTGCGTGCTGCTCCAGGGTGCCGTCCAATATGCCGGCAGAGGGTTCGCTCTCTGGCAGGCTCTCGGGCAGGTTGCCCACACTGCTCTGCCCGGGCAGGGCGGCAGAGTTGGAGAGAATGGTGCCCGTTATGCTGGCCACGCCAATTACCGTCACCACAATCGAGGAAACCAGCACCAGCGCAATGCCGCCCACCATCAGGCCCGTCTTTTTGGGCACGCGCGCGTCGCCCTGGCACTTATTGTAGTAATAGCGGTTAAAAGTGATGCCGTTGTACACCGAAAGGCCAATTTGCAAAAAGCAGACAAGCACCATAAAAAGCGGATATACAATGAGGAACGGCGACACATCGGTGCTGTACAGGGCCATTTCCATGCTGTCTGCAAACGACACCATCATAATGCCGTTCAAAACCAGCGCCAGCGCCCACGGCCAGGCATACAGCGCCAAAAACCGTTTGGTGCACCCGCGGTACAGCGTGTGGTAAAAGCCAAGAAAGAAAGCCGCAAAGTTGAAATGCGCTTTTGCCCCGCTTGCAATCAGCTCAAATTCGCGCGCATAATAGGGGTTCACACCCGCCGAAGGGGCATAGGGCCCGTGGGCTGCGCCGGGCTGCGGCTGGCCATAATACGGCGCGCCCTGCGGCTGGCTGTAAGGCGGCATTCCTCCCGGCGGCGGGGTTGTGCCCCCGGGGGCAGGGCCCTGGCCGCCCGGCGCCGGGCCGGCGGCCGGGTTTTCTGCGGCGCCACCCGCCTGCGCCGCAAAGGGCTGCGCAGGCGCGCTTTCCCGTTCAGGCTGCGCCGCTGGCTGGGCCTCTTTGGCCGCCTGTGCGCCCGGCGCCTCCGGCTCAAGCTTCATGCCGCAGTACGGGCAGAACGCGGCGCCGTCTTCCACCGGTTTTCCGCAAAGTGGACACTTCATCATCATACTCCTCCTTTGAAATCCAAGGTGTCTTAAAACCGGGCAGGGCATGCGGGCAAAAGGCCGCAGCCCTGCCCCGCGTTTACCAGGAATACAGCATCCCCGCAGGGCATTCTCGCCTGCCGGGCGCTACGAGGCTGCGGCATAGGCGTACGCCCATTTCAAAAAGGCTGCGCCCTGCTGGGAAGTGGCGTAATAACAGTCGTCATACGGGCTTGGCGAAGAGGCAAGGTAAAGCAGCGGGTTGCTTAGCTGCACCAATGCATTTTCCCCTTCAAACCACACCGTCACATAAAAGTCAATTACCGAATCGCCCACAAAGCAGCACAGGTTGCCGTCATAGCCGCCTGCGGCATTCTTCTCAATAAAATACCACACATGGCTGTCTGTTGCGGCATCCAGCACCTGGCCCAGCGTCACGGTGCTGTCACAGTACAGGGTGGCGTTTTCCCCCACACTTTCCATATCCTCGTTGCTGTGCAGGAAGGTGCCGGGAAAGTTTGTGCAAGCCCCGTTCAGGTACTGCGCCTCTTTCTCTGGTGTCACAGAGGTGCCCGAGAGGATAAGATACATCTCCAGCGTGCAGTAATCGGTTATCTCCTGGCCCTGCTGGGGATAAGGCGTCTGGCTCAGGCGCCCGGCACTGCGCGTGCCGTTTATCACGCTTGCGGCAAACAGCACCAGCACCAGCATCGCCGCAACCAGGCAAACCGATGCCCCCGCCGCAAGCGCGCCTGTGCTTTGCCAAACCGCACGGGCGTCGCCCCGGCACCTTTGATAGAGATAACGGTTAAACGTAAGCCCATTGTACGCCGCCACGGCCACCTGGGCCAAAAGCACCAGCACTACGGCCACAAACGCCGGCCCAGGCTGCGGCCAGATGCGCAGGGCCCACCACATGGCCCAGTCATATTCAAAGCCGTGCGCCCAAAATGCAAATGCAACCGCCGTGGCCACCCCCAGCCAGCTGTACAGCGCCAGAAAGCGCGCCCAGCAGCCGCGGTATAAGGTGTGCCAAAAGCCCAGAAAACAGGCAGCCGCGTTAAACGAGGGGCGCAGCCCACAGCGCTGGCGCTCAAATTCCGCGGCATAATATGCCTGCCCCGAGCCGGGCGCACGCGCGGCCGGCGAATATGCCGGCTGTGCGCCCGCAGCCGGGGGCACAGCCGCACCCGCCGGTGCGGCGGCAGGCGCGGCTGTGGCCTTCCGGCTGTCTGGCTCCGGCTGCTGTACTGCCAGCCTGGCGCCGCAATAGGGGCAAAAACTTGCTACGTCTGAAAGCTGTTTTCCACACATCGAGCAATACATCGTCTTCCTCCTGCCGCACATCACAGCGGCCATCCGCATTTCCCCGGCGGTTTTACTGCGCTCGCTCGTAAATCTCCGTGGTAAGTTCTGAAGAGTTGCGTGGGGCATAGCTCCACACCAGCAGGTCATCCTCTGTTAAGCCGATAGCGCCGTAAATGTCCTCGTTCGACACATACAGGGCAAGCAAATCACCCTCGCGCAGCACATAATGATATTGGAAATCCTGCCCGTCTATAATGGAAGATAAAATGGAAATGTAGTTGCCCTGGCTGTCCACCCACAGGCCCTGCATGCGAAGCGCAACGCCAGGCGTATCGCCCATGCCCGCCTGCCTGTACAGCCACTGCATCAGCGAGGCAGCCTCGTTTGTGCTGGCCTGCAGGTGTTCCTGCGACTGCCCGTTCACAAACCCCGCACCTGTTACGGCAGCCTTGGCCGCAGTTCCGTCGTCCGGCCATATCACCACTTTGGCCAGCAGGGATGTCTCGCCAATCTGGCAGGAAAGCCCGCCCATGGCAGAGCCGTCTTCCTGCAAAGCCATGCCTTCAAATACCGGGGCCACCCCCGCGGCGTCCAGCACCTGCCCAAGGGTGTGGTCATCATCGCAAAACAGGCGGATGCTTCTCATTGCCTGTTCGCCCGCCCCCTGGGCGCTCAAATCGTCCGGCAGTTCTTCCGCCGGGATATACCCCACCAGAAACAGCTTTTCCTCCGACGCCGGCACTTTGCTTTCGTCCAGCGCCTGCTGCACCTGAGGCCCCATAATGGCCGCATTCTGCATCAGCATCTGGCGGTACAGCGCGCCCTGTTCCCGGCCGTTTCCATAGGCATACACCGCCAGGCCCAGCACAATGGCCACTGCTGCGGCCGATGCCAGGGTGCCGCCCACAAGGCCAATCTGCCGTTTTTCCACATCGGCTGCGCCCTGCTTGCACACCCCGTAATAATATTGGTTGAATGTAGCGCCGTTGTATAACGCCACCACCACCTGAAACAACAGCACCAGGCCGGCCAGCGCCGTGACATTTCTGCTCCATTGCCACAGCGAGGTGCCATAGGCGGCGTTCAGCCACACGTTGTCCTCCAGTTCGCGCACCGCAGCAAGGCCTGTCACGGTGGTCAGCACTCCCAGCCAACTGTACAGCAGCAGAAAACGCCGCCAGCAGCCGCGGTACAAGGTGTGCCAAAAGCCCAAAAAGCAGGCGGCAAAGTTGAAGCTTGCCCGCGCGCCCCGGCCCAGTTTGTCAAATTCCCACCTGTAATAGCCATTCGGCCCTTCCGGCATGGGCGGCATGCCCTGGGCATCCGCAGCCCCGGGCCCGTCAGCCTGGGGCGCCTGCGCAACGGGCTCTTCCGGTGCCCCGGCGGCCGGCTGGCCGGCTGGCGGCACCGCCTCTGCCGCGCCGGGCAAAGCGCTTTGCCCCGGCTCTTCTTCCGCCGCTTTGCACGGCTCATCCGCCTGCCCTTGTGCAGGTGCAGGCACAAACACCGGTGCCGGCGCCGGCTTCACCGCGTCAAGCCTGGCCCCGCAGCACTGGCAAAACAGGGCGTTCTCAACAATTGGGTTGCCGCAGATGGGGCAGCATCCGCCCAGCCTGGCACCGCAGTGCTGGCAAAAAGCCGCGCCATCCACCGTATCTTTTCCGCATGCCGGGCAATTCATGGAATATCCCCCCGTTCCTTTTTTCACACCATGTCACCGGTAATATGTGGCCCCCTGTGCCGTTTCCACACCGTTTTCATCGCATTCGCTGATGGTGAGCACGCTGTCGCCCTGCGAAAGAACCAGCCTGCGGTATGCCCCGCCGTCCAGCCGCAGCACCAGGGCGCCGTCCTCTACAAACCACAGCTCGCAGGCTTCGCCGCCCAGCGCATCGGGCGAAATTTGAAGCTCTTGCCCGGCGCTGTCCACCCAGGTGCCGCGCACGCGCACGGCGATGCCGCCGCCCTGTGCGCCCGCCTGCTCGTACAGCCACTGCACAAAAGCGGCCAATTCTTCCTGCGTCAGCTCATAGTAGGAATCCGGGTCGGTGTCGTCTGTCAAATAGGTGATGGCAGAGACGATGCTCACAAGCTCGCCTTTGCGGGCAAACTCCAGCTGCACAGCCGTCTGCCCCACTTCGCCATAGAGGATCTGGCTGTTCCAGCCGTCGCTGGCCTCATCGGCCGCATATTCCTCGCTCCATTCCATGTTATCCATGGCAGATACCAGCGTGCCAACACTGAGCGCATCGTCCGCAAACAGGCGCGAGGCGCGCAGCATCATTTCGTTTGGCACGCCAGTGGGCCATGCGCGCGGCACCGTGTAACCCTGTGTATAATCCTGCACCGCGCCGGCCGCACCGGCGTGGCTGTCCAGAATGGCAGAAAACAGGGCGTCGTATTTTCCCTGAGGGTCGCTGTGGCTGCCGTCCTGCACATCTTCATAGGGCGCGCCGTCCAAAAGGCTGCCCATTTCACCGCGAATACCGCGCCCCAGCTCGGCCCCAAGGCCGGCCAGCATCAGCACTGCCATCATAATGCTCACCATGGCCTGCACGGCCAGCGCAATGCCCATCAGGCCGGGGCGTGTGCGGGCCGCCGCGTTGCCCTGCACCCGCGTATAATAATGCCGGTTGAACGTAAAGCCGTTGTAAAGCCCCGCCCCAATGGCCCACAGGCTGCAAAGCAGGCCCAGCATCAGGCTTGCCGCATACCATGCGCCGTTGCCGCGCCAGGCTGCAAGCGACTGCACCTGTGTGAAAATGCCCACCGCAAGGCTCACGGCCCACAAGGGCAGGTACAGCTTCAAAAAGCGCGGCACACAGTCGCGGTACAGGCAGTGGTACGGCCCCAGAAAAAACGCCGCCCAGTTGAAGCTGCCCTTTCCCGTGGCGGCCAGCTTTTCAAATTCGCGCACATAATAGGCGTCCGGCCGGGGCGCTTTCACAGGCCGTGGCGGCCAACTTGGCGCATAGCCGCCATAAACGGGCTGCTGCCAGCCCTGTGCCGCTCCAGACGGGACGGCGGGGGCAGGCTGCTGCCAGCCCTGCGCCGCGCCAGACGGGGCGGCGGGGGAAGGCTGCTGCCAGCCTGGCCCGGCGGCACCTGACGGCGCCAAACAGGCCCCGCAGCCCGGGCAAAAGCGCTCGTGCCCCTCAAGGTACGCCCCGCAGTGCGTACAAAACATGGCAGCTCCCCTCCTTTTTTGCGGGCGCACGGCTGTATGATTCCGCCGCGCGGCCCTGTTTTTTTCATTATAGCATAGCCTGCCGTGCTTGCAAAGCAGACGAATGCCCAAAAAACGCATGGCAACGCTGTGTGCCCCATTTTCTGTTTCAGGGGCAATGCCCGCTTGCGCCCGCCGCACAAAACCGCCTTTTTTCTTTTTCCCCGCCCCCGGGCAAGGTGCAAGGGGCGCCCGTCTTTTGTGCCCGGGCGCGCCCGGGCCAGCCTGGGCGCGCCCGGCTCTGCACGGAAGACGAAAGTTTCCAAATTTCGCTTTCCGCGCCAAAACCGGGCAAAACCGCCTGTTTTTTCCCTTTGTGCTTTGTATGGGTTTCTGATACAATACAGGTAAGGCAATCGCGAGACGCCGCCTAAGAAAGGAAGGGAGCCTCATGTCATTCTCTGTTGCCAGCATTGTCTGGCTCATCTTGCTTGTCGCATTTATTGTAGCGGAGGCCGCCACCGCCACGCTGGTTTCTATCTGGTTTTGTGCGGGTGCTGCCGCCGCGCTGCTTCTCAGCGCCTTTGTGCCCAATGTGCTGGCACAAACCGCCGTGTTTTTGGTGGTAAGCCTTGTGTGCCTGGTGCTGATGCGTCCTCTGGTGCGCAAAAAAGACGCCAAGGCCGCCGTGCCCACGAACGCAGACCGCAATGTGGGCCAGACAGCCGAGGTAATCGCCGCTGTAGAGCCCGCGCGCCCCGGGCGGGCGCGTCTTTCCGGGGTGGATTGGGCCGCCCGCTGCGACGTGCCGCTGGCAGAGGGCCAGTTGGCCGAAGTGGTTGCGGTGGAGGGCACCACGCTGGTGCTGCGCCCTGCAGGGCACACCACACGCGCCGTGTAAACAGTTTACGCGCATTGAAAAAACAACAATTTGTATTACTCTAAAAAAAATTACCAGGAGGAATTGTTTATGCCGTTTTTGATTATTCTGTTGGTGCTGTTAGCCATTGCATTGGTTATTCTCATCTCCAACATCGCCATCGTGCCGCAGGCCTATGTATATGTGCTGGAGCGCATGGGCGTTTATTTCGGCACATGGACGGCCGGTTTCCACATGAAAGTGCCTTTCATCGACCGTGTGGCCAAAAAGGTTTCGCTGAAGGAACAGGTGGTGGATTTCAAGCCCCAGCCTGTTATCACGCGAGACAACGTCACCATGCAGATTGACACCGTGGTGTTCTTCCAAATTACCGATGCAAAGCTGTTCACCTATGGTGTGGAGCGCCCGCTTTCCGCCATTGAGAACCTCACAGCCACCACGCTGCGCAACATCATTGGCGAAATGGAACTGGACCACACCCTCACCAGCCGCGACATCATCAACGCCAAAATCACGGCCATTCTGGACGAAGCCACCGACAAGTGGGGCATCAAGGTAAACCGTGTGGAAGTGAAAAACATCATTCCGCCGCGCGATATCCAGGAGGCCATGGAAAAACAGATGCGCGCCGAGCGTGAGCGCCGCGAAAGCATTCTGCGCGCCGAGGGCGAAAAGCGCAGTGCCATTCTTGTGGCAGAGGGCGAAAAGGAATCCACCATTCTGCGCGCCGATGCCGTGCGCGAGCAGCGCATCCGCGAGGCGCAGGGCGAGGCGCAGGCCATCATGGAGGTGCAGCGCGCCCTGGCCGATTCCATCAAGCTGCTGAACGAGGCTGCGCCCAGCCAGAAGGTGCTGACGCTGAAGAGCTTCGAAACACTGGAAAAAGTTGCGGACGGCAAAGCCACCAAGCTGATTGTGCCCAGCAATATGCAGGACCTGGCCGCCACCCTGGCCAGCGCCAAAGAGTTTGTCACCGACGCAAAGTAAGGCGCACGGCCCCTCTTTTAAAAAGAACAGCGCGCCCCGGTTTTTGAAAACCGGGGCGC